>CAMBPS010000028.1 GCA_945869675.1 Prosthecobacter debontii | reverse complement strand
CACGGCATTGACGTTTTTAGCAATGTTCAGGCGCCGGCTTTGGAGATTGTCTTTGCGACCGCTAGGCAAGGTGACCGTGCCGAGCATGGAGCCAGGAAAGTGCTGGAGGAAGTCGAGCGTGAAATCAGCAGCAGCTTTTTCATTAGGAGCTTCGGTTTCACCATCCCAGGCGCACACAAGCGCAAGGCCTGCCAGCTTCATCTTGTGCTCATCCAACACGTCCTTGAGACGCTTGGGATCGCAAAAGTCGCCAAGCCAGTATTTACCGCAGCCGAGAGCACTCTCGGAAATCTCCAGCACCATGGGCTCAATGCCCGTAAAGCCGGCTTCAGCGGCGACCTTGATCATGTGGTCGAGTTTATTGTCGTAGCCCTTGCCGGTGCCCTGCATGAACCAGGTATAGACTTGGGAGCCAAAGGTGATTTTGCCCATGTTTTTGAATATCGTAGTTTGTTGCTTCGAGTTGGAATTGCCGCACTAGAGCAGCGCAGCCTGCCTACTTGAAACGACACCAAGCTCACTGTCTAGCGTGGATGTTGGTTTAAGAGCACTTCGGCCAATTCAGCGCCGAATGACTATTAACCACGACCCATACTGTCATCAGATCAGCCTAACGCCTGCTGGATGCTTTGCTGCCAATGAAGAGCGCGCTCTGCGTAGGTTTTACCGTCGTTTTGGTAAAGAATCCCACGCGAAACATTGATCAAAAGAGGAGCCCTGCGTCCACTGCCCTTAAGAGAGGCCAAATCTCCGCCCTGCGCGCCCAAGCCCGGAATGAGCAAGGGAACGTCTGGCGTGCGAGACAGCACTTCTTCCGCCGCATTGGTCAGGCCGATCACCAGACCTACCTGAGGACTGGATTTCGTCATTTCCGCAACGATTTCATACACATAGCGATCCCCTGTTTTTTGCAGTTCGATGTCCGCCGCACCCGGATTCGAGGTCACACCCAGAAGATACAGTCCCTTATCCGCATATTTCAGGAAAGGCTCCAGGGTATCTCGACCCATGTAAGGATTCAGCGTCACGGAATCCACGCCCAACTCATCGAAGGCCGCTTTGGCATAATAGCCCTGGGTTTCACCAATATCCCCGCGCTTCACATCCAGCACGATTGGCACGTCGGCGGGGATTACCTTCAAAACTTCACTTAGCATGCGCATGCCACGCCAGCCGAGGGCCTCAAAGTAGGCCGAATTAGGCTTAAAGGCAGCCGCATAGGGCAGCGTTTCTTCGATCACGCGGATGATCTGTTGCTTGGTGTCTTCACTGGCGTCTTCAGCGCGGATGTCCAAGCCAACGCAAAGGTTGGACTGGGTGGTGGCGATTCGTTGTTCTAATTTTTCGCGAAAGGTCATGCGCTCGCAAGATGGCAAGGCAGCGGTTGAGATGCAAACCGTAAGCGCAGGTTGCACTCAGGAAGTCTCCGCGTTACTTGCTTGGATATGAGTTCCCCTCTCGTCGGTATCATCATGGGCTCTAGCTCCGACTGGCCCACCATGCAAAACGCAGCCAAAGTCCTGGAAGACTTTGGCGTGCCTTATGAAAAGCAGGTCGTTAGCGCGCACCGCACCCCCCAACTTCTCTATGATTATGCCACCAGTGCTGAGTCACGCGGGTTACAATGCATCATCGCCGGTGCCGGCGGTGCCGCCCATCTGCCCGGCATGGCAGCGAGCATGACCACGCTGCCTGTGCTTGGCGTGCCAGTGCAAAGTCGTGCTCTCAGTGGCATGGACAGCCTCTACTCCATTGTCCAAATGCCCGGAGGCATCCCGGTAGCTACCTTTGCCATCGGCAATGCCGGCGCAACCAATGCGGGTCTCTTCGCCATCGCCATGCTGGCCAATGAAAATCCTGAGCTAGCAGCCCAACTGAAAGCCTTCCGCCAGCGCCAAACAGCGAAGGTGATGGAGTCCCAAAAGGAGCTAGAAAAGACGGTTTAATGAGCCAGCTCTCCACCCAACTGAAGATTGAGCTTTAAGCCTTCCTTTATGTCCCCATCCCCTTTCCTTCCTCCATCCACCATCGGCATTTTAGGCGGTGGTCAGCTGGGTCGCATGCTGGCTCTTGAAGCTCGCCGCGCAGGCTACCAAGTCGCCATTTTCACCGATGAACGCCCCGGCTGTCCTGCAGGCCAGATGGCCACGTTCGAGTTCAATGCGTCGTATGATGACAAGTCAGCGTTAGCCAGATTCTTGTCCAAGGTGGATGTCGTCACGGCCGAGTTTGAAAACATTCCTGACGTTTGTTTACAAGCCGTCGAGGCCGAAAAGCCCTTACGGCCTAGCCGAAAGGCCATCCATACCACACAGCACCGTGAGCGTGAAAAACTCTTTCTCCGTGAGAAAGGCATTGCCTGTGCAGAATTCCGCATCATTGAAAACCTAGCCCAATTAGATAAAGCCATAAGCGAACTTGGCCGCCCCTGCGTGATCAAAACCGCTGCGTTTGGTTACGATGGCAAAGGCCAATGCAAAGTCACTGCCGATACCGATCTCGCCACAGCTTGGCAGGCCTTTGAAGGGCATCATGCGGTCGTCGAGCAATGGGTGCCCTTTGTCTGTGAAATTTCTGTGGTCGGGGCCCGCAGTGTCGATGGCCGCATGGCTGTACACGGTGTCATCGAAAACGAACACGCTCATCACATCCTCGACCTCAGCATCTCTCCAGCGCGGGTCAATTCAGCCATCCAAGATCAGGCTCTAGATCTTTGGGAAGCGGTGGCTACAGGTCTGGATTATGTCGGCACGATGGCGGTGGAAATGTTTGTGACAGCCGACGGAAAAGTTCTCGTCAACGAGATCGCTCCGAGGCCGCATAACAGTGGCCACTATAGCATTGACGCCTGCCTGTCTAACCAGTTCCAACAGCAACTCCGTGCCATCTGCGGACTTACCCTGGGCGATCCCAGCCAGCATACGCCAGCAGTCATGATCAACTTGCTTGGCGACGTCTGGCCTGAACCCCAAGTGCATCCCGACTGGTCCCCTGTGCTGAATCATCCCCGCGCTAAGCTGCATCTCTACGACAAAGCTGAAGCCCGCGCTAAACGCAAAATGGGGCACATCAATGTTCTCGGGGACAGCATCGAAGAAGCCCTCGAATCAGCCCAGCAAATCAAGCGTGCGCTAGGCATGATCTAGGCCTTCAGATCCTCACCCAGAAGAGCGACGGCAACTGAATCGACCAGAGGTTTGCCGACTCGAGTGAGTCGGATATGGTCCTCTTTAACTTCCAGCAGCCCTTCTGTTTGCAGGATCTGCACCATTCGCTGTTCGGGCTCACGAACCAGAGCTAAGGGCAGGCCGCGCTCGGTGCGCAACTCCAGGCCAAAGCGCTCGGTGCGCCGCTGATCCATTGTCAGATGCTCCCCGGGCAGCGCGGGCTCTTCATTGGCAGCCATGATCTTCAAATAACGCGTCGTATCAGGCACATTCTGCCAGCGATGATTCTTCCAAGTCGAAAAGGCACTGGGTCCCAACCCCAGATAATCTTCTCCCAGCCAGTAACTTTCATTGTGAACCGAGCGGTGCCCAGGCCTCGCGTAATTACTGATCTCATAATGCTGGTATCCAGCACCTTCTAAGATCTGGAGTGCCCCATCAAAGAACTCCGCATCCTGACTCTGATCCTCACGGTATTGACCGCGATGAAGCCGCTCAAAAAACTCGGTATCTTCTTCATAATTCAGATTGTAAGCCGAGATATGATCTGGCCCCAGAGAGATCGTGTGACGAACGGTGCTAAGCCACGTTTCGAGACTCTGCCCTGGAATCGAAAACATCAGATCCACATTCACACTGCGAAAACCTGCGCCTCGCAGCAACTGATAAGTCTCCTCAGCATCCGCTGGCGCGTGATCACGCCCTAGAGTCTTCAGTGTGGCCTGATCCCAAGATTGAATTCCCAAACTAATGCGGTCAATCCCCTGCGCCCGCATCATGGCAGCCTTGGAGTCTGTCACAGTCCGCGGATTTACCTCGCAAGTAAATTCCTTCACCTGGCTGAGATCCAGCGTCTCCCGCAGTCCAGTCAGCAGCTTTTCCAAGTGCGTCTCGCTGAGTGCGGTCGGGGTGCCCCCGCCGACATAGACCGTTTCAAGATTCAATGCATAGCGCTGACGCTGTCTGCGGGCCTCACTCAGCACAGCCTCGACAAATTCACCCATCGGCGTTGCTCCAGGCGTGTGCTTGTAAAAGCTACAATACGGGCAGACTCGATGACAAAAGGGTATGTGAAGATAAAGGTGATGCACTGACATGAGGGTGACGGATGAAGGACAAATGTCGAATACCGAATCCACTCATTCTCTACTTTAGGTTCCGCTTTGCATGGGTGCCGGAGCCACCCCAAAATCGAATCGCGCAATCAATTAAATACTTAAATTATTAGCTTAATTAAATAAAAAATAACGATTTTACTTAATTTTAAATTGAATAATTTGCGAAATTCATTTAAATTTATCTAGTTCAAAATATCGAATTTAAGTTTAAATTATGAAATCAAAGCCAGCTCTTTTACTTATCTTGTCATGGTTCTTTCTTTATGGAAACACATCAACTCAAGCAGCCATTGTGATCACTGAACTGATGAGTTCGTCATCTCATGGCGGCGGCTCTAACAACGCCGATTGGTTCGAATTGACCAATACAGGCCCGACCTTGGTGAGTCTCATTGGTTGGAGTTGGGACCGCTCATCGAACACGGCAGGAACAGCGACTTTTGGCAGCGCGACCAGCATTGCTGCAGGCACTAGCCTTATCTTTACCAATGAGACCCTTGGCGCCGAAAGCACATGGATTTCAAACTGGGGCCTAGCAGGAGTCATCGTCGTGAATCTTGGCAATGGCGTCCCCAATTTCCTTGCTTCGGGAGATCGACTTTACATTTATGATAACACGAACACTCAAGTCACTTCCGTTACTTTTGGCTCTGCGACACAAGGAAGAACTTTTGAATGGGATAAACTCGGAAATAGCCTTGGCCTTAGCGTTGCTGGTGAAAATGAAGCTTACCCAGCTGTTTCCAACGGGCAGACAAGCGGCCTTGGACCTGGCGTGGATGTCGGTAGTCCTGGATTTGCAGTGCCAGAACCATCACGAATGCTCCTTTTAGCCATGAGCACCCTTGCGACGATCATTCGGCGGAGGCGTGAAAGGTAATTTGATCCTTGTTTCCTAGCGACTCTACCTGATAAGCTAGAGTCATGATGAAAACACTGATCCTTTGCAGCCTTGCTTGGGCATTTGCTTCAAGTAGGTCTGTCTGCGCGCTAGAACTTTCTGAGAATGCTTTTTTCAAACAACTGGTCGGCCACTGGCAGGCAGAAGGAAAATTGACTGGCGAAAACAATCACCTCGTAACCATCACGGAAACATGGACTGGGAAAGTGGATACGGCAGAAAGCTTCAGTATCGAAGGTTCACGCACCATGAATGGAGATACCCAAACATTCTCCTGGGCCATCACCCATAACGTGGCCACCGATAGCTTCGAGGCCGTGCTCACAGGCGGAGATGGCCAGACCATCCGATTTGAAGGCAGCGTCTCCGAGGTTGCCCAAGTCATGGATCTGAAATCCATCACAGGCAATGGCTCCAGCAGCATCAGCGTCCAGGATTCCTTTAAGGCAGAGGATAAAAATACCCTGCACTCCGAGGTCACCTTTACCGGCGATCAGGGGCAAACAACCCTGAGTGGCACCATCATTCATCAGCGCGTCAAAGCGCCTTAAAAGACTGATTCAGCCACAAGAGATGAATCCATCAGGCCACCAGAGGCGAACCCATCTTGCCGCACTTTCTACCATGCCCAATTCACGTCAGCGTATTGCCATCATCGGAACCGGAATCTCTGGTTTAGGCTGTGCTCATTTCCTCAATCAGCGCCATGACATCACCCTATATGAGGCGGCAGACTACATCGGCGGGCATACCAACACCGTCACGGTGACCGAAAACGGGCAGGAACTCCCCATTGATACGGGCTTCATGGTCTTCAATCACCAGACCTACCCCCTGCTCTGCCGGCTTTTCCATGAGTTGGGCGTGGAGACCAAGCGGACGGATATGTCTTTCAGTCTGCGCCATCTACCTACTGGCTACGAATACAACGGCAAAAACTTGGACACCATTTTCGGTCAACGCCGCAATCTAGTCAGCCCACGTTTCTGGATGTTTCTTTTGAAGATTAAGCGCTTCAATGAGGAGACCCTCAAAGCCATGAATGATCCGCAGGTCGAAGGCATGACACTTAGGCAATATGCGGCAGCACGCGGTTATGGACAAGACTTCCTAGATCTCTATATCATTCCCATGGGAAGCGCCGTCTGGTCCACGCCGCCTGAACTGATGTTGGAGTTCCCAGCACAGACACTGATGCATTTTTGGTACAATCACGGCTTTCTTGGCATGAATGCGCGGCATCCCTGGTGGACGGTCGTGGATGGCAGCCGTCAATATGTGCGTAAATTAGTTCCGCCTTTCCGTGATCGCATCCGCCTAAACACGCCTGTTGAGCGGATCGAAAGACGCGATGGCAAAGCTCTCGTGTATGCCAAGAATCATGAAGTGGAGATCTACGACAAGGTCATCCTAGCCACTCATACGCCGACCACTCTGAAGATGCTGGCCGACCCCACATCGCTGGAACTGCAGATCTTGCCTGCGTTCAAATACCAGCCAAATATCGCGACGCTGCACACCGATGACCGCTTCATGCCGAAGACGAAAAAGTGTTGGGCGTCCTGGAACTATCACGTCGAATTCAATCAAGAGGGTAGCATCCAGCCTAGCACGCATTACTGGATGAACCTACTGCAAGGCGTCTCTGAAAAGACGAATTACTTTGTCAGCATCAATGGAGCAGAGGCCATCGACCCATCCAAGGTCCTGAAGCGCATCAACTATGAGCATCCGCTCTTCGATGTTCATGCTGTAGCTGCCCAAAAAAGAGTGCCTGAACTCAATCAAATCTCATCTGACCAAACGACCTATTTCTGCGGTGCCTGGACTCGCTACGGCTTTCATGAAGATGGCTTCATGTCGGCTGTGAATGTCTGCCGCGACCTTTTGGGAAAAGAGCCATGGTAAAATCCGCCCCCAGCTCCGCGATCTATGAGTGCCGTGTCATGCACCATCGGCTGACGCCAAAGGAACATCGGTTTAACTACCATGTCTTTTATCTTTGGTTGGATCTAGATGAGCTCAACTCACTCTCGAATCAACTGCGGCTCTTTAAGCGCAATCAACGCTCCTTGTTCTCCTTTTTTGATGTCGATCACATCGTCAAAGATAGTCAGAACTCAAAAGAAAACATTCTCCAGATCATTCGGGAAGCGGGCGTAGACATCAGTGGCATTTCAAAGGTGCGATTGCTGACTTTCCCAAGAGTTCTTGGTTATATCTTCAATCCAGTCTGCTTCTATTACTGCTTTGATGCAGATGAAAAACCGCTCTGTGCCGTTGCAGAAGTGACCAACACCTTTCACGAGCAGAAACCCTATGTGCTGACGGCATTCGACCACGATCGATTCAGACTCGTAACACCCAAGCATTTTTATGTCTCTCCGTTCCTCGATCTCGAGTTAACATTCGATTTCAAGCTGCGGCTTCCCACGGATCATCTTGAAATCCATGTCGATGACCTCGAGGATGGCCAACGCGCTATCCTTACCAGCCTCACAGGAAAGCGCCGTCAACTCTCAGACAAGGCCCTGCTTGTCTGTGCGCTCAAATACCCACTTCTCACCCTACGCGTCATTTTTCTTATTCATTGGCAAGCTTTCCGCCTCTGGACGAAAGGTCTGCACGTTTACCGGAAGGGGGCACGCGTTGATCTTCAACGCGGAGTCTATCGTCCGCACCGATCCATCTCTCCCAAAGAACCATGAACTCAGCCACACTCAGCCAAAAACAAACCCATGACTCCAACCGCAAAGTTGGCTTTTATGAACGACTCGTCATGGGAACGTTGAAACGATTCAAAGTAGGACACCTGCAGATGACCCTACCCGATGGCAGCGTTCAACATCTTGGTGATGCTAGCAGCCCTGTTACTGCCGAAGTAAGAGTGAACGATTGGGGATTCTTCCGTCAATGCGCCCTCTTTGGAAATGTCGGTTTTGGGGAAGCCTACGTCGATGGTGAATGGGAGACCGATAACATCGCCGCCGTCATTTCCTGGTTCATTCAAAACATCGCCGCCAATCAAGGCAGCCAAGCATCCTCCACACGACTGGCCGGCACCAATCTCCTAAAGGCTTACAATCGTGTGCTGCATCTTCTGCGCCCAAACAGCGTCACCACCAGCCGCCGAAACATTTCTGAACACTATGACTTGGGCAATGACTTCTATGGTCTCTGGCTCGACAAAACCATGACCTATTCCTCAGGCCGCTTCAGCGGCGGAGCCAAGACTTTGGAAGAAGCCCAATGGGCCAAATATGAGGCGCTTTGCCAAAAATTAGAACTCAAGCCTACCGATCACGTACTGGAGATCGGCTGCGGTTGGGGCGGCTTCTGCACTCATGCTGCACGCGAGCACGGCTGCCGAGTCACTTGCCTGACCATCTCTCAAGAGCAGCTCAACTATGCCACAGAACGCGTGAAGCGTGAAGGCTTGGATCACCTGATCGAAATTCGCCTCCAAGACTATAGACATGTCACGGGTCAGTTTGATAAAATCGCTTCCATCGAAATGCTTGAAGCCGTCGGCGAAGCCTACGTCGATGCCTACTTTGCCAAATGCCACGAGGTGCTGAAGCCCAACGGCCTCCTAGCCTTTCAGGTCATCACTGTGCCAGACTGCCGCTACGCCAACCTGAAGCGCGGAGTGGACTGGATCCAAAAGCACATCTTCCCCGGCTCGCTCCTGCTCAGCATGGGCCGCATCAATGAGTCAATGAATAAAACCGGCGACATGTTCCTCCATGGCATGGAGGACTTGGGTGCTAGCTACGTCAAAACCCTTGGCCATTGGCATACCCGCTTCAATGCCAAGATTGATGAAGTGAAGTCTCAGGGCTTCGACGATCGCTTCATCCGCAAATGGAACTTCTATTTGCAATACTGCCAAGCTGCTTTTGCCACACGCAATATCAGCGTTTTCCAAGCTGTCTATACACGGCCAAACAATACGGCCCTGGCAGCCCATTAACCGACATCGCTGTGATCCTTTTCCTGCGCTTCTTTTTCCTGCTCATCCTAGGATCCATGCTCTGCGTGACCACCTGGGCTAGCAAACAAGTGCCAATCTGGAAGCTCCCGTTCGAGACATGGACTCACCCTTGGTTCATCGCGACCTTGTTTGATGCTTACTGGGGGTTTCTCACCTTTTACTGCTGGCTTGTTTATAAGGAAGTATCATGGCTAGCTCGCATCGCTTGGCTCATCGCTATCCTTCTATTGGGAAACATTGCCATGGCTATCTATGTGCTGATTCAACTCATCCGAGTGCCCTTGAGTGCAAAGGTTGAGGAGGTGCTTCTGCGGAGGAATCTTGAATGATTGAGGTCAAGGCATCTCTTTGGCAGCGCTGGGTCATCCGTCCCATCATCCAACAGCTAACCCAGGGAGTGTCTCCCTCCAAAATTGCTCAAGCCATCGCTTATGGCATGACGTTGGGAGTCTTTCCCATCCTGGGATCAACCACCCTTCTCACCCTGCTCGTCGGAGTTCCACTGAGGCTGAATCAACCGATATTGCAGGCCTTTAAAACCCTAACTTACCCCATGCAGTGGGCTAGCCTGATGGGATTCTACCGCGCTGGTGAATGGCTCTTCAATGCACCCCACGTGAGCATTCACATCCCAACCATGATGAAGCGCTTTTTTGCCGAGCCTGAACCGTTTTTTCGAGATTACGGCATGACCGCTCTTTATGGCATCGCCGTCTGGTGCCTACTCGCACCCGCAGTCGGACTGATCATTTACTTCGTCACCAAGTTGCTCGTTGAAAAATTAGCTACACTGAAAAACTCACGTTCCCTTCCCGCCTCCCCATGATCATCGCAGCCCTCATCCTGATCGCCCTTTTCCTGGCTACTTGGTGGCTAAGCGTGAAGCTGGATAACTACTCGTTTGTCGATGTCACCTGGTCACTCGCCTTTGCCCCGGTGGCTGTTTGGCTAGCCTATTCAGGCTCGGGTTGGCTCACTCGTCGATACGCTATCGCTCTCTTGGTCGCAGCCTGGAGCCTGCGACTTGGCATTCATCTCTGGCGTCGCGTAGCCAGCCATCACCCCAAAGAAGATGTGCGCTACGCTGTGCTGCGGAACAAATGGAAGGCCCATCCTCCGCGTGCCTTTTTCTGGTTCTTTTTAGCCCAAGCAGTCCTCGTCTGGCTACTCATGTTGCCGGTTTATCTCATCACTCAACAAAGCACACCCAGCTTTCACGCATTTGAGTGGCTTGGCGTCGGCCTATGGGCGCTAGCCCTCGTCGGTGAAGGCATCTCAGATGCACAGCTCGCGCACTTTAAGCGGACGAACAAGGATCCACTCGGCATCTGCAAAGTCGGTCTTTGGCGCTATAGTCGGCACCCCAATTACTTCTTTCAGAGCCTGCTCTGGTGGGCACTCTTCCTCATGGCCCTACCTGCTAGCTGGGGCTGGACAGCGATCATCGCACCCTTAGCCATGCTGCATTTTTTGCTGAATGTCACCGGTATCCCACTCACCGAAAAGCTCTCCCTAGAAAAACGCGGAGATGCTTTCCGCAACTACCAGAAGACCACCAGCGCCTTTATTCCTTGGTTCCCCAATAGATAAAGGTAAATCTGCCGCTCTCAAACAAATTTAAAATAACACAGAGCGACGTAAGCTACTTTACACAAGACATGCAGGGACTGATCTTGATTAAAAGTGATCATCCCTCGACATTTGGCAATGTCGATGCACCAGTGCAGCACGAGTTCAGTAATAGCCATCAAAAAAGAACCCGTCACCACCCAGACGGAGCCTGCATGAATGAGGCAATGGCAGGCCATGCAAACAAACCATATTTGCGGGGGGCGGGATGGATCTTGAAGGTTTTTAAGGAGATGCCAGTTCTTCCCTTTGGCTAAGAACTCCCCCTGCAATGGGAAATCACAAAGGGCATGACCAATGAGAAGAGCTAAAAGCAGCGGAAAGGCAGACCATGGATCGGTTAGGTAGAACTCCAAAATGGCAAGCATAGCGTTGAGATTTCACCCAAAATGAAACCAAGCAAGCAATTTATCTGCGTGATCAAGCCTCAAGGTGGAGGCAATGGCACATCCCCAAGAGCCTCTGCTGTGGGTGAGGGGACGGAGACTGACGTGTTTGGTGGAGGCATGGCGGGCGCTTGATTCAAAGCTGGCAATAGTGGAGAGACCAAGGGCTGAGCCGACGCGGGTCTCGCTAGCTTTTGTTGGGCTTGCTGCTGCTGTACGACAATGGCTGGAGCCACAGTCTCAGTAGGAACAGCATCAGCAAAGCCGACCCAACCTGCTTGGTCACCTTTTTGAAGCTGAATGCGGGACTTGTCCATGCTGGCACCCGGCTGCACTTTGCGAATCTTGATGCCGGCTTCATTCTCACTACCGATCCTGGCCTCATTAATGAGTGAGGTATTTCGATCCACGATGACTGCAACCACTTGCCCATCAACTTCATAGATCCCAGCCAGGCTTAAAGAGTCCGTAAAAACGGGGGCATTGGGTGCGTCAGGTGATGGCAAATCACGGGTGGTAAAGATCGAACGCTCCCAGAGCGGATCAAAATGCTGAAGATCTGGAAAAGCTAGGGGTGGCTCGCCAGCTAGGGCTGCGGTGGCGGTCAAGACTATAGTGAGTAGGTGTTTCATAGGCGTCCTCCGATGTCAGACTTGGTGATTTTTGCCGCGGCTTTTTCGCGATAGAATTGAGTGATTTCAACCTCAACATTGACCGTTTTCCCTTGGCCACTTGGAGTCAATTGCAGCCTAGTAACGCCAAGAAAAGCGCTGGGTTGCTGAAGAGCGTGCAGCCAGCCAAACAAAGCCTGCTCCTGAGTTCCAGTAATAGTGATCTTGACCGATGCTTGATCAAAGTAACCGCCTTCCTCTTCCACAGGAAGTCCATCTTGACCAAGTTGCTTGGTTTCTTCGATGAACTCTTTTCCCGCAAGCGTCAGTGCATTTTTATCGGCTTCTTTTTGGAGGGTATCCAGCAAACGTGTCGAAGCTTCTTGACGTGAGGTGAAGCTTGGCACGCTTTCATCAAGCCATTTGCTGCGGCGCTGCCATTCACTGCCTTCCGCAATAGCGGCCTTCATGTCGGAGATACGTTGGGCCAGACTGGCCGATTCATCGTGAATAGCACGATAGTTCTGAATGCCAAAGGCGATCATGCCCCCACCGACGATGAGGATAAACACAAAGCCAAAGACGGTTAAGAGAATTTTTTCACTGCGCTTCATGGCTTAATCTCCCCGGTGAGTTCAAAAGTGGCACTATTATCACTGGCAATGGTAGGCGCTGGTGTTTCCCAGACGAAACGGGTTAGGTTCTCCACCTCAGTGATTTCATTCGCGTATTGCAGGGCAAGAGCGGCACTAGGCATGCGACCACGAAGAACGAGTCGGTCAGGCTTCCACTCAAAATTAGTTAACGATACCTCTCTGCTGGAGGACGGCGTCATGCTATCTAGCAAGACCTGCATCGGGAAAAAAGTAGGATCAACAGCAGGGGCAGCCTCTAGCCAACTCTTTTTATGATCGAGCACCTGCGATGCTCGCGGGCTTAAATCAGCCACCTCCTCCAGGAGCATGTCACGCTGACGTGTAGCATAGCTGATCATCACCGCCATCACGGCAACACAGGCAGCCATGGCCAAACCTGCACTGAGCACAAGAACGCGTGTGCGGGCTTTCGATTGATGACGCAGGCGTGCAGACAGAATTTCAGAGGGCACTAAAGTACTCTGGCCACGGGTAGGAATGAACGGAGCAGGCGGCGGCTCACGTCGAGCAGCCAAGCCAGTTACACGCTCAATCTCCGTGATGTCACCTTCTTCCAGCCATAAGACAATTGAACTGACACGCCCCAACACACGCTGAAAGCCCAATTGGAGGCAAAGGTGATTGATCTCATTAAGGGCAAGTTCATTTAAACGATGCGCGGAAAGCGGGCTGCTATAGATGATTTCCGGGCCATAGGTAATGGTGACCACGATCCGCGACATCTCACGCTGGATAATAATGCTGTCCTCTGGCAATATACGGCAAGTTGCACTCGGCACCACTTCATCAGGTAGGTATGTCAGGTCCAAGCCTGAATTAGGCAGATCCTTTAGAGCCAAGACACGCGTCAAATGAGCACCGTCCTTTTCCTGAAGCGTTTGGATTTGCAGACCATGCTGAGGATCAGTGACGCGAACACCCTGGCGCTCCAGATGCAGAGTGGCCATGTCGCGTAGATGGGACACTTCTCCATTCAACCATGCTGGTAAGACCCAGATATGAGAAGCAGGCAAGGCGAGCACCCGACGATGCTGGTCTTTATGAAATGAACCTGCGCTTTGACCATACTCGATGGCAAGCTCACAGGCGCTACCTTCACTGCCAGTCCAGCGTGTCCAGCCATCAGGCCCTGGAAGCAATAGGTCATGAGTATGTTTACGAGTTCGAGCCATAAAGAGGAAGTTCTCCGCGCCAGAGCGCTTGTTGATTTTGCAAGATTAACACGAGCCTGCGGCGCACGTCGCCATAGTAACCGATGCACTCGATCCGACGAATCGCACCGCCAAATTGAATCCATCGCGTCAAGGTCTCAACGGTTTGCGGCTGATAAACACCCAGTAACTGAGCCACCTGAACGGCTGATGAAATTTGATTGTCGTCACGCGTATGCAGAGAGCCATCACGGCCTGCACGAAGAGTTAAAAGAGGCGTCACACGCACGATCGGAACATTGGCAATTAGAGCCACAAGTTCCGCTCGCGCATCATTGACATCGACTCGGCCATCACCATGAACCGTGAACCACTCGCGCCAATCTGGACGCAAGGCATTAAGCTCCGACATGCCTCGGACCATGAGCATTTCCTCAATCTCTTTAAATGGGCGATTAAACGGCATGCCCTCAAAACCGGCCTTTTCATAGATGCGCTTTTCAGCACCATTCAGGCTTACCTTATCATCCTCATCCACCCAGTCACGCAGCGCATCCTGCAAAGCAGAAATCTGCTGTGGCTTCAGGCCCCAGGAGGCAAGCAGACGCGGCAGTAAAATTGTATCGCCACTGGTTAACAGCACATTGATATTCAGCCGAGCTTCTTCAGTGCTCAGTTTAACATCATAGCCACCACCATCTGGACTGCTGTAGTGGAGCAGGCCATCATCCATCTGAATAGCAGGATGCCGTGCGACTTCGACGCCCATTTGCGCAAGGCGTTTGGCAAAAGTGCGTCCGCGTAAGGCACGCGTAGCACGTGTGTCAGCATCCAGCGCCTTAGCCCCTGCGAAGACCACCATACCCATGACTGCGATCATCCAGAACACCGCTATGAGTGCGGAGCCTTTCTTTCGATTTAGAGATGAGCAGAGATGCTTCATTAACTATTTGGTGGAGTCGGAATCGGAGCTGGAACCTGCGGCTGAGGGGCACCAGCGGGACTCAGATCATTGGCGATCCAATACGTAAATTCATAAGGACGTGGGTCAGTCGTGAACTCAAAGTGCAGACGCATGAAAAGCGGCGGATCTGCGCGGTTATCAGGGTCCCATGTCGTGAACCAACGCTTCTTTTCGCGATCATAAAAATCCCAACGAAACTCTTTGAGTCCTTCAAGCAAAGGCAACTCAGCAATGTCTTTATACGCATCAAATGTAGTGGGGGTTTGCAGTCGCTTCAGATGGCGGACGTTGAGTTGCAGCGAGCCCTTTTCCTTTCCTCGCACGACGGCAAATTCGACAGCATCAGCCAAGCGCACATGCTGGTTCCAGATAAAGGGCACCTGACCACCTTCGATGAGAAGATTACCACCAGCACCACGCTTTACTTTTTGTAACCCACAACCAAAGCGGATGTTTGGTGGCAAATTCTCCAAATAATCACGCCATGCTGTGGTAAAATTAGTTAACCTCGTCTCGGTCAGGCGGGATTTATTCATCGAGGTGCCAAGTTGTAGCGCCCCATTGGCAATACCATAGACTCCGCCCAGCAGAAGGCCGATCAGTCCCATGGCCAAAATGACCTCAATGAGGGTAAAGCCAGATCGACCTAATGCCGACTTAGAGTCTGATAGCAAAGACTGCATTGGTTAAGGGCTATTGGGGGAATAAACATAAGTCTCCATCTGCCTCTTCAAGCTGTGGCTGCTACCTTCAGCCAGCCAGGCTTCCGCACGGACTCGGAACATGGAGTTCAGCTCGACTTTATCTTGAGTGAAAAGGCGGACTTTTTCGATGGCCGCGCTGGCATCAATCCCGTCAGCCGTTTTAGCAAAGGTCACACTGCGTGGTTTCAATTCGGGCTGGTGAGCCACCTCAGCTAAGACAGACTCCAGCACGCGAAGAACCTGAGCTTCCTGACGGGATCGCTTGGTCGTCTGAGAGATCTGATCTAGGGCTTTTGTCATACCCACTGCAACAAGGCTAAACAGGGCCATGGCCATGAGGATCTCTAGCAGCGCAAAACCTTGTTTTGAGAGATGTGAATGCAATTTCATGTTAGCTATTCACGATGAAACTTTTACGCGTAGCGCAGGCGGTGAGTGGATCAAAGGCCAGTTCAATGATACCTCCTGGATTGGTGATACGAACTTCAATAGGTTCACAAATACCAGAGGGACTGAATTCCCAGATTTCTCCTTTATCCGCTTTGCGGAAAACTTTTTCACCTACGCGCTTAACCTGAACCTGACCGCCATGTCCGCCAAGTGACCCGTCCAGGGCGAGAGTAATCAGGCGCTGCTCCATGACGGCTTGCTGTAGGGAATGACGCGCCGTGCCTTCAATCTCTGAAGCGGTGCGCTTCAATCGTGCTTCATCTTGCAGCCCAGTAAATGAGAGCGTGGCGACGCCAAGCAGCAGCATGCAAAGCCCCATGGCGATACATATCTCTACAAGGGTAAATCCAGCTCGACAAATACGGGAAAACCCAAACCCCGTTGAGGGCGCGGAGTCCGTTGTTGTTAAGATGGAGCAGAGCTTCGTCATCAGAGTTTACGTATTCGTCATTCCAAACTTTGTCAGTCACAGGTCCCAGTTACCGATGTCATCACCTGTGTCAGGCTGACCATCTGGGCCTGATGAATAGACATCAAAACCACCTTTATCCTTCGCCCCAGGGCGACGGTAATTATAGGGATTGCCCCAGGAATCCAAAGGCATCTTCTTCATCTTAATGGTCCAATTTTGGGGTGTCGGCCGTGATGCTGGCTTGGTGACAAGAGCCATCAATCCCTGTTCCGTAGTTGGAAGGAACGTGTTATCGACCTCATAACCGCGCAGAGCTGCCGTCAGAGTATTCAAATCAGCCTTGGCTCGTGTGCGCTTACCTGAGCTAGTGACATCCCCCAATGAGTAGATGCCCGCTCCGACAAGCAGTGCAATGATGCCGAGAACAAGCATGATCTCGACAAGTGTAAAACCGCTGTTTGAGCGCGCGGCATGAAGGCTGATATGTTTTATGGTCATTTTTAGGTTCGATTTTTGTTTATTTGCTAATGTTTCCAATGGTTTGGAAGATGGCTGTCATCATGAGATAGGCCATACCGCCAACGAGTCCGGCCATGAGAAAGACGATGGCGGGCTGCGCCAAAGCTGTGAGCTTTTCGATCTTCTTCCCCAACTCACGATCAAAACGTTCAGCAGCTTTACCAAGTGCCGCAGACATATCTCCGGTCTGTTCACCGACGTTCACCATGTCGAGTAATAGCGCAGGGAACATGTTGCTGCGCTCCAGCGCACGGGAGAGGCTCATGCCTTCAGCGACGAGCGCCATCACGCCATCGAATTGCTGCCTGAAATAGGGATTTTCAATAGCCTGCTGGGTCAACTGCATGGCCTGCACCATGGGCAAACCGTTGCCCAAGAGATTGGCCATGGTCTCTAGGAACTGAACATAATAACGAGTGCGTAAAATTTCGCCAAACAACGGCAGGCGCAGCTTAAACCGCGCCCAGGGGATCTGGGATTCAGGGCGCTTCAACCAGGTTTTCACCACAATGACAAGTGCGATAACGACCATCAAAATCATCCACCAGGTGCTTTTGATGATGTCACTAAATTTTAAAATCAACTGCGCAGCCATAGGCAACGAGCCGCCCGTGCTATCCATCAAATCCATGAGCTGGGGGATAAGATACACCACAAAGAGTAAGGTTACTGAGATCGCCGCAGTGACAAGAAAAGCAGGATAGATCAGAGCAAAAAGCACCTTACTGCGTAACGCAGCGAGAGCGCGCAGATACTCGACTTGGCGCTTTAAGATTGAAGGCAGCGAGCCACTCGCCTCACCTGCATTGGCCAAGGCACAGAAGAGATTTCCAAAACTTGGGCTGGTAGCGGCAACAGCTTTTGAGAAGGGTAATCCATCACGCACTTTAGTGCGCAGAGCGGTGGCCAGTGTCTTCACGCCAGAGAGTTCGCGACGGCGCTCCATGGTCGCGAGTGCTGGTTCAAGCTGAATGCCTGCGCTGAGCAGATCGGACAGTTCTTCGACAAACATGAGAACCTGAGCAGACTTTAATTTAATAGGGCCAGTCTGTGCAGTGATGATGGCTTCTTTAGCTGCTGCGCGTGCAGCCTGTCCAGCTGCACCAGCCTGCTCTAGCTTGAAGGGGCTCAGCCTTTTCTTCCCGAGTAAGGACATCGCATCTGCACGGTCGGCAGCAGCAATCTCACCGGAGATGACTCCCGTTGGACTATGTGCACTGTAGGCGAAGGTGGGCATGGCTATAAAGGATAAAGTAACTCGGCTTTGAAGATTCGATCGGGAAAGCTAGGCAGCGTGTTTGAGCTTTGCTGGTGAAGGCCTCACAGAGATGACGTCATCGGCTTTCCGATCCATGGCGGTAACGCTAAGTACCTCTTCAATGGTCGTTTCACCCGCGAGCACTTTTTGAAAGCCATAACCACGCATGGGAATGAAACCATCCTTCATGGCCTGACGGTGCAATTCCTCAGGATGGGAGCGTGTATTGATCAGATTCTGAAGTGCCTGAGTGACTAGGACGACCTCATAGATCGAAAGACGCCCCTGATAACCAGTTCCACGGCAGGATTCACAGCCAACCGCGCGCATGATGGTTCCAGCCAGACCGAGAGGAAAATGAATACCTTCCAAATAGGAATGCTCAACCTCCGCAGGCTTTTTGCAAGCAGGACAGAGCTTTCTCACTAGACGTTGGGCAAAAAAGGCACGCACAGCACTGGAGACCAAGAAAGGCTCAACTCCCATATCGACCAGACGAGTGATGCCTCCGATGGCGTCATTCGTATGAAGAGTGCTAAGCACCAAATGTCCCGTCAATGCAGCACGGATGGCAATCTCAGTAGTCTCCAGGTCACGCATTTCGCCAATCATGACAACGTTCGGGTCGCCGCGCAAAATACTACGTAACCCGGTGGCAAAAGTGAGCCCAATCTCTGGCTTCACAGCAATCTGTACGACTCCAGGCATCTTGTATTCGACAGGATCTTCGATTGTCACAATGCGCCGGTGAGCCTGATTCAGCTCCGTAAGATAAGCATAGAGCGTGGTGCTCTTTCCACTCCCAGTCGGCCCTGTAATCAGGATGATTCCATTAGGCAGCTTCAACAACTCATCCACCACGGGACGCACATTGTCAGTCATGCCGAGACGATCAATCGTCACCGCCTGCTGAGCCAGGAGACGCAAGCTGACTGATTCACCTTCGACACTTGGAATCGTCGCTACACGAACGTCGATCGGTGAGCCATCAAGCTCGAGATTGATACGCCCATCTTGCGGCAATCTCTTTTCAGCGATGTCTAATCGTGCCATGATCTTGAGTCGAGCGATCACGCTGGATTGCAGAGACTTGATGTTTTCAGGCACCGCCAATTCTTCCAAACGTCCGTCAATACGGTAACGAATCCGCAGACGATCCTGCTGCGGCTCCACATGAATATCGGTTGCGCGTTGTTCCAATCCACGACGCAGAATCTGATTCACAAATCGCACCACACTGGCTTCTTCATTCTCAGGACCGTCTAGAACCGTGACTTCATCACCCAGCTCTTCACTGCCCCAGTCAGCACGACCACGTAGGATCTTTTCAAAGGTATCTGCACCCAGCCCATAAAGCTTTTGCAAACCTTCAGCGATTCGTGTGCGAAGACCGACATGCCAGACAATGGTGTAACCGACCGCCGAGGCCACGCGCTGGTGTGTGACTAAATTCAGCGGATCAAAGGTAGCCAAATGTAATCGTGTTTCGGTGAGAGTCTCATCGCCCTCTTTTGGCTCTTCAAAAAAGATGGGGAGTAAGCGATGCCGGAGAGCAATCTCTGCAGGCAAGTGCCGACGTAGTCCTGGCTCAGCTGGGCGATCTGCACCGGCTTCCCACCAGGGAATATTCAGTGTATTCGCCAGCGCCATGAGAAAATCACGCTCACGCACACCTTCCACATCAAGCACAGCTTCAACAAAAGAAGCCTGATTATAGCAAGCCTCATCCACAGCTTCAATAACCGCGGGATTTTCCGCGCAGCCGGCCGCACTGAGGATTTGCTGGATCAATGGCATCATGTTTTGTGAAAATTTAGGGGGAGACAGTCCAGAAATTATAACAATTACCTTAAAATGCAAGTATTAAGTATATCTAAATAATTACGAATTGTTTAATTTCCAGAAAAAAGTAAATCTTAACTCAAAAATCAATGGCTCAATTGAGCATTCCGCGCAGCATCCAGAAATAAAAAAAGCCCCCTGAGGCCAGGGGGCTTAAAAAGCTGATTGTGAGATATTACGACTTAGGAGAGCCTGGCGACTAACTGAAAAGCCCGCTGAATTTCTTCACGAGTTTCCTTGAGACCTCGGCGAAGTTCCTCAAAACATTCAGGCTCATTGGGCTTCCAAGCTTGCCAACGCTCCGACCACTCGTGCAGCTTAGCGTCAGAGGCACTGAGGAGTTCACGCAAACGATCCGTGAGTGGGTTCTTGGGGCAAGCGATGCGCTTTTCTAGCTGACGACGAGCTTCTGCGATTTCAGCCAACACAATTTTCTCGTCGGGCACACGGCGAAGGTCACTCGTCAAGCCTAGCTTGGAAAGAGACCAAACAGTCCATTTGGTTGGGTCCCACTGATGCCATTTCACACCATTACGATAGTCGTGCTGAAATTCATGGTGATAGTTATGATAACCTTCACCAAAAGTAAAGAGTGCCATGAAACCACTGTCACGGGCACTACAATTGGTGGAGTAAGGGCGTCTGCCAACGGTATGACAGAGGGAATTGATGAAGAAAGTGGAATGCTGAACAGCGGTGACACGGGCGATACCAGAGATCAGAAGTCCGCAAACCGCACCACTGGATCCAGCGTGCAGCCAGCCCAAGAAAGCAGGCAAGATAAAACTAGCCGTGACAGCAATCAGCACATAATACTTCTGTTGCCAGCGCACCAAAGGATCACGCATCAAATCAGGCACATTATCCCAGGGTGGTTCAATCTCGCGGCGGAACATGATCCATCCGATGTGGGCAAACCAGAAGCCTTTGGAAATATCATAGGGATCACCTTCATGATCGACAAACTTATGATGGCGGCGGTGATCTGAGGCCCAAGCAATGACGTGATTCTCAAAGGTAGCAGCTCCGAAAATGAGAGTCAGTAAACGGACAGGCCACTTGGCTTTGAACGACAAATGGGAGAACAAACGATGATAGCCGAGAGTAATGCTGAGTCCTGTCATAACGCAAAACACCAGAAACATGACCACCTGAAAAAGGTCGATCCCGTAATTGAATAGATACCACGGGATGAGGGTGAAAGTCAGAACAGCAGTGGAAGTCAGAAAGGAGCTGTTGGTCCAGTTAACTTTTGAGGAAGGTAAGCGAAAAGGCACGGATCAATGATAGCAGGAATGTCACAATGTTCCAGAGTTTTTATTCAGTGTTTGTTTGTCTAAGTTAGCCCAAAGGGTTCCTTTATTGTGCTATTGCCTAGGCCGATGCGTCTGCTACTTGTTCACTCAATGCAAATGACTCGTGTGCGATGGTTGATCGCTGGCTTCTGGCTTCTCGCATTCTGGCTTCTAGCCGGAATGGTCGTCGCCCCCGCCCTACAGAGTCAACTTGAAGCCCAGGCATCTGCTATTCTAAAGGGTCAACCGACCGGCTACGAAGCAGTGAAAGTCCAATTCGACGGTCAGCGCGCCATTCTTAGAGGCCAAGTGCGCCATGAAGACCAGCGCGCGCAGATTCTTTCGGCGGCAGAAAAGGAAGTCCGTGGCGTTGGGCCGCTTTCAGCCAAACTCAACCCTGTGCAGCAGGTCGTGGATGAACTTGAGATCGTTCCCTACCCTCCCGGGTGGCTCTTCTTAGCTGCCAATGGCACACGAGGCCAGCTTCTTGGCGCTGCCGCCACCGAGTTCGAATCACGCGATCTCTACTCCCTGATTCAAGATCGCTGGGTCGCAAAAGGCGGACGAATCGAGAGCATGCTGAAAACCCTTCCTGAACTCCATGACGAAGCTCCAGATCTGAAACAAACACTCGCCCAAATTCCCCTGCCAGATCCCCGTGAAGGTGGTGATAGTTCTCAGATTCAAATTGCCAGTCTCGGCGGCCCTTGGCAGCGACTGGTTCCTGATGCCAAAGATGAACGCCTCATGGAGCAATCGCTCGCCATCGGCATCCCGCGCCGAGAGTGGGAAAAGAGCATCTTGCCACTCATCCAAAACGTTCGCCGCTATCAGTCTGAGCAGCGGATCCAAGCCGAAGAGACCGCACGCCAGACCAAACTACCACCACCTCACCTTTTTTTAGCGGCACGTGAAAACCGACTCCTCGTTCGCGGACAGACCGCCACAGTCGGCATCAAGCGTGAGTTTCTCAATGCCCTGATCGTCAGTTTCCCCGAGTGGCGTGTCATCGATGATGTGCGCGTCGATCGAGAATGCCGAACCGTTTCAGACTTTGGCCCCATCACCACAGCTCTACTACCTGACCCACTCAATGAGGACTCAAAAAGTAAGGGCAAATCCCTTGTGCTAGGTCTCTCAGGCCATGCCTGGAAACCTGTGGACTGGCTCGCCGAAACAGACACTCAGCCGTGGAAAGAGGATCTCCCGAAAGATCTGCCAGTTAACCTATTGCAAGACGATTACCGCATGGTCATCGGTTGGCTGCAGGGAGAGACCAAAGGCATCCCAAACCTGCCGATCCGTGCACAGCCGAGCTTCCTGACCCTCATCCTGCTGCCTAACAAGGTGATCTTTGGAGGCCAACTTGCTGAGGAGTCGCTGCATACTCAACTGATTGAAGCCGCACGCCAAAAGTATTCAGGCAAGGCCATCGTCATTGCTGATTCACTTCTTGTGCGTGGCACCTGCGCCCCATCGATTGAAATTCAACAGACTTTGCGCAGCCTGCCCCCCTTGCCAGAGGCCGGCAGTCCCGGCAGCATTGCGTTTACCACTCCGGGCCAAGTCTGGAAAAACACCCCAGCCAGTTCCGGTATCGATCAGGCAGGAGCCGTCGCCAAATCAGGCATCCTACCCACCGACTTCCCCGCAGCCATGGCCGAGGACACCTTTTGGGACGGCTTTGATCATCTGCGCCAACACTGGAAAAAGCTAGCCATCAACGCCAAAAAGGAGTCTGCTCCGTAATCCACCATGGAAGGATTCCTCGTGCTCTTACTTCAAATGGCACTGCTGCTTCTGGCCGCAGCCGTCGTCTTTTTCGCACTCGGCTGGCGCTGGCGTGGACAAAATGCCAAGCATGACATCGCCACTCTGGATGCTCGAATCGATGCTGATTCGGCAGCCCTAAAAGCGGCGCAAGATCAGCGGGATGCAGCCCTCTCACATGATCAAATGCTGCGCGCCACGCAGACGAAGATTGAGTCTGATCTCCAAGAAGCCAACGATCATCGCCGGAACCTCGAGCGCGAGCTTATTCGCGTCCACGATGAACTTAGATCTGCTAGGCGAGATAGCAATCAGCACAAAAAAGACCTCAGCGCTGCGCGCGCATCTCTTCAACCAGCAAAGACTGAGATTAGCGAATTAAAAGCTCAGCTCGAATCCCTGCGCCGAGAGCAAACTACCCTGCAGCAAACATGGATCAAAAAGCAGGCTGAAACCAAGACCTCTGAACCAATAAAAGAATCCTTAGACGCGGTCATCGAGCCCACAAAGAAGCCTAAAAAGACTCGAACATCCGCTGTCGCCACGCCTCGAAAAACAAGAATCAGCCCCAAACCCGCCGCAGATGCTCAGGCCACACTTGACAGATTTACGATCGAGATCGCGGCTCAGCAAACTTTAATCACGGCCCTGCGCCAAGAGCACGACGACTGGCATCGCCGAGTCAGCCGCTTGCAAGAAAAAGCCAACGATCCAGCAGGTCTTGGACTCGCTACTAAAAGCCTACAACGCAGTGAAGTCCAAGTGATAGAGGCCCAGACTACCCTAGACAGACTGCAACGTCAGCAACTGGCCCTGCGCCATGCTCTAGATCAAGCCTCTAGTCAGACTGAAGAGGATGATCTCACAAAAATCAAAGGCATCAAAGGCGTTCTCAACACCCGACTCAACGCCTACGGCATCCGCACCTTTAAGCAAATCGCCACTTGGACAGATTCAGATATCGAGACCTTTAGCGAGCTACTCGCCTTCAAAGACCGTGCCAAGCGCGATCAATGGGTTCAGCAAGCGCAGGCTTTACTCAAAGCCTAGCAACAGAGGTTTTATCGAAAAATTGCAAAAAAAACCGTTGAGTCAGGTTCTATCTGTACCAGCTCAATGAAATCCATTCTTTCAACTCTAGTCCTCAGCCTTACCTCTGCATACGCCGTGGATTTTAATCGTGAGGTGCGGCCCATACTAGCACAGCAATGCTTTGCCTGCCACGGCATGGATGAGCAAGGTCGAAAAGGTAAATTGAGGTTGGATTTACGTGAATCAGCACTCGGCAGCGGCAAGTCGGGCGAGTTCGCAATCATTCCTGGTAAACCCGAAGCTAGTGAGATCATCAAGCGGCTTCTTTCTACCGATGAAGACGAGCAAATGCCGCCTCCACACACCAAGAAGATCGTTTCAACAAAAGACAAAGCCATCCTCAAACAATGGATCGCCGAAGGTGCCAATTACGCCGCGCATTGGGCCTATGTAGCACCGAAAGCCACCGCTGATCGTAAAGCCAGCATCGACAACTTCATTCAAGATCGTCTCACTAAAGAAGGCCTAAAGCCCTCACCAGAAGCAGATCGCTACACCCTCGTTCGCCGCCTCTATCTCGACCTCATTGGTCTGCCGCCCACACCTGCGGAAGCGGATGCCTTTGTCAATGACCCCAAACCAGATGCTTATGATAAGCTCGTGGATTCACTCCTAGCTTCCAAACACTATGGCGAGCGCTGGGCACGACGCTGGCTGGACTTGGCTCGTTATGCCGACACGAACGGCTTTGAAAAAGATCGTCCGCGCAGCATCTGGCCTTACCGCGACTGGGTCGTGAAAGCACTCAATGATGACATGCCCTATGATCAATTCAGCATCAAACAAATCGCTGGCGACATGCTGTCAAAGCCTACGCCTGAGGACCTCATCGCCACAGGCTTTCACCGCAATACCATGCTCAATGAAGAAGGCGGCATCGATCCCAACGAGTATCGCTTTTACGCCATGGTGGACCGCGTCAGTGTCACCGGCACCACCTGGATGGGCCTAACCATGAACTGCTGCCAGTGCCACACTCACAAATACGATCCCATCCTGCACACCGACTACTACAGCACCATGGCGCTACTCAACAATGCGAGCGAGCCCACCTACTTCATCCCGACACCTGATATTGAGGCTCAAAAAAACGTCCAAGCAAAAAAAATTGCTAAACTTGAAGCTTCCTTACCCAATAAGTTCCCTGGTGGCCCAGAAGCGATGAACCAACGCTTCACTCAATGGTTAGCTGCAGAGGAAAAAGCCGCGTCCCACTGGGAGATCATCCGCCCAACCAAGATGGCGACCACCATGCCGCATCTAGAACAGCAAGCCGATGGCTTTATTCTGGGTAGTGGCGACATCTCCAAGAGCGATGTCTATGACTTAAGCTTCAAAGCACCCATCAAAGGGGTCACGGCCATTCGACTTGAGGTCGCCAGCCATCCCAGCCTGCCCAATGATGGCCCAGGGTTAACCAATTACGAAGGGCCGCTCGGTGGATTCTTTCTCAGTGAAATCAAAGGTTTTCAAAACGGGCAACCGATCAAAATCAGCCGCGCAGAAGCCACGAATGATGAAGAAGAAGATCGCATCAGCGATGCCGCTGCGACCAATCCAAAAGCGAAAGCTAAAACCAAAGCTGCCCGCAGGCCCAGGAAAACCAACCATGCCAGCGCCGCATTGGATTCAGAAATGTCCAGCGGTTGGCAAGTGCTAGGTGGTTATAAAGTGGAACACGCCGCTGTATTTCACTTTGAGCAGCCAATCGATTTTACAGATGGCTTCGATTTGAAGATGCTTTTTGAAAAACACTTCGCCTGCCCACTCGGTCACTTCAGAATTTCGGTGACTACCAGTGATCACGCCAAGGCCACCGGCCACCCTTCTGAGATCGAAGCGGCACTAGCTATGGGTGACCATTCAAAACAAGAAAAACTTCAGCGTCGATTCCTCGAATCCGTTCCTGAAATGAAGCCAATCATCGCCCCACTTTTGACGGCCAGAAAAAATCCACCGCGCGGCCAACCCACCTTAGTGATGAATGAGCGGCCCATTTCCAATCCACGGTCTACGCATCTGCATCACCGCGGTGAATACCTTCAACCTAAACAGGAAGTTCCACCGGCAGTTCCAGCTTTTCTGCCGCAGCTTCCCAAAGAGGCAGCCGCCAATCGACTCAGTTTTGCAAAGTGGCTCTTCGCTGCCGAAAACCCACTCACTGCACGCGTCACAGTCAATCGCCAGTGGCAGGCCTTTTTTGGGCGTGGCTTGGTCAAGTCACTCGAAGACTTCGGTTATCAAAGCGATCCACCCTCGCATCCCGAACTTCTGGATTGGCTTGCAATCGAGTTCGTCAGGCAAGGTTGGTCCATGAAAAAACTACATCGTCTTATTGTCACCAGTTCGACCTACAAACAGACATCTCGCGTGACACCCGAACAACTCCAGCTCGACCCTGAAAATACTCTGCTTGGCCGTGGCTCGCGCTTCCGACTTGATGCTGAAATCATTCGCGATTCCGCCTTAAAAGCAGCCGGCGTTTTATCGCCTAAAATGGGTGGGCCTGGTGTCTATCCACCGCAGCCAGCCAGTGTGACCTCAGAAGGTGCTTATGGCAAAATCGAATGGAAGATCAGCGAAGGCGAAGACCGCTTTCGCCGCAGCCTTTACACGTTTACCAAGCGCACGGCCCCCTTTGCGATGGCTACAACCTTTGATGCGCCAACAGGGGAATCATGCCTTGCCAGACGCGATGTCTCGAACAGCCCTCTGCAAGCGCTGACACTTCTCAATGACCAAATGTTTATGGAAGCCGCACAAGCCATGGCCAAACAAGTCATCGCAGAATCTCAATCCGACGATGAACGGTTAACGAACATTTTCCGCCGCTGCGCCACACGTCCCGCTTCATCGGATGAAATGGTCCTGTTGAAAAGCTTTCTGCAAAAACAACGCGCTATGAAACTTGAAGGTGACGCTCTCTGGTCTGCCGTAAGCCGTGCTGCCTTAAATCTGGACGAAGCGATTACGCATCCTTAAAAAGGTCAGTAGCCATATCACACAATCTTCATCCAATCAGTGGGTAACTTGATGAAAGGCATCAGAAACATTGTTCACGCTGAGTAACTCAGGAAGAATGATAGGATCTGCCTTACCGGGAAGATAGAGTACATTTACTGGCACGGCTGCTTTGCCGAGATCTGACAAGGCTTTGGTGATCCGTGGGTCTTCGTTGGTCCAGTCGGCTTTCAAGAGCACGATTTGTTTATCGGCGATGAGTTTCTGCAAAGCAGCGTCTTTATAAACACGCTTATTGACCTGACAGGTGAAGCACCACTTAGCTGTGTAATCGATATAGACTGCTTTGCCTTCAGCGCGCAGTTTCTCGGCTTTTTCTGGCGACCATGATTCCCAGGTAAGCCCACTCTCAAGATGACCGGCTTCGCTAGCAGAACTCTTCTCAACCGTTGGCCAACCAAAAGTCATGCCACCGACCAAGCAGGCGAGAGTCAATAGCACGGCAATCAAACGAGTGCGTGCTGACTTATGTGGCAGGGACCAGCGTCCGTAGATCCAACACCCGAGAGCGGTGATGACGAGACTGAAAAATAGAAATAATAGAGGCTGCCCTTCAATCATTCCTGTGAGCACCCAAGCAAGAAAAGCGACTGTTCCAAACAGTAAGAAGGCCATGGCTTGCTTAAAGCTTTCCATCCAAGCACCCGGACGAGGCAAAGCAGAGACTAGACTCGGGACCAAAGAAAGAACCAAGAAAGGACTCGCGAGTCCGATACCGATCATCGTGAACATGAGCATTGCTTGCAAGGCAGGTAGCGTCACGGTGTAACCCAAGGCTGATCCAAGGAATGGGGCGGAACAAGGTGTGGCAACAACGGTAGCAAGAAGACCTGAGAAGAAGGAACCGCTGAGACCGTGCTTGGCTTGCAAATCCGCACCGACTCCAACAGCTGAGGCACCAATCTCAAACAGGCCTGCCATGTTTAAACCAAAGATGAGAAAGAAGATGCAGAGACCATAAACGAAGCCGGGCGATTGCAGTTGAAAGCCCCAGGTCTTGCCTAGAGCAATCACCAAACCACCCAGTCCCCAGAAGCAGAGCAAGATCCCGAGTGTGTAAGCGAGTCCATGCAGGAGCACCTGCTTCTTATCTTCTCCAGCCTGCTCGACAACACTCATGATTTTAATGCCTAGCACTGGAAAAACACATGGCATAACGTTGAGAATCAAGCCACCGATGAAAGCAAAAAACAAATAGCCTAAAAAGGAACGCTCGACAGACTTGACTGCCATCCCTTTGACCGCAGCAGGCTCGACAAGTGGCATTGTTCCAAACACAGCCACTGAGGCAGGATCAAGCTCGACTTTATCCGAAAGCAGAATCGAAAGCATAGCTTCGGGCTTCACGGGCATGCA
Source organism: Prosthecobacter debontii (assembly GCA_945869675.1). GTDB lineage: Bacteria > Verrucomicrobiota > Verrucomicrobiia > Verrucomicrobiales > Verrucomicrobiaceae > Prosthecobacter > Prosthecobacter debontii_A. The sequence continues at coordinate 10,126 of CAMBPS010000028.1, read as the reverse complement.
GTTTTCAGGATTACAGGCTAGAGCATCGACCTTGACTGAAATTTGCTGGGTATCACCGGCCTTACCTGCTGCCGTAATCCTAGCGGGCAGATAGACTGTGCCTTCATAACCCTGGGATTTTTTTCCATCGGTAGAATCAACTTCTTTCGTGGCTGGCCAAGGCAACCCCTCTACGGTCCAGCCATCAGGCAATGTCCACTTCAGCTTCGTGGGTTTACCGATCACTTCTGGTGGCAACTCTTTGCCGTAAGTATGCCAATGCGCTTCATGAACGAGCTTTACGGCAACTCGGAAAGATTGACCTGGAACAGCAAACTTCACCTCAGAGACAATAGAAGCCTTTACTTTGGCTGAGTCTTCACCACCGATGGGATTGAACTGGCCGTTTGCCGAACTAAGTAGGCCGAGAGATAACAGCAAAAAACGAATAACGGGATGATTCATGGTATTGAACTAATACGAGACATGAGATCACGTTTTATTCCAGCAATGATCTCAACATGAAAACAGGGCAGCCAAGTGATGGCTGCCCTGTTTCAAAGCGAACTCGATTACGCCTCGGCTGAGGATTCGTCAGCGGATGTGACGCTCACATCGACTGATTCGCCTGTGACGACTTCATCCGTTGTGGCCTCATCAGCGACTTCATCTTCTTCATCGGCGATGACGGTAGCAACGTCTTGAATAGTCTCATCTTTCTTCAGGTCCATGAGCTTCACGCCCTGAGCATTACGCCCAGTTTCGCGGATACCTTTTTCACCACCGACTCGGATGCGGACATTTTGCCCCTTGCTGGTGATGAGCATCAATTCGTCATCGTCATGCACCGCCATGGCAGCTGCGACTTTCCCAGTTTTTTCGGTGACATTCAGAGTGGTCACTCCTTTACCACCGCGATTGATGAGGCGGTATTCTTCAAACGGTGTACGTTTGCCCAAGCCTTTTTCAGAAACTACAAGAAGCTGTTTGTTTGGCTCCACGGCTGTGAGTGAGACGAGGTAGTCTCCCTCTTCCAGACGAATACCACGGACACCGATGGAGTTACGACCCACAGGGCGAATGTCAGTCTCTTCACATTGGAGGCACATGCCTTCATGGGTAACAAAACAGACATTGCTTTTACCATCTGTGAGCACCACATCGACGAGGTCATTACCCTCTTCGATATTGATGGCGATCATGCCGGCTTTGCGATAATTCTTGAAGGCATCAAGCGCAGTCTTTTTAACTGTGCCGTCGCGGGTGGCAAAGAGCACAAACTTCTCGGGGCTCCACATGGCTTCATCTTCAACACCTTGCGCCTCAAGACGCAGAACACTGTTGATCTTCTCTTCGGGGCCAAGATTGAGAACATTTTTAATGCTGCGTCCTTTGCCAGTACGTGGGGCCTCCGGGAGTTGATACACACGTTCCACATAGACTCGTCCGGTATTGGTAAAGAAGAGCAGGAAGTCATGCATGTTGGCGCTGAAGAGCGTCTCCACAAAATCATTCTTGTCTTCCTTCGACTGGGCTTCACGGGCTTCCATGCCCTTCAAACCTTTGCCACCGCGAGCTTGCAGACGGTATTCAGTCGTGAGTGTGCGCTTCACATATCCGAAGTGAGTGAGCGTCACAATATTGGCATCATTCGGAATGAGGTCGATGGTCTCGATACCGCCACCCGTGGCGTCGATGCGAGTGAGACGGCCATTACCGTGCTTGGATTTGATGACATGAAGCTCATCTTTGATGATGGTGAGCACACGATGTTCATGAGCGAGGATGTCCATGAGATCGGTGATCGTAGCCAGCAACTCATCGTAGTCGGCCTTGATCTTATCCCGCTCCATGCCCGTAAGCTGATAGAGGCGGAGTTCCAGAATCTGGTCCACTTGGGTATCCGTGAAGACATAGCTATCACCCTGAATACTGGGCTGTCCGCGAATGAGGATACCCAGACGCATGGCGGTCTCAGTGCTGAACTGGTAGGCTTTTAATCCGGCACGAGCCTCATCGCGATTGCGACTGTCACGGATGATCTTGATGAAGTCATCGAGATGACCGAGCGCGAGAAGGTAGGCTTCCAGTTTCTCGGCCTGCTGCTCCGCTTTTTTCAAAAGGAACTTCGTGCGGCGAATGATGACCTCACGACGATGCTCGATGTAGCAAGCGATGGCGTCTCTGATGCTTAGCACGCGGGGGCGACCGCCATCAATGGCCAGCATGTGAATGCTGAAGCTGCTTTCCAGTGCGGTGAACTTGTAGAGATTGTTCAACACGACCTGGGGACGTGCATCACGTTTCAGATCAACGACAACGCGAGTATTTTCATCCGATTCATCACGAACGGCGACGATGTCAGTGATGACCTTTTCATTGGCTAGTTCAGCAATGCGTTTCACCAACTCAGCGCGGTTAACGTTGTACGGAATTTCGGTGATGATGATCTGCTCGCGACCATTGGTTTCTGTGATCTCAGCCTGACCACGCACACGTACACTACCGTGACCCGTCTCCATGTATTCTCGGATTCCATCCAGCCCGTGGATGACGCATCCTGTCGGGAAGTCGGGGCCTTTGATAAACTGGCTGAGTTCGGTATTTGTGATCGCCGGATTATCGATCTGCGCGCAGACGCCATCGACGATTTCGCCCAGATTATGTGGCGGCATGTTGGTGGCCATACCCACGGCGATGCCGGTTCCGCCGTTGACGAGCAGATTGGGGAAAGCGGCAGGGAAGACCGTTGGCTCGGTTAAGCGCTCATCGTAATTGGGGACAAAATCGACCGTATCCTTTTCCATGTCGGACATGAGAGTCCCACCAAGTGGCGTCATACGGGCTTCCGTATAACGCATGGCAGCTGGCGGGTCACCTTCCACCGAACCGAAGTTTCCCTGGGGATCGATCAATGTCTCACGCATGGCCCATGGCTGTCCCATGTGAACAAGAGTCGGATAAATCACCGCCTCACCATGCGGATGGTAGTTACCCGAGGTGTCACCGCAAATCTTCGCGCACTTCATCTGCTTCTTCGGCGGATAGAGGCCGAGTTCATGCATTGCATAAAGAATGCGCCGCTGAGATGGTTTCAGCCCATCTCGAACATCAGGTAATGCACGAGCGATGATGACTGACATCGAGTAATCAAGAAAGGAGTTCTTGACCTCGTCAGCGACAGAGATGGGACGGGTGTTGGATTCTTGCATGGACGGAAAACGAATAAGCTAAAGATGAGAAAGTAAGGCTGGAGAAAAAATCAGACGTCGAGGTTTCTCACGTTCAGAGCATTCTCCTCAATGAAATGCTTCCGAGGCTCCACGACATCACCCATGAGGATGGTGAAGATGCGCTCGGCCTCTTGGGCATTGGTTTCATCGAGTTTGATCTGGAGGAGGGTGCGCTTATTCGGGTCCATGGTAGTCTCGAAGAGCTGTTTGGCGTTCATTTCACCCAGACCTTTAAAGCGCTTGATTTCCATCCCGCGCTTACCGATTTCCATGACCTTGTCGAGGATGCCGGGGATGCTGAAGACGGGGTGAACTTTGGCGTTGTCGCCATCGCCTTCGATGACTTCAAACAGGGGCTTGTCCTGACTGCTGAAGTGATCGACATGCAGACCAAGTTCGTCCAACTGCACAAAGCGACGCTTCATGCCGTGAGCTTCATGAATTTCAATCAAACGTGCGCGGCGATGTGCTTTAGGAGCCGCCTGGCCATCGGGATCAAGCTCGGGTTTGCCAAAAAGATGCAGGTCGCTGTTTTCGTGGGCAAAGGCAGCAAGTTGCTCGTTACCAAGGAAGTATTTGATGCTGACTTCATTCCCTTCGCGAATGGTCACGAGGTAATGCGGAAGGTTACCGGTAGCTTCGTCGCGCGCCTGCAGATAGGCTTCAAAATCTCCCCCGTGACGACGAATGATGTCGGCAAATTTGGCCACTGGCACGAGCTGCTCAAGGATGGCTTTGAGTCGATCATCAGCCACTTTGCTGCCATCCGCCATGTTACGCAGGCTGATTTCGCCAGAACCCATTTCCAAAAGCATGGCTTCCATCTGCGCATCGTCCTGGACGTATTCCTCACGCTTTTTACGGGTCACCTGATAAAGTGGCGGCTGAGCGACATAAATGTGACCGCCTTTAACCAGCTCAGGCATCTGCCGATAGAAGAAGGTGAGCAACAAGGTGCGGATGTGAGAGCCATCGACGTCGGCATCGGTCATGATGACGATTTTATGATAGCGAAGCTTGGCAATGTTAAAGGAGCCTTCGACCTCACTGTCACCACCGATGCCAGTGCCGATGGCAGTGATCATGGTCTGCACTTCCTTATTTTGCAGCACTTTTTCAAGCCGAGCTTTTTCGGTATTGATAAGCTTTCCACGCAGCGGAAGGATGGCTTGATTGTGACGATTGCGGCCCATTTTAGCAGAGCCACCGGCAGAGTCACCCTCGACAATAAACAGCTCTGTTTTCGACGGGTCACGCTCAGAGCAGTCCGCTAATTTGCCAGGCAGACCACCGCTGCTCATGGCGTCTTTGCGGATCGCTTCACGCGCTTTGCGGGCAGCTTCACGAGAACGGGCGGCGATGATGATATTGTTAATCACCGTCACAGCGATTTCCGGCGTCTCATCAAAGAAGCGCATCAGGCCCTCATAAACGATGGAGCTAACCACGCCCTCGACCTCACCATTGACGAGTTTTACTTTCGTCTGGGAATTGAAACGCGGATTTGGCAGCTTCACGCTGAGCACACAAATCAGACCTTCTCGGCAGTCATCACTTTCGATGTCCGGCAGTTTGTCTTTAAAGCTCTTCGGATTGTTGTTGATGTAGGCTTTGACCGCACGTGTCAGGGCAGCCTTCAGACCGCTGTAATGCGTGCCGCCGTCCGGGTTCGGAATGGCATTGGCAAAGCAAAGGCTTTGCTCACTGAGTCCCTTGTTCCACTGCAAGACGCAGTCCACGAGGATGAATTTATTTTTATCATCAATGACGACCTCGCGACGACCCGCGAGGGCGATCGCGTCTGGATGGATCTTATCTTTATCAGCACCGAGCTCGCGCACGAACTGCTTCACCCCTTCCTGATAAAAGAGAGTTTCCACGCGAGGCGTCTCCGCTCGTTCATCTGTGAGCGTGATTTTGATCCCGGGATTTAAGAAGGCCAGCTCACGCAGACGCACCAGCAAACGTTCAAAAACAAAGACAGTCGTGATCGTAAAAATCGTGGCATCGGGGAAGAACGAGATTTTGGTGCCAGTCGCTTTAGGATCATCTAAAACGCCAAGCACAGAGAGCGGCTCAGTGGTTTTACCACGCTCGAATCCGATGGCATAGATTTTGCCATCGCGGAAAACTTCACATTTAAACCAATCCGAAAGGGCATTCACGCACTTGGCACCGACGCCGTGGAGACCGCCTGAGAATTCATAAGCTCCGTCACCGAATTTACCGCCGGCATGTAGACTGGTGAGCACGAGTTCCACGGTTGGAATGCCTGCCTTGGGATGCATTTCGACAGGGATGCCGCGACCGTCATCTTGGAGGCTGATCGAGCCATCGGTGTGGATATTGATCCAGATGTTTTTGCAATAACCTGCGAGGTGCTCATCGATCGAGTTATCGACGACTTCAAAAACACAATGATGAAGGCCGCGTTCATCCGGATCTCCAATGTACATTCCAGGACGGAGACGGACGGCTTCGAGCCCTTCCAATTTCTGGATTTGATCGGCACCGTAAGCTTGGTCAATAGCTACGGCGGTGGAGTTTAACTCAACGGAGTCAAGGGTTTCGTCTGGCATAAAAGATGTCGGTTTGCCATCGACTGAATCTGTCCAAATGAACCACTTCAGAAACGTGCTCGATGGGCTGATCTACAGGGTAGCAAGCTAAGACCTCATGCAAAGGCTTTTATGCTTTAAAAACAGTCTTTTTTTAGTGGCTGAAAGACCTCACCCGAGAGGCCCAGCGAAGTCACTCGGCATTCGCCAGTCGGCTCTCGGAGAAAGGGCGACCGAACCCACTTTAGGACCGTCGGGCATGGAGCTGCGTTTGAACTGATTTTGAGCAAACCGGCGCAGGAAAAGAGACAGCCATTGGTCGATCACCGCACCCTCATATTTACCAGAAAAAGCGATGGCCGCGAGATAGCGAATTTTATCGGCCGGACAACCATGACGGACGAAGTGGAAAAGAAAGAAGTCGTGCAGCTCATAGGGGCCGACGGTGTCTTCGGTCTTTTGCTCCATTTTGCCATCAGCGCCGACGGGCAGCAGCTCGGGTGAAATGGGCGTATCGATGATGTCCTGCAAAATGGCCCCTGCCTCCCCCGCGTAAAGTTCTGTGGCGCACCAATCGATCAGGTACTTCACCAGGGTCTTGGGAACCCCAGAGTTCACATGATACATGCTCATATGGTCGCCATTGAAGGTGCACCAACCGAGCGCGGCCTCAGATAAGTCACCAGTTCCAATGACGATGCCGCCGGTTTGATTTGCCACGTCCATCAGCACCTGAGTGCGCTCTCGGGCTTGAGCATTTTCATAGGTGATGTCATGCAGACCCGCAGGATGGCCAATGTCACTAAAATGCTGTTCTACCGAGGTTCGGATGCTGATCGTGCGCAGCGTGATGCCCAGCACCTCTGCCAATTGTTCCGCATTGCCCTTGGTTCGGTCGGTGGTGCCAAACCCTGGCATGGTGACGGTCAAAGCAGCGCTGCGGGGCATATCGGCGCGTTTAAGCGCTTCGATCATGACCAGCAAGGCCAGTGTGGAGTCTAGGCCGCCGGAAAGGCCTAGCACCGCCGTCTTGCTTTTTGTCTGCCTCAGTCGGCGGGCGAGCGCAGTGGCTTGGATGGCAAAGATCTCCTCGCACACGGCACGCCGATCAGCCCCGGCAGGAGGGACAAAAGGATGTGCCGAAACTTGCCGAAGCAGGCCCTCTTTTAATTTCGCTGAAGTCCCCAGAGTCACCTGAACTTTGCGGTAATCAGGTCGCGTTTCATCATCCCTGAATGCCGCGCTTTTCAAGCGCTCATGGGCTAGGCGCTGCAGATCCACATCCACGACCACATCACGGGTGGCAAAGCTGAATCGCTCCGATTCCCCTAGCAGCACTCCATTCTCAGCCACCAGACCATGGCCCGAATAGACCGTATCCGTGGATGACTCCCCTGCCCCAGCACTAGCATAGACGTAAGCTGCGAGACAGCGAGCCGATTGCTGAGTGACTAAGTTACGACGATATTGAACCTTTCCGAGCACCTCGTTGCTAGCCGAGGGATTCACCAAAACAGTGGCCCCTGCAAGTGCAGCTAGGCTAGACGGCGGAACCACAGTCCAGAGATCCTCGCAGATCTCCACACCCACGACAAAATTCGGCAGGTCGGCCACTTCAAAGACCAGATCAACCCCGATCGGAACGCCGGCCACCGAGGTCGCACGCAGCGTGGCCGCAGGCGAAAACCAGCGCCGCTCATAAAATTCGCCTGAATTCGGCAGAAAACTCTTCGGCACATAGCCCAAAACGTGACCATCACCGATGACGGCAGCCACATTGTAGAGTCGGCTTTCCACGGCCAAAGGCAGACCCACAACCGCCAGACAGCCCAATCCAGCAGTCGCCACCGCGATTTCAGCCAGCGCCCTCAGCGCCTGATCTTGCAACGCCGAAAAGTGGAACAAATCCGCACAGGAATAGCCCGTTAGGCAAAGTTCTGGAAAAACCACCATTCGGCAGCCATCAGCAGCTAGCCGCCGCATTTCTTGGATTAAAACGGCCTGATTGGCCAAGACATTCCCTAACTTCAACTCAGGCGACACGGCAGCAACGCGGGCAAAACCGTGCTGTTCGGATTCAAAATTTGGCTGGGTCGTAGCTAACATAAAAGAAGGCATAGCATACTTCAGCAGGATGGAAACCCTGAGTCGATGCCAGACCTTAATCAGGAAATCATCAGGGTGGATCCATAACTTGATACCTAGAAGCGATGACAAAGCAGATCCAATCCGCACTTCCACGCTATGATCGGACATCAGAGATTCGGCCAATCAATGCCGCTGCCCAGAAGCACAGAGGAACAGTGAGCCCCTTGCGCTGAGTCATTGACCCGCTACGATCCAGAATGCGCCGCGCCATTTATCCAGGAAGTTTTGATCCCATCACCAACGGGCACCTCGATGTGCTTCAGCGTGCTTCAGGCCTGTTCGACGAACTCATCGTCGCAGTTGCTCGGGATAATGCCAAGCAAAGCCTCTTCACGGTCGAAGAACGCGTGGAGCTGCTCCAAGCCGCCACCGAGCACCTGCCCAATTTAAAGGTGATGCCCTTCGATGGACTGCTGGTCGATTTTGCCCGTCAGCAGCAGGCCATGGCTCTGGTGCGCGGCCTGCGTGCGGTCAGCGATTTTGAATTCGAGTTCCAACTCGCCCTCATGAACCGAAAACTGGAGCCTAATTTGGAAACAATGTTTCTCATGCCTCGAGAAGAACTCACCTATATCAGCAGTCGCCTCGTGAAGGAAATCGCCCGTCTTGGCGGCAATGTGAATCAGTTCGTGCCATCGCATGTGGTCGCCGCGCTGAAGGCCAAACAAACTAAGGCCCCGTGACTCTGAGTCGCAGGAACAGTCGGTCTTTTCCAACGGTGGATATCACAGCGCGCTTTAGCTCTGTCTGCAAATCAAGACTTTGCAGCGTGCCAGGAGTTGGCATCAGCGACCAAGAAGCCATGTCTTCCGACCATTCAGGGATGATTTGAGTTCCACTGAGCTGCACGCGCTGACGGTAATCAAAGCGTAACTCATGCTGCACACGATTCACCTGAGGCAACTGCGCAGTGCTCGGCACCTCGGGATCCGTGTTGAGCACAAATTCAATGAGGTTCTGCACCCCATCCCCATCAGGATCATCCCCGGCTGCCGTGCTGGCTGAAGTCCAAAATCGCGCAGCCTGCCACATAGCGTAAGTCGTGGACTGTGACATCAAACTCACACCCACGAGGATTGGGTCATGATCACTGCTACGAAAAGGCGTGCCCGCATTGATCAGTAACTGTGCAGCGCTTTTAGTCTCTGAGTTGTAATCGTAAAAGGCAGGCTCATCGGCATTGATGTGCCAGTGATCATGAGCCAAAATTTGCGGCCCCATGGTCGCAGAAGCAAAGGTGTGATCCAAACGTCCGCGCTGACCATTGAGGCGATAGCTGTAATCCTCCGCCTGAAAGCGCTGCCCCTGATCTACCCAACCATTGGCCCGCAGAATATCTAAAGGATCTTCTTCACCATTGCAGTTCAGATCACCCATGATTAAGAGATCGTTGTCACCCACCAATTTGGCGATTCCCTGCAACCAACTGTGCAGACGTGCAGCCTGCTGTCGTCGCAGTTCCGTGAAGGCCGCCTGGCCATCATTCTGATCCACATTTAAACCGGTGGCTCCTGAGGATGATTTCGATTTCCAATGATTCACGCAGACGACCAATCTCTCGCCAGTAGCGATCTCGTGAAAAACCTGCGCTTGCGGAAAACGCAGCGGATTAGGCGTGGACCACACCGCATTCGTATCCATGTAGCAGGGGCCAAAAAGACTCACTCTCGATGGGCGATACAGCAGCACGCAGCGGATGTAATCCCCCGCCACACCAGCCACCGGATAACCACCCACAGGATCAGGCACAAAGACATAGGGATCACTGACCGCAGCATTTAAAGCACTCAGAAGATCAACACCAGCTGCGCTGGTATTCTGAATCTCCATCAACCCTAAAACATCTGCATTCAACGCCGCCAGTGCGGAGATGATCTTTGCCTTTTGCCTTTCAAATTCAGTTACATTGCTAGCACCTCGATCATTGGCACCCCCGAAAGTCGTGAAGTAATTCAGCACATTCATGGCTGCCACCTTCAGCCTTCCATTCACAGCAGGAGGTAATGCCGGACGTGGATTTGCATCGACAAAATTCACCGTAGCAGTGGGATGAACACGATAGTCACCAGTGGCGTATGTTAGGATGCCAGCCAAACCGCTTACCGTATCCCCGCACCGCCTCGTCGCTTGCGCGTTCAAATAGGGTGTGGGATCAGGCCACTGTGCAGAGGAAGCATCATCTAGAATCAGACTGCGTAGCTCCATCTG
>CAMBPS010000027.1 GCA_945869675.1 Prosthecobacter debontii | reverse complement strand
ATAAACAATGTAATCATTGGCTGACCATGGGCGACCAAAGCCATAGAAGCGCTCAAAGCGATTGTCGGTGTTGTCATTCGGGTTTTTGTCACCGCTGGCATAGCCGTAAAAGGCGCTGAGGCGTGGCTTCCAGGGTTGATCAAAGCGGTAGCCGACTTCTGCCGTGCCACCCCAGGCATCGACATTCTGCGTGCCGTTGTGGCCGAATTGTTTGATGACGGAAACATCGTAGTCGAAACCCGTTTTCCCCACGGTGCCATAAGCTCGGATACCGGGTGAATGCACGGTGCGGTCCGTTGCTGCTGCCGTCTGGCTTTGATCCAGTGCAAGGTAGAAGGGCTCTAGAGTGACGATGTCTGACCATCCGCGCCAGTGGCCGATGAGGCCATAAACCCAGCGACCTTCAATGGGTTCGTCCCAACGAAACAGTTCGCGTTCCAGAGGCTGAACAGCGAGGAGATCGAGACTCCAGTCATTCGAGTCTTGGCCGATAGCTCCGCGAAAACCAAGAAAGGTGTTCGCCGTATTCCGCCACTGATTGTTTCCCAAAAGGCGGCGGTCAAGAAACTCGAAGTTCTGGATACCGTAGCGCAGGCTGATGGGGCGTTTATTACCTTGAGGATCAGGGGCGAGAAGATCATCGAAGAAAAGCTCCGCTTGAAGTCGAATGAGCTCGAACTCATTAAAGTCGCGGTTATCACGTTCGTAGTTGCCATTGTAACGCCGAGAATCTTGCAGCTCGATGGCGAAACGGAATGGATCGAGCAAATCATGAATGCCGAGATAAGCCCGGGTGCGGTGAAGTAGCGGCTCGTCCAAGCCGCCTGTCGAGCGGCGGATGTCATCGTCTCGATACTCGGCACGAAATCGGTAATCGAGACCGATGTCCAACCAGCTTAGGTCTCGAAGAAAGTCGATGTCTGTCTCGCGAGCATGGCGCGCATACTTTGGCAGGTCTGGGTCACGGGTGGTGCTGTAGCTCTGCGGCGGTTGATAATAGGACACGCTCTGTTTTTCAGGCTCAGACGCCTCAAGGGTAGCTGACAATAGGGCAATTAAATAGAATGGCCTGGTTGAAGGAATTTTCATGAATGATGTGGAAAAGGTTTAGCGGGTTAACTATTCAAGTCTAAAAAAAGAGACTGACCGGTCATCGGAAGGAAATGAGGAGACCAAGTAGCAAGGTAAACACGCTTGAAACAGGGTCGCCTTTCTTCTCCTCCGGCGGACCGGTCAGTCTCGAAATGCGCTGCGGCATGTAAGGCCGCTAAGAACTGGAATCAGATTACTTTTTCGTGGATTGAATCGTGGAATCACTTGGCAGGCGAGTTTTCTCCGTGCTCTCCACTTGGGTCACGCGACCTTCATGGACGACGATTTGCACGGAGCCGAAGCGCATGGCTTCCACTCGTTGCCGCACGATCTCGAGCCACGATTCGGCGGTGGGTTCTGTGTTGGTGTTCTGGCTCATAGGAAAAACGGAAATCATTTGGCTGGACTGAGAGTCAAGAGTGCTGCTAGAAAACCATCGGCTGGATCCGCATGGCGCGTTGTCGTCTTTTTAGTTGCCTTCGATTTGGCTTTTAACTTCTCTTCTCTCTCCTCTTTACGCATCGTCACTTCGACGACGTGTTCGAGTGTGTAACGGTCGAGTATGCCTGCCAAAGCATTGCGCACATCGATCATTAACATCCGCAAACCGCAGTGCTCCTCATCTGGACAGGAACACTTTTCATACTCCGTCTCAGAGGCGCATCCGATCGGTGCCAGTTTGCCATCAATCTGACGAACGATCTCGCCCATCTTAATGGTCTTCATCGGACGGGCCAGCATGACGCCGCCGAACTTGCCACGCTTACTCTCGACAAAACCTGCCTGCCGAAGCTCGGCGAGGATGTTCTCCAAGAATTTATAGGGTAGCTTTTCGCTTTCAGCCAAACTCGACACAGATACGACATCCGCCCCTTTGCGCTCAGCAATGCCGAGTCGGATCAGGGTGCGTAGAGCGTATTCGCCGCGTTTGGTGAGCTTCATGTTTAAATCCTATCAATCGAAACAACACTTGGCAAGTAGGAATTAAAAATTTGTTTCATTCAACATGGTTAAACTGCTGGCAGGTGACAATCTTGTCGCATGACAAGCCGGACGTTGACCGAGTCTTGACTCTCTCGATTCATACGAAATGCCTGTGCCAGATTCTTTCGATCATGAAATCGCCAATCTCATCGAGACCGGTCGCGATTTCCATCGCCGCGGCTGGTCCTTGGGCACGAGCAGCAACTACAGTGTCGTCGTCAGCCGCGATCCGCTCAAGCTGCTCATGACCGGCAGTGGATTTGACAAAGGCAGGCTGCAGCCGGAGCAATTTCTCATCGTCGATGAAGCGGCCGTCGCTAGTAGCAAAACAGTGCTCAAGCCCAGCGCGGAGGCTCTGCTGCACACTGCCTTGGCCAAGCAAGGAGCCGGAGCCGTGCTCCACACGCACTCCGTCGCCGCGACGGTGCTCAGTGAGCATTTTCTCAACGACGGCGTTTTGCGTATCACAGGTTACGAGATGCTCAAAGGCCTCTCCGGCATCACCACGCATGAGTCGGAAGCCGTGATCGAGATCTACCCAAATACCCAGGACATCGCCAGTCTCGCCAGTGTGATTGAATCTCGCCTAGCTGATGCTACGAACCCGCTGCGTCACGGTTTCTTCATGGCTGGACACGGTCTCTACACCTGGGGCGAGAGCCTTGCTGACGCACGCAGACAGATCGAAGTCCTGGAGTTTCTCTTCGAAGTCGTCACGCAGAAGCGCTTGCTCACCGGCTCATTTTAACTTGCACTCACCTTTATGGCCCTCCTCCGCATTCCCTCCGAAGACCGCGTCCTTGATGACGTGGAAAGCATCCGCAGCTTCCTTCTACCGCATGGCATTCACTATGACCGCTGGGCCGTGGCCGGCCGCATCGATCGCGATGCCTCACAGGAAGAGATCCTTGCCGCGTATGAACCCGAAGTCAGCGCGCTGAAGGAACGCGGCGGCTACATCACTGCCGATGTCGTCAATGTCACCCCCGACGTGCCGAACCTCCAGGAGATGCTCGACAAGTTTAACCAAGAGCACCGCCACGCCGAAGACGAGGTGCGCTTCATCGTCAAAGGCCGCGGCATCTTCTACATTCATCCTGAGAACGGCGATCCCGTTTATTCCATCGAGGTCGAGGAGGGCGATCTCATCAACGTCCCCGCTGGCACGAAGCACTGGTTTGACCTCTGCGCCGACCGCAGTATCCGCGCCATCCGCCTCTTCAAAGAAAAAGCCGGCTGGACGCCGCTCTACACTGGCGACGAGATCGCCAGTGGCTACCAGCCGCTCTGCTTCGGGCCCAATTTCCTCGCGGGCAAAGGCATCCGCATCGAGCAAGCCGTCACCCTCACCGCATGATCGAGTTTCGCGGCAAACTCATCCTGCTCGACATCGAGGGCACCGTCTCGCCGCTCGCCTTTGTGCATGACGTGATGTTTCCGTATGCACGGCAGCACGCCGCCGCCTGGCTTGGGGCGCACTGGGGCCATGAGGTCATCGCCCAGCTAGCCCGCGATGCTGGTGCGGCCTCCTTTCTGAATGCGCTCGATGCCGAGGCCGCCGTGCATCGCCTCATGGATGCCGATGCCAAAGTCACCGGCCTGAAGCAGCTTCAGGGCCTCATCTGGGAGCAAGGCTTTGCCAATGGCGACCTGCGTAGCACCCTCTTTGACGATGTCATGCCCGCGCTCGACCACTGGTGCGAAAACGGCCGCAAAATCCGCATCTACTCCTCCGGCAGCATCCACGCCCAGCGCCTCTTCTTCGCCCACACCACCGCTGGCGACCTCACCCCGCGCCTCTCCGGCTACTACGACACCACCACAGGCTCCAAACGTGAAGCCGCCAGCTACACCGCCATCGCCAACGATTGCCAATTGCCGCCAGAGGACATCCTGTTCATCAGCGACCTCGTCGATGAATTGAACGCCGCTCAATCCGCCGGTATGATGACCGCTCTCGCCCTCCGCCCCGACAACAAACCGCAGTCGGAAAGCCAACATTCGGCCCTCACTTCCTTCGCCGAAATCACTCTCACATGAACATCCACGGCCAGCCACACCGCTCCATCGAAGCCGATCACACTCGGCGCATTGCTCGCATCATCGATCAAACCTTTTTGCCGCATCAAGTCGCGTGGCGAGAGCTGGAAACCATGGGGGACGCAGCGGAGGCCATCCAGGTCATGCGTGTGCGTGGGGCTCCGCTCATCGGGGCGACGGCGGCGTTTGGGCTGTTCTTTGCGCTGAGGAATGATGCCTCAGACGCGGCTTTGCAGCAGGCTTACGACACACTGCATGCCACACGACCCACGGCGATCAATCTGGGCTGGGCGCTGGATCGCGTGAAATGCGTCGTTTTGCCGCTGGCGTTGGAAAAACGGGCCGAAGCGGCCTGGAGCGAGGCTTTGGCGATTTGCGAAGAAGATGTAAAAACCAATCACGCTATCGGCAAACATGCGCTGGAGTTATTCAAAGCGATTCAGGCGAAGAAAGCCGATCCCACCGCGCCGCTAAATGTCATGACGCATTGCAACGCGGGCTGGATTGCTTGCGTGGACTGGGGCACCGCCATCTCGCCCATCTATCAGGCACATGATGCGGGCATGAACGTCCACGTCTGGGTCAGCGAGACGCGACCCCGCGGCCAGGGTGCCTCGCTCACGGCCTGGGAGCTGCGTGAGCACGGAGTGCCGCACACTTTGATCGTCGATAACAATGCCGGGCATCTGCTTCAGCGTGGCCTCGTCGATCTCGTGATCGTCGGCGCGGATCGCGTCACCGCGCAGGGTGATGTGGCGAACAAGATTGGCACTTATCTCAAAGCGCTGGCTGCCAAAGCCCATGACGTGCCTTTCTACGTCGCCCTGCCCGTGAGCACCATCGACTGGACCATCATGGATGGTATTCGCGACATCCCTATTGAGCAACGCAGCGCGCGTGAGGTCACCCATATGCCTGGATTGAATGCGAAAGGCCTGCGCGAGGAAGTGCTCATCACTCCAGCGGGCACTCAGGCTCGCAATGACGGCTTCGATGTGACCCCTGCAGCCCTAGTGACCGCTTTGATCACGGAGCACGGCGTGTTTGAAGCCAACGCGGCAACGCTGGCAAGATTGAAAGAGTAGCTCATATGGAAGCAATTGACTGACGGTGTCGTATTGACTCCTGCACATGCTTATCAACCGAGTCTGCCTACGATACTTCTCTTTCTTTTTGTTATTCGGTTTCCTATCTTCTCACGCAGATGATGCTGCGAAAACACAGCCTTTTCACTTCATCCTCGGCACACAGGCGATTGGTGGGCGCTATCACTTCAGCCAAGAGACCCCTTTATTGGAAAGCGCAAGACTGATCGCCGAACTGGGTTCTGATGTCATGAAGTTTTCGATTTCATCGAAAGCTTCTTTTGGCAAAAGTCAGGCCAACGTCATCACTGACCCAAAAGGACTGAAGACACTCACGGAGATTGCCAACCAGGATCCTACGCATCGAGCCGTCTTAGATATGCCGTTCACCCAATTTTTCATTTGGGCTTACCCTCTCACCACGCATGGCAGTGCGGGCACTTTCAAGAATGCTGATTATGATCTTGAGTATCGGGAGATGTATGATTTTTCCGTGCACTTGCTGCGAACTTACAACGGCACAGGCAAACGATTTTTTCTTGGACATTGGGAGGGCGATTGGCATCTGCGCCCTCACTTTGATCCCAAAAAAGGCTTTCCTGAGCACTATGGGGAAAACTTTGTCGCTTGGCTTAAAGTGAGACAAAAAGCACTGGATGATGCCAAGCGTGACACACCTCATGAACAAGTCTGGCTCTGGCATTATACGGAGGTGAATCTCGTCACGCCCTTCATCAAGGGCGGACAATGCCTCACCAATGACATCCTGCCTAAAGTGGATATCGATTACGTCAGCTATTCCTGTTACGACAGCCTGCAGCAGGAGATTCGTGATGATTTATTTGCCGCGCTCAATCACATCGAATCCAAGCTGAAACCCAAGCCAAGCATTTCAGGCAAACGGGTATTCATTGGTGAGTATGGGTTCCCGGCAAGGCGCTACTCACCCGAGGAACAGAATCAAAAGAGTATCGAGACAATGATCGCTGGCCTGGAATGGGGCTGTCCTTTTGTTTTGTATTGGGAACTCTACGATAATGAGGGCACAGCTGAAAAGCCCGGCGGTTTTTGGCTGATCAATGAGAAGAATGAAAAGCAACCCATCTGGGAAACACATCGTCGCTACTATGAATGGGCGAGAAAGTCTGTGAGCGAGACCCAAGCAAAAACGGGTAAGCCGCCTGCAATCGATACTTTTAGGAAGGACGCGGTCCGTTATTTAAAGGATCTCTGAATTGACCTTCACTCTTTGCTTCACTTTTCAGGATTTCCTTTCCCTCTTCCGATTTTGCCATCATTGGCACACTCGGACATCCCACTAGTCTCCTGTAACGGCGGCATCCTGCAAAGGTTGCCGCCGGTTTCTTTGGATGAAGGACCTCAAAGGAAACGCTGAAGAATAGGCTTCAGCTCAGTGACGGTCTCCTCAGGCCAGAGCTTACGATCCGTCATGAGAGCGCCATCTAGGGCCTGATGCTCGGGCCAGGTAGGCTCTATTGGAATGCGGGGAATAGCGCCCGCGATGATGCGTTTGGCCATTGCGACATTCGCGGAAACATGCGCCATGACCGCATCCACGGTGACGTGAGCTTCGTCCGTCTTCCAGCAGTCGTAGTCGGTGATCATGGCCAATGTGGCGAGTGCGATCTCGGCCTCACGCGCGAGTTTGGCTTCGGGCAGATTGGTCATTCCGATGACATCAAAACCAAGCTGGCGATTAGCATTCGATTCTGCGCGTGTCGAAAAAGCGGGGCCATCCATGTTGACGTAGGTGCCGCCATTGTGGACACGTGCTCCGGCATTGTTGGCCTCCTCAGCCAGGAGTGTCCTTAAGCCTGTGCTGATCGGATCTGCAAAGGCCACATGACCGACGATGCCACGCCCAAAGAAGGTGTGATGCTCACGCCGACTGGTGTGGTCAAAGAACTGATCCGGTAACACGACATCACGCGGTGCATACTCTTCCTTTAAACTGCCCACGGCTGTGACAGCGATGATCCAACGCACATTCAGGGAGCGCAGTGCCCAGATGTTGGCTCGATGGTTGAGCTCTGTCGGCAGAATGCGATGGCCTTTGCCATGGCGTGGGAGAAAATAAACACGGCGGCCGGCGAGCTTCCCAGTGATCAATAGGTCCGAAGGTAGGCCATAGGGAGTCTCCACGCGGATTTCCTCACGCTCCTCAAAACCCTCCAAATCGTATAAGCCTGAACCGCCA
This sequence comes from Prosthecobacter debontii, assembly GCA_945869675.1. Classification (GTDB taxonomy): domain Bacteria; phylum Verrucomicrobiota; class Verrucomicrobiia; order Verrucomicrobiales; family Verrucomicrobiaceae; genus Prosthecobacter; species Prosthecobacter debontii_A. The sequence continues at coordinate 31,943 of CAMBPS010000027.1, read as the reverse complement.
ATGATGCCGATGGATGGGGGAAAATCTGTCATGGAATATTACTAGAAGATAATTTGATGCTGGCAAGATCGAGCTTGCCCATTTACATAGGTCTTGTGCCTGAAAGTTCCAGTCAAGTTGCCCGCACCTACTCTGCCACCCTCCTCGGCGTGAATGCCATCGAGGTAGAGATCGAGTCCCATGATGGAGGCGGTAATCCCAAGATGGCCATCGTGGGTCTGCCAGATGCTTCGGTGAAAGAAAGCCGAGAACGTGTGACAGCGGCAATTGCCAGTTGTGGCTTTGCCATGAATGACGGCTTCACAACCGTGAACTTGGCGCCAGCCGACTTAAAAAAAGAAGGACCAGGATTTGATCTTCCTATTGCCATCTCACTGATCGCACATCGTGCCAAAATCCCGATCTCTATCTTAGCAGAAACGGCCATGATCGGCGAGCTGGCACTCAATGGGGAGCTTAGGCCCGTGAGAGGTCTTTTGGCCGTTGCGCTGGAAGCACGTGCTAAAGGCCGCAAACGCTTACTCGCACCCAAACGAGCGTCGATTGAAGCCAGTGTCGTGGCAGGGATCGACATCATTGGCGTGCATCATTTACGGGAAGTCGTCGAGTATCTGAAAGGTGACATTGAGATCACTCCAGAGCCCTGCCGCGCGACGGAGTTCTTTACAGCTGCTGCGCATTACGACATCGACTTTGCCGATGTGAAGGGCCAGGGAGATGCCAAACATGCCATTGAGGTCGCCGTCGCTGGAGGTCACAACATTCTCATGGTCGGCCCTCCAGGCACTGGGAAAAGCATGATCGCTAAGCGTGTCGGCACCATCATGCCCAGCATGACCGAAGAGGAAGCCATTGAAACAACCAAGATCCATAGTGCGGGAGGTCTGCTCAGTGAATCACAGGCCTTTGTGGCCACCCGCCCATTCCGCTCACCCCATCATACCATCAGCGATGCCGGATTGCTCGGTGGTGGCACGAACCCAGGGCCTGGAGAGGTTAGTCTGGCCCACAATGGTGTGCTCTTTTTAGATGAACTGCCAGAATTTCGCCGCAGCACCTTAGAAGTCATGCGGCAGCCATTGGAGGATGGTAAAGTCACCATCTCCCGCGCCGCTGGCACGGTCACTTTTCCAGCACAGTTCATGCTTGTAGCAGCGATGAATCCCTGCCAGTGCGGTTACTATGGAGACCTCAAGCGTGCCTGCCGATGCAGCTCACCGATGGTGCAAAAATATCGTCAGAAAATTAGCGGCCCGCTTTTGGATCGAATCGACCTGCATGTGGACGTTCCGCTGGTCGATCATAAGGCCCTCATGAATAGCGTCAGCGGTGAATCTTCTGCCACCATTCGCGCGCGCGTTGAGGCTGCACGCATGCTGCAAACAGAACGCTTTAAGTCCCACCAAGGCGTGCACACGAATAGTGATATGACTCCACGTTTGATTAAAAAACACTGCGAACTTGACGCCGAGGGTAGCCGCTTTCTGGAACATCAAATGAGTGAGATGAACTTTAGCGCCCGTGCCCATGACCGAATCCTCAAAGTCGCGCGCACCTTGGCTGATCTCAAAGGTCTCGAGAAAATAGATGCGGACAGTGTGCTAGAAGCCGTGAACTACCGGACCCTAGACCGGAACATGTGGGCTTGAGGCAGCCCAAGAAATGAACATTCGCACTTTGGGAGATTTGGTCCCATGGTCAGAGATGTCCTTTCAAGCACTCGGCCTCGATGCCAAGATCCTCCAAGCTATTTCTGAAGCCGGTTATACTGAGCCTACTCCCATCCAAGCGTCTGCTATTCCTCCGATCATTGCAGGCAGTGACCTCATTGGGATCGCTCAGACTGGCACGGGAAAGACAGCGGCTTTTACGCTGCCGATTCTGACACTTTTAGCCACGGCTCCGAAGGCACCCGGAACGAAGGTTCTCATCCTGGCACCAACGCGTGAGTTGGTGGTGCAGATTGAGGAGAATGTCATGGCTTATGCCAAGCACCTGCCATTGACCATCGCCAAAGTATTTGGCGGCGTGGGTGAGCGACCACAGATCAATGCGCTGCGTAGTGGGTGTGACATCGTGATCGCGACTCCAGGTCGATTGCTCGATCTCATGGGCCAACGCCATGGTGACTTCCGTGGCCTGCGCCATCTTGTGCTGGATGAAGCCGACCGGATGCTCGACATGGGTTTCCTGCCAAGCATCAAACGCATCGTCCATGCCATGCCGAAAAAGCGCCAGACGCTCATGTTCTCCGCCACGCTATCCAAGGAGATCGAGGCCCTGACTCACGAGTTCCAGCATCACCCGAAAACGGTGCAGATTGGTCGCCGCTCCAATCCGGCGGAGTCGGTGACACAGCTCATCTACGAGGTGCCGATGCACCTGAAGCCCGCGCTGCTAGGCCATCTGCTAGCCGATGATACCATGAATATGGTTCTGGTCTTTACCCGCACCAAGCATGGCGCTGATCGTGTCGCCCGTAAGCTAGAACAAACGGGCATCAAATGCGCGACTCTGCATGCGAACCGCTCGCAAAATCAGCGCTTGAAGGCTTTGTCCGATTTCAAATCGGGCGCTGTGCGGGTGCTTGTGGCCACCGACATTGCTGCTCGCGGCATTGATGTGGACGGCATTTCCCATGTCGTGAATTTCGACTTCCCGCTACATGCCGAAGACTATGTGCACCGCATTGGTCGCACGGGTCGTGCTCATGCCATTGGCGATGCACTCAGCTTCATCACCCCTGAAGATCAGGCACCGCTACGTGCTCTTGAGCGCTTCATTGGTCGAGGTCTGGTACGGAAGCGTGCGGAAGGCTTTAATTATGCCGCATCCGCCCCGCCACGCAGCGAGGAGCCGCCACGTCAGCGCGATCCACGCGCCCGCATGTCGCAGGGACATGTCGGACGCCCGCAAGGAGACCGCCCACCACAGCGCGGCGGTCGAGGGCGTGACGACCAGCGTGGGGGTCGGGGTCAAGGCGGACAAAGCTCTGGCCAAGATAACCGAAGTCAGGATAACCGAAGTCAGGATAACCGAAGTCAGGATAACCGGGGTCAAGGCGGACGCGGCCAGGAAGGTCAACGCGGAGCGCCAAGGCAACAACGCCCATCAGCACCTTCAGGTAGCAACCCAGACGCAGGTGCAGCGAAAGTCAGTCTTTGGAAGCGGTTGTCAGGCCGCTAAACCTTGGCTTAAAGCAGTTTCTTGCGCTTGAACCACCAAATCGGGATCAACGCAGAAATGACGAGGCCACAAATGACGATCGGGTAAGCCCAAGGCTGATTCAGCTCAGGCATGTGCTCGAAGTTCATGCCGTAGATGCTGGCAATCAGTGTCGGCGGCATGAAGAGCACGCTGGCGATGGTGAAAATTTTGATGATCTGATTCTGCTGGATGTTAATCAGGCCCAGAGTGGATTCTAATAGGAAAGTCATCTCCTGGGTTTGTTGATTGGTGTAATCATCCAGCGATTTGACGTCGCGCATGACACTGCGGAACTGAGCCGCCAAATCGCCGCGCATCCAGGTCGCGGCATTGTTTAAAAAGAACTGTAACATGCGGCTCACACTCAGCAGGCTTTCACGCAGATTGGCCACGAGCGCGCTACGACGCCCCAGGGTCTTCACCACATCACCCAGATCCTTTTCCACAGTCGCATTGGCGCGGTGAGCATTCAGGCTAAAAACCTCACGACCCACCTTTTTTAAATCCGACTCAACTGCCTGGAGAGCGTCGGCGATACGCGCCACGATCTGCTCACAGAGGGTTAAAAAGACTGCATCGCTGGACATTGGGCAGGGACATTGACGTTTCACCTGATCCACCAGAACTCGGAAGGCCATTGGGTCGGCATAGCGTACGGTCGTCAGGCAATCAGGAGCTAAAACGAAAGAGATGGCGGTGGTATCTGGATCAGGCGTATCCAGTCCCACTGGGATCCATGCCGTCATGTAGAGCGCGCCTTTTTCCTGATACAGTCGGCTGGATTCTTCGATCTCCTGCATTTCTTCCCGTGTGGGCAGGCCATATTCCAGCCAACTTTCCACCTCGAGTTCTTCTGAACGAGAGGGATTCAGCAGATCCAGGTAAACTAAATTGTCTGGAAAAGGACGAATCTTTTCGTCATTCCAGTCGATGAGCTGCCCTTGGGATGTGATGAGTCGGACCATACAATAATAGTTGGGGGGACAGCTAGAGTAACGGCATTGAACGCGAGTGCCACGGAAAAGGCAGTTGATCTCAATTCTGCTCAAGCAATCAAAAGCAAAAATCTCGACTTATGACTGAGTCGAGATTGAGCCGGAGTCAAGGCAGTGAGAGGGGAGATTGATCTATGCCACACACCGACGCAGAGGCTTAGCTTTTCGATGTTAGTCCTTTGAGATCAACCGTTTGGGTTCAGCAGGCAGGCAATTGCACATGCAGTCCTTTCTTTTGCAGGAGGGCTAGAGAGCTACGGAGTACCTCTTCACAGATGGGGGTGGCATCATGCAGGAGGAGGATGGCTCCGGGGCCGATGCCCTTCTCAATCCGGCGCAGAACCAAGGCGGCGTCTTTCTCTACCGCATCGTAACCACGGCAGTTCCACAGCATCATTCGCAGCCCCAAGGCACGCAAAGGTGCCGCAACAAAGAGATTGTGATGCCCTACTGGCGGTCGAAACCACTGCGGAGCGGCGCCGGTGATCTGGGTGAGCGTCTGCTGGCAGCCGGCAATCTCTGCCCACATGCGCCATGGGCCAAGCGCCCAAAATGTCGCCGATGGATGCGTCTCGGAGTGATTGCCTATGAGATGCCCACGCCGAACGATCTCCCGCACCAGCTCAGGATGGCGCGCTGCGCGGTCACCGATGAGAAAGAAGAGCGCCTTGGCCTGATGCTGATCCAATAGATGAAGCAGAGCTGGCGTATGCGCAGGATCAGGCCCATCATCAATGGTTAAGCAGACACTCTCTGAACTTGCCGGCAGAGAGGTGACGAGTGAGCCAAACCAAGCACAGCGCGGCACAAGTGTGCCGATGACGATGACTCCAAAGGTGCTGAAAAAAACGAGTGCTGCTAGCCCATCATCACCAGCCATCAGTGCCGCTACCAGAACCAGACCAGGCAGCAGACTGATGCCAAAGGCTAGCCTGATTTCCTTCCGGCAGCGTTTAGGCATGGGCAGAGGCATTGTTGTTCTTGATGGAAGTGGGCGGAACTATGTCTGGCCATCTTGGCAGAAGAATGCGGCCAAGAGAATGGTTTTATTCTGTTACCTTCATTCTACTGACGATCGGAAGGCTGAATTTACCCAAACCACGCAGAACCTAGAGTGAATGGATTGGAAAAGTCTGCGACTTGCCAAGACGCGGGCTTGCACGCACTGTCTGCCCCTAGTGACAATCGTTCAGGACAGAAATACTCAGGCAGGCCTCGTCGGATCATTCGTGATCCATGCGATCGCCTTCATGATTCTGTTGTGGGGATTTAGTTTGCACTCCGGGCTACCATTGCCAGAGCCGTCGGCGGTCATCGAGGAAGAGCCTGTGCAAGAGGTGACGATGATCTTCCCTGAGCAGATCATCCCAGTCCCGGCACCACCCAAGCCACCAGAAAAAGCCTATATCCGCACCACGCAGAATATGGCTGACACAGTGGCCCCCAAGCAGGCAGCCTTTCAATCAGACCGCAACACCCAAGCCGCCAGCAAGTTGCCGCCCAAATCCAGCGCTACCCTCATGATGCCAACCATGGAAGGCAGTGCTCCGACTAAGCTAGAACTCGCTAACCGCGATTACCAAGATGGCCAGGTGAAAAACGATGCCACCCTGCCCACCAACGCCGCCACGCCAGTTCCGCGTCCGCCCCAGCAGCAGACGCAAATGGCACCGCCAAGCATTCTCAAGCCATCGGAGGCCCAGCCACCACCGCCCACGCAGGTAGCTAAGCTTACACCAACAGATGGTACACCCTTGGTGAAAATGATGGAAGAGATGGACAAAGATTCGGCCCGCATCGACTTGAACCGCCTGCCTCTGGAGGTGCGGAAACCGGAGTCAAAAACCGTAGCGGAGACACCTCCACCCAAGCCGCAAATTCGTGCACCGGCTGACACGCCACCACCGCAGATCGCCAAAGCCATCCCTGTTTCAGAAGAGCCAATAAAGATGACGGCTGGCCAGCCTGAAAAGGATGCGTATGTCCCCTTTACCCGCACTAACAAAATGGATGGCACCATCAGTCGTGAAGGCGACAATGCCGTGGATTCTGAGGCCACCCCCTTGGGACGCTACATGAAAGAGGTCACCGGAGCCGTGGGTAAAAAATGGCACCTTTATGTCAAACTAGCGCGTGATTCGGTGAACTTTGGTAGGGTGCGTTTCCGCTTTTACGTGGATCGCAAAGGCGTTCCTCAGGATCTACAAATCCTCTCGGATGCTCGTGATGCTGATCCCAGGATGAGAGAACTCACCCTTCGCGCGATCTTAGATGCCCAGATCCCACCCATCCCGAATGAACTTTTGCCGGACCTAGATGAGGAACGTGTCAAAATTGAATACGAAGCCATCGTCTATTAGTCCTGCCTGTGACCGTCCATACCCTTGATCTGTATTTCCAAGACACGCCCGGCCTAATCGCCGCCTACGTGATCGAATCTGAGGGTGAACTAGCTCTGATTGAAACAGGGCCTAGTTCCACGCTGGAGACTCTGCGGGCCAGTATTCGAAAGCTGGGACTGGATGAAACCAAGATTCGCGATGTCTTCGTTACGCACATTCACCTCGATCATGCAGGCGCGGCAGGTTGGTGGGCTCAGCAGGGCGCTCAGGTTTATTGTCACCCGAAAGCAGCACAACATCTCATTAACCCCAGCCGATTGATGGATAGTGCGCGACAGGTTTATGCCGAAAGGATGGAGGTTCTTTGGGGAGAGATGCTGCCAGCGCCACCTGAGCGCGTGACAGCTCTGCAGGAGGGTGAAAGTGTGAAGATCGGCGCCACAACCATCAAGGCCTGGGACACACCAGGTCATGCACGGCATCATCACGCCTTTGTCATAGGTGATCTCTGCTTTACCGGAGATGTGGCCGGCATGCGCTTAGCAGGCACAAACTACCTTTCTGTAACTGCCGCGCCGCCACAGTTCGAGCCAGAATTGTATCTCGCCTCGGTGGATCGGCTGGCGGCGGCGGACTTTCAAAAGCTCTATCTGACCCATTTCGGGGAAGTCAGCAGTGTTGCAGTTCATTTAGCAACTTATCGACAGCGTATCCAGGCGGTTCATGAGGCCGTAATACGCGATCACCAGGCTGGATTGTCCAATGACGACATTCGAACTGCTTATCACAACCGCGAGTATGCACTGGCTAGAGGTCTCGGCATTTCAGAAGAAGATTGGCAGAACTTAGAGCGGTCTAATGCTACCGCCATGTGTGCAGACGGAGTTCTCTTGAACGTCCGTAGATCATCCAGCTAGAGACTCAAATTCAACGACTCGGGTTTTTGTTTCCTAGATTTCCTTGCACCGAGGCCGCTTAGCGGCTTGAAAGTCAGGACGATGATTCTTCCTCACTCTGAAATTTTTGGTGCGCTGCCAGATGGCACGTTGGTCGATGTTTTTACCCTGACGAACCGCCATGGATTGAGGATGCGAGTGATGACCTATGGGGCCGTGCTCCTGAGTCTGGAGGTACCCGATCGTTCGGGCCAGCTCGCTGATGTGGTGTTGGGCTTTACGACCTTGGAGGAATACCTGAGCAGCTCTGGCTTTCATGGCACGGTGGCAGGTCGGTTTGCCAACAGGATCGCTCAGGGACAATTCACGCTGGATGGTCAGGACTTTCAACTGGCTATCAATAACGAACCTGCCGGTATCCCCTGCGCCTTGCACGGAGGGCTGAAAGGCTTTGATAAAGCCGTCTGGAAGGCTGAAGGCGTGGCGCGTGATGATGCTCAGGGTGTTCGTTTTCGACATCTGAGTCCAGATGGCGATGAGGGCTATCCAGGCAATCTGGAAGTCCATCTCACCTACTGGCTGACGGATCAGAATGAATGGCAGATCGACTATGAAACCGTCACGGACATGCCGACGCCTGTCAATCTCACCCAGCACGCCTTTTTTAATCTGAAGGGCGAAAGCGAGGGAACGATTCTCGACCATGAATTGAAGCTGAATGCTACCCGCTTTACCCCCGTGACGGCCGGCCTCATCCCAACAGGTGAACTGCGATCCGTGATCGGCAGTCCGCTGAATTTCACCACCTCCACCGCGATTGGCGATCGAATCGAAGCTGACGATGAACAGCTCAAATTCGCGCGCGGTTATGACCATAACTATGTGCTCGACCATGCCGATGGTCCCCTGACTTTAGCAGCTCGTGTTCTGGAACCGAAAAGCGGTCGTGTCATGGAAGTGCTAACCACAGAACCAGGGGTGCAACTTTACACAGGCAACTTTTTAACCGGTGCTGAATTAGGCAAATCTAGCCGTCCTTATGACTTCCGAAATGGGTTTTGTCTGGAAACCCAGCACTTCCCTGACTCGCCCAATCAGCCGGCGTTTCCCAACTGTATCCTGCGTCCTGGAGAGACGCTGCGGAGCAAGACTATTTATCGTTTCACGACGGCTTAATCCATGATCTTGCGGAGCTTGTTCGGCTCTTTAATCTCAGACTGCCATGCTCAAACTCTCCCCCGCCGCCCTGCTACTCCTGCTTCTGCTAGGCGGATCAGGCTTGGGCTGGTGGATCAGTCATCATGCAGAGTCACCCGCAGCCGATCCGCCGGAAGCGGAAGATTTAAGCAGGCAGATCGTCCTGCTGGAAGGCCAAGTCGAATATCTGCAAGGCCAGGTCGGTGCGCTTCAAGATGAAAACGCCAAGCTGCTGGAAAAACTGGGCACGCTCGGCATGAAAGGGGTGGCTAAAACGGAACCGCGCCCTTCCATCAGCGACGATCCGCCTGACTTTGTCGGCATGGGCTTGGACCTGATGAAATTCCGCCAACTCAAGGCGCTGCCCATCCCTACGACTAGCGCCAGCCAGGATGCCGTCGAAAAAGCCATCCTGCAGTGGCTGCGCAAGCAACAACCTGAGGATGAAGCCCCGCGTTTTGCCCTCGCTTTGACAGCACTGGGCTGGATCGATAAGCCGGTCGACCCCCTGCCTTTGCGAGCTGCTGTTTTAGCGCGTCAGCTCGGCGGTTGGTACAGCACGGAATCCGGCACATTGCTGGTTTCAGATGACAAACCCGGGCCGGGACTACCAGCCCCGGATCGCCCGCTGGCCTTAGCCTTTGGTCAGCTGCTGCGTGAATACGGCAGCACCCTCTTTCCTGAAAACGCCAAACAACCCCTCACGACCGATGAGCGCCTCGCCCGTGAATCGCTGATGGCTGGTGACGCCACACTGACACGCTTTTTATTCAGTATTCAGAATCCGATTCCGCAAAGCACCAACGATCTCCCCGCAGATGATCCGGATCACCCACTCAATCAGGTGCCGATGCCGGTTTATCTGAAAGAACTGGCGCTCTTTCCATTCAGTCGCGGCTTTGAGTTTAGCCAATCCTTGCACAGTGCGGGCAATTTCGCCCAACTCAATGCCGCCTACTCGAGCCCACCGACCGCCTGCGCTGAAGTCATCGAGCCCGAGCGCTTCCTGGATCCGAATCGTCTGCCGCCCGCAACGGTCGATCTGGCCAGCACCGAGATCGATAAGACGGCCCCTTACTGGGATGATCGGCTGGGCCGCTTTGCCATCTTCACAGCGCTACGCACTTACAACAGCGACGAAGAAGCCGGCCAAGGAACGCGCGGCTGGAAGGGCGATCGTCTGCTGTCCTATCCTGCACCCGAGGCCCCGCGTGATCACGCTGTCTGGCAGACGCTTTGGCTGACCCAGGAAGACAGCGCCTCTTTCTTTAAAGCCATGCGCAATTGCCTGCATCAGCGCTATGACGTTCAACCGGTTTTAGACACAGCTAAAACGTTCACCCTATCCGCCAGAGGACGCGACGTGCGCCTTATCATCAACCGCCGGGGTCTTGGTGTTCTCTTGATTGATGCTGCCACACCCGCCTTTGCGGAGGCTGCCAGTCGCCTGTAAAACTCATGCCCACCAAACAAATCATCTATTCTGGCCGCGTCCAAGGAGTCGGCTTTCGTTACAGCACCAAACAAATCGCCTCTGGTTATGAAGTGGTCGGAACCGTCAAAAATCTGCCTGATGGTCGTGTCGAAATGCAGGTCATGTCCCAAGATAGCGAAGAACTGGAAGACTTCTTGGCCGCCATTGATGAGAGCAATCTCGGATCCCTGATCAAAGAACGCGAGATCAGCAGTATCCCGCCCTTAGTCGGTCAGCGCAACTTTAGTATTGTGAAGTAAAACTCACTCAAACTGCTTCAGCATCCCGCTATAAATGCCCTGCACCATCATGATGATTCGATAGGCCGTAAAAAGCGCCACAAGAGCATAACCGATCTTGGGGAGCCAGAGTGAAGCACGCGTGATAGCCTCATTGGCCATCATGGTCTCAGCTGCCGTCCATCGCGCCATTTCTTCATCCAATCGACCTGCCTCCTCTGCGGTGGCAATGCCATGGACAAACTCCGCCGGGAAATCCCCCGTCTCCGCCAAGGCCAATGATAATGGCTCACCTTCTCCGATCATCTCCGCGGCTTCTTGGGAGGCCTGCTTGAAAACGCCGCTCTGACTAGCATGGCCAGACAGACGAACGGTTTCCGACATGTGGATGGCCGCCAATAAACAAGCATGAGCCACCTGCGTAAAACGAGCCAATGCCCAGTGCTGACGTGCGGGCCCCACAAAGGGCACACGATTTAGCCAAGCATCGAAGATAGCTGATTCCGTGGCCTTTTGAGTTAGCCAGTGCCACAGTGCGTTCAGGGCAAAAAGGGTCACCCATAGCCCGATCAGGGCCAGCACCATGCGGCGCAAAGGATGATCCTCTTCCTGCGCGACAATGATCGCAGGCAGCTCGGGTAAAAAGATCGCCAGATGAAGCAGAATCAACGGGTAGATCAAAGCTTGGCTAGCCTGCCGCTTGGCACCGTCCATTGCCGAAAAATAGCGGGCGAGATGATTCAATGCATTGGCCAGCTTACCACTGCGTTCACCAGCCTCGATCAGGGCTATCTCCAATCCACCAACCAACCCAGCATTATGCGTTTGAATGGATTCCGCAACGCCTTGACCACTTTCAAGCCCGCGCTTCAGGCCTTCTAAGAAAGCGCGTTTCTGAAGAGAGGGCTTCTGCCCGAGCAAGAAGGCCAAAGAACGGTCCAGATGAAAATCTGCGTCGGTCAATTTTGCCAATTCACGATAGAGTGTGGCCTTTTCGCTATGCTTCATGACTCTCTTTATCCCCGTCTCGCGCCGTGAGGTCAAGCTTCGTCATGGTTTGGACAAGATTCCGTGAAGTCTTTCTGCTGAATCCTGCGCATTCACTGCGTTAAATTCCATTCCATTATGAAGTTCCTGCCACTCCTTGCACTGCTCTGCACCAGTTCCTTTGCCACCGAAGGTTTACGCCCAATCCTCTACAATCATCCCGGCCTCGTCGTGGATCTAGAGGTCGGCCTTTGGGCTTGGCCTGTGCCCTGTGATGCCGATGGCGATGGCGACTTTGATCTGATCGTCTCCTGCCCGGACAAGCCTCATAACGGAGTCTATCTCTTTGAGAACACCACGGGTGACACCGCCAAGAATGCCATGCCTGTTTTTAAACCAGGGAAATTCCTGAGCAAAACGGAAACCTACATCATGCCCAGTTATGTGAACGGTCGGATGCGCGTCATGCGACCTGGAGTGGAGTTTCCAGCATTTACCACCCAAGGCACACTGGTCAAAAAGCCTATTCCAAACCCCAGCAGCAAATGGTACAAGCCAAAGGGTCAACAAACCAAAGGACCAAAGCTGCGACATCACCAATGGCGCTACACCGACTATGATGGCGATGGTCAAACAGACCTCGTGGCAGCGGTCGAAGACTGGAGCTACTACGGCTGGGATGATGCCTGGAATGCTCAAGGCGAATGGCAAAATGGCCCCCTGCATGGTTTTGTTTTCATCTTCCGAAACACGGGCAGCAATGAGGAACCCAAGTACGCCAAAGAATTCCGCGTACAGCCGGTGGACACCTATGGCTGCCCATCGCCTAACTTTGAAGATTTTGATCAGGATGGCGATCTCGATCTGCTCTGTGGTGAGTTTTTAGACAAGTTCACCTACTTCCAAAACATCGGCAACCGCACCGAGCCCAAGTATTCCAAAGGCGTTCGCGTTCTTGATTCTGCTGGCAAGCATCTACGCATGGACCTGGAAATGATCGATCCCGTCGCCTTTGATTGGGATAAAGATGGCGACTTTGATCTCATCTGCGGAGATGAAGATGGCCGCGTGGCTTTCATCGAAAACACGGGCCATCTTGGCCCCGACAAAACGCCCGTTTTTAACAAACCTCGTTACTTTCAACAAGAAGCTCACGAGATCAATTTTGGGGCCCTCGTGACTCTCTTCGGATGTGATTGGGATGGCGACCAAGATACCGACATCATTGCTGGCAATACCGCAGGTTACATCGCCTTCATCGAAAACTTGAGTGGGCCCCGTGTTGCTGAGCCTAAGTGGGCCGCTCCCATCAAATTCAAAGCTGGCGACAAAACACTGCGCATCATGGCCGGTAAAAACGGCAGCATCCAGGGGCCCGCCGAAGCCAAGTGGGGCTACACCACCCAGACCGTCGCCGATTGGGATCATGATGGAGATCTCGACATCATCGCCAACAGCATTCTCGGGAAAGTCGTCTGGTTTGAAAACACAGGCAACCTCACCCAGCTCGCGGCTGAAAAGCCGATCGAAGTTCAGTGGAAAGGCGACCAGCCCCGCCTCGCCTGGGGTTGGCTAAAGCCTGAAGGCAAAGCCCTCCTGACCCAATGGCGCACCACACCCGTCGCTATGGATTGGAATAAAGACGGACTCATGGATCTCGTGATGCTAGATCACGAAGGTTACCTCAGCTTTTTCCCAAGGACCCAAGATGGCCTACAGCCACCCCAACGCATCTTTGCCGATCAAAACGGCAAACTGCTCCACCTCAATAACGGCAGCGCAGGCAAAAGTGGCCGCCGTAAACTCTGCCTCATGGACTGGGATGGCGACGGTCAACAAGACATCCTCATCAACAGCGAAAACGCCCAGTTTCTGCGCCAATCCGGCAAACGCGACGGCCTCGTGCTGTTTACCGATGAAGGCAACGTCAGTGACCGCAACATCGAAGGCCATGACACCAGCCCCACCCCCGTCGACTGGGACGCCAACGGCCTACCCGACCTCCTTATCGGCGCCGAAGACGGCCGTTTCTATTTCCTGAAGAATCCAAAGGCCAAATGATCCTGTTCTTGGCAGTCACTCTTTTGTCAAGCAGTTGCACCCTGACCCCGTTTTGCGACGGGGTCTCCTGTAATTGGATCATAAGGATACCAAATCATCAAAGCTCCAGAGTCATAAAACTGCGAGCCAGTTGAAATCCAACCATTGATATAAGGAATGGAGTTCGGATTACCGGTAAATGCATTCCCCGTGATGATCCCAATACTATTGTTGAAATTATCCATCGTCGTTTGGTAGGCTCTTTCCTGCTGCTCGGTTTTTGCAAAGCCTTCATGACCTCCAAGCAAACGTGAAGCTGCTTCCACGCCAAGGAAAGAGGTTAACATTCCAGACCAGCAAAAGTGACGTATTGCATCACGCTTAACCGAATTAATTCCCACTATTGCATTAGTTGTGTTCCAGACACCAAGAGTGATTTGTCCAGCCAAAACTCCTGCATTGAATCCGTAAACCTGTTGTATCCACAATAATGCATCCGCCTCATCCCAAGGAGGTGCGTCAGCCACATTAAAATGAACTTCATTATCGAAGGTGCCGATTTGAACCCTTACTGTTTTCATGTTTGCGGCTTCCATCCATACAGCTTCGTGCCTCAATTTATCAGCTTGGTTGGCACCCGCAGCAGAGTCCGAGTTCCATGTGATTGGAATCTGTTGTTCATATCCTGAAATACCCTTGAGTTCGATAAAAGCACTTTCTGTTGGCCAGATACAAAACAAACCTCGGGCATTCCCAGATTTGGGCGCATCATAAAAAGAACGGGCGCAACCATTGGGACCTTTATGAGGACCAGCATGGGTGTCGGGTTGATTGACCTTTACCTCAATGGGGAGGAGGTTGAATACCCACTGCTCGGTTCTTCCCAGAGAAAAAAATCATTGGAAGTTATCTTTGGATAGATCTGGCATGGGTTCGGAAAAGGCTTTCCCTGCTTCAATCTTAAAGGTGTGGGAGCCAACCACACTCACCGTGGGGTTTTTGTCATGGATGTCTTTCTGGACCGTTTTCACCATCAGATACGTCTTTTCTGTGCGCTGGGCTAAGTTGACTGGAACCTTGACCGTGCTGTCTGGCCTGATGGCTACGAGTTGGTGTCTGGATAACTCAATGAGTGGCACCTTTTTACACACTTCCATGCAGCAGGGGCGGGAGCGGGCGGAGGATATCAGCGGTGGGCAATGGGCGGAGCCGCGAACTTTGCGAAGCGCTGGGTATGGCACGATTGATTTTGAAGGTCTATCACTTGCGACTCCTTTTCCAGATGCGGAAAGCAATGCCGATCAGACACAAAACAACAAGTACAAGCGAGATTGCTACAATCATACTCCACCGCTCTCGGTTAACACTTGCTAGCGATGTCACTGCTTCTACTGGTCGAGTAGTAACGAGCTTTACATCTTGTTTCACACTGCCGCCCATCAGTCGTCGATATGGTTCGCTTTCAACTACAGACATTGACTCAGGCAGCTTGTCGCCCTCACGGGTTCTTTTCGCGACAACACGTAGTTTCATCTTCCCAGATTTGAGGTCAGTAAAGAAGTCGCGCCAGTCATTGGGGGCGTTCGCCATCACCTGCCGCTCAAGTTTAGATATGGCGTTGGCTACATCAGATTGATCGTGATTGAACGCCAGGAAGCCATCCTTCGCCATTCGTGCCCATAGCACGAAATGCAGCGCCTCTACTGTTACTTGACCAGCCGGTTTGAGGTCACTAACTCGATTTACGAATTGCACATAATCCTTTGGCGGCAAAAACTCAGCAGCCACAACTATGAGAGCTTGGCGTCGCAGGTCTGGAGCTAAGGTTTCGATGCTATTCAAGACCTCCTGCCAATTTGCAACTACGGCACGGGCGAAGTCCATAGACGCTGGCATTCGTGAAGGAAGAAATCCGTCTTCAGTCACAGAGTTGGTTTCGCTGGAAATAAATGAAGTCAGTTCTGGAGGTAACGCATGCACCCTCGACAGTGAAAGTGCCAGAGCTGCTGTTGAGACAATCATGAATCGAAAATATGACATGAGATTTGAAGGCTAGTTCTGCCGGTAGTGAGCCGTCTGATAGTCGCTGTTAGATATGTGGGGATAACGGTTGATGTTGGCTGGCCCCGCATTGATCCATGACCCGTTGTAATCAACGATTCCAACATGAGCAGTAGTGTTAGGGATGCGGTCAACGATCGGTATCCAGTCCAAAAGATAGCGCGAAACAACCTGACCTGGTGCTGGATGCCAATAAGATGTGCGGAAATTCCAACCGGCAATGATGAAGCTGCTATCAAACCAATCATAGGCGCGCGGTGGCCACCCACCTGAATCGAGGGGAACGCTTGCACCAGCATTCATGCAGCTTTGATAGACGAAGATATTACACTTGTTGTCGTTTGGCCCAGCAGTTGCCGTTGTTGAAACGGTAACAGTAGATGCTAATGACCAAGCGGTAGAGCCAAGGCTTTCTCGGGCTTTTTTGACGATTGCAATCTGGGTATCGCCCTCAGCAACTCCAACAAAATCAGGTTCACCAGCTTTCAGCATCGGATTCATCACTCCACTGCTACTCTTGTCATGTGGGTCATCACGTTTCCTTGTGTAATTGACATAGATACCTGGTCCACTCGCTACTATTCTGGCTCGAACTTGGAAAATACTCGTGGTCAATTCTTCTTCTTCAATTCGACTCTTTCCGGCATTGGCTCCTGATGAGAAGCTCCACCAATGACCGTATTGGCCGTTTCCATTTAAATAACGCCTTTCGAAGTAAACAAATACTGACTCAGGCAAACCTGGTATCTCATAGACAACGGTGTCGCCTTTCTTGACCAAAACACCATCCTCGGGCTGCGCTTCGTCCTTCTTGTGAACGACTACCTCAACCGGCAGGAGGTCATAAGTGCACATTTCGACTTTGAGTCCGCTGAAGTATTGGTTGTAATTAACATCCGATAAAGCGGGCATAGGATCTGAGAAGGCTTTGCCTGGTTCAATTTCAAAAGTGTGTGAACCTACTACCGTGACAACTGGATTTAAATCAAACTCGTGTTTGCTCACTCTTTTCGTGATGAGAAATGTCTTTTTCGTGCCCTGGCTTAAATTGACCGGAATTTTGGCCGTGCTGTTTGGTCTGATGGCTATGAGTTGGCATCTTGTATGGTGCCATGTATAGCTGGGTTTTAATGGGCCGCCATAGGTTTGATCCGTTTTACAAATGAGTTGATCAATCCCACGTGGGCTTCTTGGACTGTAGGCTGGAACCACCTCCCACTGAGCCGTCAATTGCTCACTGGTTAGGGTCGTAGCAAAAGGGAAAACGCATTCTGCAATTTGAGCATCCAAGCTACCAGGTATAGGCCAACCATTGGGATTTTCCGGACGCTGGTAATGGACAAAACTTTTCGTTAAACCGCCTAAATAGGAGGCTATGTATCCAGTCTCTATGTCTCCATTGAATAAATCTGAGTCTGTATACCTCTGAACTGACCAATGCGGCTTCCACATGACGAGCTCAAAGGGCTCGTTTGGTTCGAGTGTTTCGTCAGCTTTGCCGTCTCCGCTACTCCCGCCTGAAGCGCTGCTTGCGATGATCTGACCACTTGGAACGGTCAGTGAGCGGGCTGCTTCTTCAAAGGTTCCCACAGGATCTGGATACTTTCTGTAATTGTACACTTTCACCCAAACTTCAGGTGGTGGTGTGCTGGATTTAGGGATCGTTAAAATGTCACTCGTGGCGCCTTGAATTGGCTGGGTGAGATCAGGCACCTTACCACGATACCACTGATACTTGAGGGTCGATTCTGGTTTGGTCTTTTCCTCGCCTGTGGCTCCGACAAGAAATTCGTAGTCTCCATTGGCGCGAGGCCGATAGGTATCCTTGGGTTCTGCGACGATGGTTGGTTGAGTGGCTGAGTCTGTGACAAAGAGTGTCACAGGATCACTAAGAGTGATATTCCCCAAAGAATCACTGACAGCCACCTTCACGTAGTAACCGGCTGCTGCATAAGCGATCGGCGTTGTGAACCCATTGTCTTTGGCACTCTCTTCCATGATTGAGGAGAAGCCATCTTTGGTGACTCCGCCGGGGCTGCTATCCAGGTTCATGAAGGGTGTGCCGAATGCAAGTTTGGCGCCCCATTGGTATTTGAGTTCACCATGGCCTGTTGCGGTCACTTTAAAATTTGTTCCTTGGTTCGTCCTTACGGTCATCCGTTGCGGTGGCTGTGTTATCACTGGGGCTGCAGGAACGATGATGGCAGCAGATTGACTGTCCAACTTTCCAAAAACGGCGATGCCATTGGAATAACTAACAGATGCATAATAGGTCGTATCCCGGGTTAGTTTGGGTGTGGTATAGCTACTTTGGGTAGCTCCAAGAATGGGTTGAAAAGCCATGGTGCTCTGATTCATGGCATGCCACTGATAGACTAGGGGTGCGCCAGTGACCCCGCCAGTGGCTTTGACCGTTAGATTGACCGTTTTACCAATGCCAATGGTGGCGCCTTTAGGCTGCTCGGTGATTTCAATTTCCTTCACTGATTGAGCATAGGCAGTGAGGCTGTTGCTGCTCTGCTCATTGAATTTGAGGGCTCCCTCGTTTGTTTGATCATAGGCAGTGACTCTGACCCAATGATTGGGACTTTTTAGTCCAGTCGGCCACGGTGTGCTGATCGCGAGTTCTGAAATCAGCGTGGTTTGAATCGGTTTTGTCACATCGCCCGAGTTGCCTTCAAACCACTGGTAGAGATAGCGTTTCTGCGGGCGTCCATCGCCAGTGATGGCACTGACGCTGAATTTGCCCGGTAAGGCGGCGTAGGCAAACCAGTTCTTAGGCTGAACGGTGATGTGGGGCTTGATGCCGATGCGTGGGTGCGTGAATCCCGTGCCAAACTGCTGATATTCTTCTAAATTGCTGAGGCCGTCGTTATCAGGGTCAATCTGTAGAAGAATCGACTTTTGCTTGGTCGTTAAGCCTAACAACTTTTGGTCTTTGAGTCTGCCATCCGTACCGCGTAGGTCGGTGAGCTCTGAAACGAGGTTGGCGGGTAATTGGCCCTGTGGCGTCTCTCGATGGTAGCTGTAGTGCAGAGGTGTGGCTTCAGCATCGAAGGCTGATGTGGCATTGAGCGCATGAGCGGGCAGATTGAGGGGAGTGGTCCGTGCAGCTTGTTTTTCCCAGGCGTCAGATATTCCGTCCCCATCGGTGTCTAAGGAGTCAGGAACGATGGACAGTGTGATGGGTACGTTGGCGGTTTTTAAGGCAGCTTGGGTAGCGATAAGTCCGAGGGTCACGGTGCCTTTGAGATGGGGAAGCTTGAGGCTGAATTGGGCTTTCCCTTGGAGGTCTGTGGTGAGCTTCAGTGATTTTGGAATCCAGTTTTCTTTGGCTACGGAGGCGGCCGTTTGTGAGCCGTTTATAACCGTTAGTAAGGTGAACTGATTGGGGGCGGAAATAGTCACGATTGTCCCAGGTGCCGGGCAAAAACCACCTTTATCACCCTGATAAACACTTTGAATGAAAATAGGATGCGGAATCATCCCGTGCGGGCGTCCTGATTGATTGGCCCCGCTGATGACTTTGAGCGTTAGCTTTGGCTTACTCGTGGCTTTGGTCGAATCGGTTCCTGCGGCTAGCTCCTGCGCATCTGTAAAGCCATCTTTATCAGTATCGCGATCAGCGGTTCCAGTGAAATCGGCCAGATTAGGATTGAGGTCTAAAAAATATTCATCGGCATTGACTAGGCCGTCATGATCAGGGTCGATCTCAGCCAGATAAGGCCAGACGTGGTATGCCGTAAAAGCACTCAGCCAAGCATCACATTTGGCTCTCCAAGCCCCTTGAATCAAAGCACTCGCGGACGCAGCCGGAGGTGCGGGAAGCACTGCAGGAACTTTTCTGTCTATGGGGTATTCATTGACCAATTGGATGACACGACTGTTCGGCGTCCTGTTGGGGTTGTTCATCATTTGGCCGGAGGCGACAAAGGACTCGCTGAGATGCTGCTGGATGAGTGCTTGAAGCGTCGATTGGGTATTGCCTGTGCGTTGCAGATTTAACGTGTCGGCAGCCGTGAGCTTCAGAGCCTTGGTGCGAGAATCTATAGAAGCTAGCGCTTGGACAAAACCGCCGTCTGTCGGCATACGCCAGTTCAACTGATAGCGCGCTTCCCAGACATTTGGCATTCTATCCACATCAATATCGTCATTCACAGCCATGAACGTTTCAAGTTCGTTTTTCACCTGCCAAGGGGCTATTGGTACTTTGCCGTTTATTGGGGCTGAGGTGGAAGCGATTCTGATATTGGGAATGACATTGACAGCTATCTTAGGGAAAATCTCTTTTTCCAGCCACCTGAGGTAGCCCAAGGGAAGGTGATCATAACCTCTGACTTCATTCATCGTGGATGTCGCTGTAGCTGGGGCAATCTCTGAATACCTAGGCGCAAAAAAGTCAGCTGGATAAATGCCATTGGTGGCGCTAGCGCGATAAGCTCGGCGAAGAAGCCCATCATTCATCCATTCAGCGTAAACTTGATCAGCTTCCCTATAGGACCAATTAAGTTTTGGGTCGGTCGTGTTGGCAGGGGCTGAGCGTGAGGTGAGCTTGTAGGTTAAGGCGCTCTTCAGTGCCGCAGTTCCACCTGAATTGTTGGGCCCAGTCGATTTCACAAAGGGATTCGTTGCGACCGCTGCTGGGTCTTTCACTTTAGGGTCTCCCCAAGTGCAGTTCAGTTCTTCAATGGTGAGAAGGCCATCCTTATCTGGGTCAACATAGGCATCTTCAAACTTGTATTTGCTGATTAGACCTGGATACGCTTTCGCCCAAGTCTCTTCAGTTTGATTGATAAGACCGTCCATATCAATGTCACTTGTGACAACATTGTTTAAAAGATCTCGGCCTTGTCTGTATTGTGAGAGATTATTGACCCCATCTCCATCCAAATCCCCAGTCGCACTCACTTTAAGAGGCTTGTACATATCAGCCACTAAATCGGGGATACCATCGCCATCAGAATCACGAAGATCCGCCGAGAAATAAGCGCCTTCACTCTGCCAAATACCAGCGGGCACGATGCTGGTGAGGGTAATGTCAAAATGGTTCTTGATTGGATCGTTGCTGGGGATGCGCAAAATTGCCGTTTGACTGATTTTGGCCAGAGCAGGCTTGGCACTGAAGGTGACCTTCAAAGATGCCACTGAGTTTGATGCTAGGCTAAGACTAGCCGTCGGGCTAGGGCTGGTGGGGTTAAACAGAGAAAAGCTAAACTCACTGCTGTTGGGGCCACTTTTGATGAGTTCTCCTAGAGCAAGATCGGCCTCCCCGTCATTACGGATGAAAATAGTTTTGGTTAAATCACCCTGCATTTTGTCCAAGCTTAAACTCGGGAAGCTTGTCGTCTCTCCAGACTGAGCTGGGTAAGCCGCGTCTATTCCATCTGCCGAATTCTCATTTTCTTGAATAAAGACCTTTATTTGCGGAGGTTCCTGCGGATCGTTGGGAGGTGGGTTATCGACTGGTGGATTGTTAGTAGGCGGACTCTCGGTAGGTGGGTTATTGACTGGTGGAGTCTCGCTAGGTGTGTTGCTGCTATCAGGATTGCTAGCAGGTAGGCTGTCGTCATTGCCCTCAGATGGGGCGGCTGGTGGATTGCTAGTGTCTGAAAAACTATTCGGATTTGGCACTAAAGGATCCGTGAAATAGGCCTGCTGTTCTTCGTTGTCTGTTAGGCCGTCTCCATCGGTATCCACATTCCCTGGATTGGTTCCCGTTAACTGTTCCACACCATCGGGACTACCATCACTGTCGGTATCGGAGTTGTTAGGGTTCGTGCCGTTTAGCACTTCTTCGGTATTGGTCAGGCCATCATTGTCAGAATCTGAAGGTGACGGATCCTGTGCGTCTGGCAGACCGTCGCTGTCAGTATCTGCGGGGACATCTAGCTCATCGTTGCTGCCATTGTTATTGTGATCATTCCAGCGCTGGGGATCGTCTGGATGGGTATCCAGGCTATCAGCATAACCGTCACTATCTGTGTCAACGATGGTGATTTCATTCTCGTCATTTTGGCCATTATTATTCTGATCATTCCAGAGACTGGCGTCATTGGGATGGCTGTCGAAGGCGTTGATCCGGCCGTCTTGGTCGTTGTCGATAAACTGGTCTTCGTTGCTGTCGTTGTAGCCGTTGCGGTTGTTATCCTCCCAGAGATTGCTGCTTGAAGGGTCGGTATCTGAGCCGTCAGGATAGCCATCACCGTCACTGTCTTGCGATGGCTGGGTGGTTTCGCTAGAGTCATTGGCTCCGTTGCGGTTCCAATCCTCCCAAAGACTGATATTTTGTGGATCGGAATCGCTGCTATCATTGCGGCCATCGCCGTCACTATCCTGTGACTCTTGGCTGTCATTGCTGCCGTTGCGGTTCCAGTCTTCCCAGAGACTGCTGTTGTAAGGGTCGGAATCACTGCCGTCGGGATAGCCATCGCCGTCACTATTCTGTGACTCTTGACTGTCGTTGGTGCCATTCCCATTCCAATCTTCCCAAAGGCTGCTGTTGTAGGAATGTGAGTCGGAGTTGTCGGAATACCCATCTCCATCACTATCGGCACTGCCAGATTCACTGTCATCATTCACGCCATTGCCATTCCAGTCACACCATTGGCAGTTGGTGTTCGGGTGCGAGTCCTGAAGATTGCTGACGCCGTCACCATCCCAGTCTTCGTTTTGGTCATTGCCGCCATTGTAATTCCAGTCATTGGAAAGATAGGGGTCTGTGGGGTGGGAGTCGGTGTCGTTTGAGATGCCATCACCGTCGATATCGTTGTTGGGGATCTCGGCGTCGTCGTTGATGCCATTATGGTTGGCATCATTCCACTCCGTAGGATTGGTCGGATCGGTATCCTGGGAATCAGGCACGTAATCTCCGTCGCTGTCAGGATCATTGCTGGGTGAGAGTGGATCAGGATCGACGGGATCGTTGAGACCGTCACCGTCAAAGTCATAGGGTGTCTCTCCCGGGCCAACGAGATCTTGATCAACGGCCGTATTGCCATAAAATCCGTTGTAATCAGAAATGCCGTCATGGTTACTATCCGTGCTGGCAGGGTCGGTGCCGGTAAGGCTCGTTTCCACGGCATCTGTCAGCCCATCAAAATCTGAATCTGGATTGTAGGGATTACTTCCTGCGGCGGACTCGTCCGCGTTGTTCAGGCCGTCGCCGTCGGCATCTCCCGTGGGTGGCAGTGGCGTTTCAGGTTCCGTTGGATCAGCGGTAGGTGGCACCGAATCATCTGATGGCAGCGTTCCATCATCATAACCCGTCTCAAAGATGCCGTCTCCGTCTGAATCGAAGGTTATCCAAACGCCCTTGCAACTAGAACAAGGCAGCAAAATCATCTGAGCCATGAGGACACCGTTTAGGAGGTAACTGAGAAATGACCAAGAACGCAGCCAAGGAAGGAGACGGGAACGCTTCATTTTTTAACTGTTTGTTAAATTAATTCGATACAGTTAATAGCATTATTACCTAAATACTAGCCTATTTGTCAATGCTATTTTTCGTAGAATGTGTTTTTGGCAGAACTATGGTTGCATGTTATGGCTCTCCGATGACAAAATGGGCATTTGCGATTAGATTATCCGCCATGCGTTCCCTTTTCGGCTCGATCTGTCTTTGTTTCGGACTCACTCAGTGCTCTCTGGTTACGATTCCTCTGTGGACAGCGGGTAGCCTAGCTGGTGCTGGTCTCAAAGCGGGGGGTGGCATGGCGTCAAGCACTGTGCGGGCAACAGGAGGTTTTACGCAATCAGGGCTGCAGGCGATGAATCGGCCCATCCAGCAACAGCCGCCCTATGCACCCCAGTATCCGCAGCAGCAAGTCAGGCAGTCTTATCACCAAGCGGCCTACCCGCAGCAGGGCTATCCCCAACAGGCGTATCCGCAACTGCAGCAGCATGCACCGACTTATCCGCAGCAACAACCGCAGGGTCAGTGGTCTCATGGACGCTGGTATCCTTACGCCACGCAGCAGCACTAGATCACTGGAACCAACCTCTCACGCGATCCCAGAGACCTGGACCTAGGAAATCACGCGATTGACGCATGTCCTGGGACGGTTGAGCGAGGGCGTTTTGATGAGAATTGCAGAAGCCTTGGGGAATCAGTTCATAGGGTAGCTTGTCTTCATAGGCGCTGCCATTGGCCCGACACATGGGCGTGGCGAGTTGGCTACTGAGGCGACAGAGGGCGACTTGGGTCAATGGCGGCTCTGTGCGTGGCCCAGGAGGGATGTAACCGAGTTCGACCGCTTTTTTCATGACGTCTGCCCAAATGGGTATGGAAAGACGACTGCCGTAGCCCTCATCAATGATAGTTTGGGGTTTATCCAAGCCGACCCATACGCCGCAACTGACACGGTCTGTGTAACCGGCAAACCAAGCGTCTTTGTAGTCATTCGTGGTGCCGGTCTTACCCCCACCGGTTTCTTTGAATCCATGCTGTGAGCGCACGCTGGCAGCCGTACCCTTCTCCATGACCTGACTGAGGATACGGCGCATGAGATGGGCCACGCCGGGAGTGATCACCTCCACTTCGATGATGCCTGTGCTGTAAAGAATGTTTCCCGCTTTGTCAGTGATGCGATCAATGAGAAAGGGGCGACGGCGGACGCCTTCATTAGGGAAGATGCTGAAAGCGCTGGTCAGCTCTTTCGGGTTGCCGCCCAGATTACCAATGAAGACCTGGGGTGTTCGGGTGAGATGGTTGCCGATGCCGGCATCTCCAAGGGTATTCAAAACGCGATCCAGTCCGGCAAAGTTGCCGACGCGAATGGTCATGGTATTCCGGCTTTGAACCAGGCCTGAAGTGAGGGTTTGTTGGCCGAGAAATTTACCATCAGAGTTCTGCGGATTCCAACCAGGGTCGGCGTCCTCGATCTCGCCACGTTTTAAAGGGGCGTCATCAATCAAAGTGCCAGGAAGGAAACCACTGGCGATGGCTGAGGCATAGACAAAGGGCTTCACCGTGGAACCAATCTGCCGCTGGCCCTGTGTGGCACGATTGTATTTACTTTGCCGATAATCACGTCCGCCAACGAGCGCTAAAATACCGCCAGTGGCATTATCCATGACCATAAGTGCGCCCTGCAAATAGGGGGTGGAGGTCAGTTCCTGCGCATTATCCCAGGTGGCATCAAAGTTGGCTTTGCTAGGGTGCTTATAGCCAGGCAGATTCTCCACCGCAGAGAGGCGTTTTTCCACAGAAGCTTCAGCAGTCGTTTGCAGCTCCTTACTCAGTGTGGTGTAGACCAGCAGACCGCCATCTTCGATCTCATGATCTTCCAATAGACCATCGAGATCTCGTTTGACGGCATCTAGGGCATAGTCGCCTTGGCTTTGGAAAAGAGGCTGCGCACGTAGCACGATGTCTGAATAACGAGCAGCCAATTCTTCCTCCTCGGTGATCACTTTAGTCTGTAACATGCGTTTCAGAACATCATCACGTTCTTTGGTGGCACCTTCGAAATTTCGAAACGGAGAAAAACGCACGGGGCTGCGAATGATCCCTGCGATCATGGCGCTCTCACTTAAATTAAGCTGACTGGCGTGCTTGCCAAAATACACCTGACTAGCACGCTGAATGCCATAAAGACCTGTGCCAAAAAAGATGCGATTCACGTAGTGCTCGAGGATCTGATTCTTGCTCCAGGCCTTTTCAATCCGGCGTGCTAGCATCATCTCCAGTATCTTGCGGTGAAAAGAGCGGTCATTGAGGTCGGGGTAACTGTTACGCGCCAGCTGCATGGTGATCGTGCTGGCTCCCTGCACCACGCGGCCATCTTTGATATTCCGCACAAAAGCACGCGCCACGCCCACATAGTCGATACCGCCATGATTGTAAAAGCGGCTATCTTCGCGGGCCAGCAGCGCTTGGATAAAATGGGGAGAGATCTGACTGAAAGGCACCACGATACGGTTCTCGCCATACATGCGGCCCAGCACCTCACCCTGCGAATCCATGACCATGGTGCGCTCTGGCATCTTACCGAGTTGCGTGAGATCATACTTTTTGGCCATCTGCGAGTAGATACTGATGACGACTGCCGCGGCCACTGTAGCTAGCAGACTGCACCCCATCAGACTCATCAGCGCCAGTCGTCGTAAGCGTCCCCAACGTGACTCGGTGGGTGGCGGGCGATGTGGGGCACGGGGCTTGGACGATTTCATGGAGAATGCTCAGACGACGCAGGCCGTGGTTCCATTGCATTTTTTCATGGTTTAGTTCTGAAATGGAAACAGGTAACCGAGATTACATTAAAGGAGTCCAACTAAAAGTCTGAACTTTTTCGGAGTTCTTATAGTATGGATTTAGGTCAGGATTAAACCGCAATGATTTCTTGTTGTGAACCATTCATTCTGAGCAGACTAATTCTATGTCCGCGCATTCAATCTTCAGTGACCGAAGGGCTGGAATGATGATCCTAGCCATGGCTGAGCTGCTGTGTGCAGGCACTTGCCTAGCATCCTGGCGTGCAGGAGCGGCTAAAATTGACATCACCCCAAATCATCCCGTGCGGCTCAGTGGTTACGGAAGCCGCACAACAGAGCATGAGGGCACCTCTGTCGAGTTGCATGCCAAAGCGCTAGCTTTGACCTGGAGAGAAGATGAGCCCCTGGTCATTCTGACCGTAGATAATTGCGGGGTGCCCGCAGCCATGCGTGATGCGGTGTTAAAGAACATCAAACAAGCAGGGTGGAAGATTGCCGATGCACGCTTTTCCCTGCACTCTAGCCACACGCATTGCGCCCCGATGCTGCCGGGCATGTTACCGTTTCTATTCGGCAAAGACCTTACCGAAACCGAGCAGGAACATATCCATCGCTACGCTGAAGAACTCATACGGAAAATGACCGAGGTGGTCATCGTAGCTCTGAATGCTCAGCAATCAGCCGCACTAGATTGGGAGGTGGGAAAGGCCATGTTTGCCCTGAATCGGCGTCTTCCGACCAAGTCAGGCTATGTCAATCAACCCAATTACGCAGGAGTTAGAGATCACAGTTTGCCCGTCATGCGTATCACCAGTCCAGAGGGTAAACTGCTGGCACTCTTCACCAGTTACGCCTGCTACTGCACCACTCTGGCGATCAATCAAACGCATCCTGACTGGGCAGGATACGCACAGAAGGAACTGGAACTGCGCTTCCCTGACGTCATTGCGATGACCGCCATTGGCTGCGGAGCTGATCAGAATCCCAATCCACGCCGAGAGTTGCCTTTCGCCATCTCTCATGGGGTTAGCATTGCGAAGGAAACCGTACGGCTGATCAACCTACCCATGCGGCCTATTGTCGGGCCCGTGAGCTGCTCCAAAAAGGAAGTGATGCTGCCCTTTGATACCCTTCCAGATGTTCCGACTTGGCGTCAACGGACACTGGATAAAAACCCACAGACAGCCATGCATGCTCGGCATTTTCTGGCATTGGCTGAGGCCAAAAACGTGCCTGCAGCTCTGCCCTACGCCCTTCAAGTCTGGTCCTTTGGAGAGAGTCTGCTAACCATCAATCTACCAGGCGAGGTGGTGGTGGATTACAGCCTGCGATTCAAAAAAGAAAATGATCCCACGCGCACCTGGGTAAACGCCTACACCAATGATGTGCCCTGCTACATCCCCTCTCAACGCGTCTGGGAAGAAGGCGGCTACGAGGCAGGCGGTGCCATGGTTTATTATGGTCGGCCAAATCGATTCGCGAGCGGGATCGAGGAGATCATCGTCCACAGCGTTCGTGAACTGATTCCGGCAGGCTATCGCATCAAGTAGGTCGTTCTCGATCTCCCTGCCTGCCTGCCTTTGGGCACTGTACTCGTTCCTTGCCAACACCTCGCCATGCTGGCATCTCTTCCGGCTCCATGATGCCAGATACCCTTTGCCCCGATGACGACACCGTCCGCCCGACGCATGTCGTGGTAGATCTGGCGCAATTGGCAGCGAATATGACCGCGGTCCGCCAACAGGTAGGAGAAACCAAAGTCATGGCCATCGTCAAAGCCAATGCTTATGGCCACGGACTGATCCGCGTAGCCACGCATCTTCTGGCAAAAGGAGCGGATTATCTGGGCGTGGCGCTTTATGAGGAGGGCATCCTTTTGCGTCAAGCAGGCATCACGGCACCCATCCTTGTCATGGGCGGCATCGTTAGTGAGCAGATTCCTTTGTTCCTCAAACATGATCTCACCATCACCACCTCGTCCGTCGATAAGTTGCATCTCATTGATCAAGCAGCGGCTACCCTGGGTGTCACGGCCAGAGTGCACCTGAAGATCGACACTGGCATGGAGCGCATCGGCATTCATTACTACAGTGCGGATCGTCTGCTAGAAGCAAGCCTGCACTGCCCACAGATCATGGTAGAGGGCATCTACTCCCACTTTGCCAATGCAGACTCCGCTGATCTCGGCCATGCACGCTTGCAGCTACAGCGCTTTTTGGACGTCTGCTCTTTTTACGAAAAACGCGGGCTCCCCATGCCCCTGCGGCATATCGCTAACAGTGCCGCCATTTTGCAGCTGCCCGAAAGTCATCTCGATCTCGTGCGGCCTGGCATCATGCTTTACGGCTACTACCCCAGCGCAGATTGCTTGCGCAGCGTCGTGGTCAAACCCGCGCTCACTTGGAAAAGTCGTGTCGTTTATTTTAAAGTGCTTCATTCTAACACACCTGTCAGCTATGGTAGCACCTGGCAGACTGATCATGCCGTTCGACTGGTGACTGTGCCAGTAGGCTATGGGGACGGCTATTTCCGCATCCTTTCGAACAAGGCTGAAGTCATCATCCGTGGACAACGTCACCCCGTCGTCGGCCGTGTCTGCATGGATCAGCTCATGGTGAATCTCGAGTGGGGCACCGCCTACAATGGGGATGAAGTCATCCTGCTGGGGGATAGCCTCTCCGCCGATGCATTAGCCGCATGGGCAGGAACCATCTCCTATGAGATCCTGACCCATATCAATAGCCGCGTCCCAAGAGTGTATCTCTGTTAAGTTAGTCGGGAGGTTGAACTTTGAGTTCAGCGTTTCATAGGCTCTCATTAATACCCATGACTTCAAGCAGCGCCGTTTCCCAGCACTGCTGCCTGGGTCCAAAAACGCGCTCGACGTTTTGTCTGGTTCGCGCTTTGATGCAGCTTCGTTATGCATTTCACGAATCTCCCGTTTCTTTGCCGACTTTCCTTGGCCATGACCAGCTTCGTCATTCTGGCAAATTGTAGCCTGCTGCCCAAAAAGGACGTGGTAAAAAGCAGCTTACCTGAAGATGCTTGGTGGACTCATGGCCCTACTGAAGGAAACTCCAAAATCGTCATCAGCCTGGAGGAGCAGCGTGTGGCCCTATTCAGGAATGATCAACCCGTGGGCATCTCTCCTATCTCTTCTGGCAAGGAGGGGTTCTCCACGCATGCCGGAACCTACAAGATCACGGAAAAAGATCCGGATCACCGATCCAGCTGGTATGGGGCCTATTGCGATGAAGCCGGCAACATCGTTGTCGAAGATGTCGACGTGAGGGTGGACCCCAAACCCCCAGGCACCCATTTTGTCGGTGCTGAAATGCAGTTCTTCATGCGCATCAATGGGCCGATTGGCATGCATCGCGGCTACCTGCCCGGATACCCAGCTTCCCACGGCTGCATCCGCTTGCCCGGCACCATGGCAGCTCTGTTCTTCTCGGCCACTCCAGAAGGCACACCGGTAGAGATCAAAGACCACGCGGGCCTAGCCAACCTGAAGCCCGCACCAGAGGTTGCGCCAATCATTAGCTTTGAAACCAAAGCCAAACCAGCAGAGACACAGGAGTCCAAGACCTCCGAAACTCCGAAGCTGCCAAAAGCACCCAAGGCTATAGCCAAGGCAAAGGCAAAGGATAGCGACTGGACTTGGTTTGCCAGTCTAAGACTCCCTAATACCGAGAAACCCGTCGCAGCCAAAACGGTCACGCCTCAACAGCCACGGCTAGAACCAGCATCGCCAGCGTCTACGCCAGAACGCAAGATCAGGCCTCAAGCCATCGTCACGGCGACGCCGAAGCCGCTGCCATTGACGCAAAAGACCCGTAGCAAAAAAGCCACCAAGCCAAAACCTGGTCAGACTCTCTACTGGAACGGCAACTAGGCAGCTGTCGTCGCGGTCTTCGTTGCCTTGCGATGCGCAATGAGCAGCAAGCTGTTAAGGACCAACGGTAGAAGTGGAACAATCAAACCTGGAAATTGAGGCTTTGATGCCCCTTTGGCGATCATCGACTCAGGCACAAAGCCCTGGCTATACAAATAGCAAGCCGTGTAGGCTGGTAAAATGGCAAACAGGAAGCCTGTCAGGGCAATGCGCCAACCGATCAGATACTTCGAAGGCACAAAAAGCAGCAGCCCTCCTGAGATCACCGCACACAGTCCTGTGAGGCCAAAAGATAACACTAAAAAGGGCGGATTCTGCATCGCATCAGCTGCTGCTAGGAAGGTGGGTAACAAGTTCATCTCTAAAGTCATCATCAGTCTTGGTTGTCGATAAACTGTTTGCCAATTCCCCAAGCCAGGGTTGCGCGCGGCAGCAGCCCATCTCCGCCCATGGAAAAGCGGCTGGCAAAAATAAAATTCTCACGCCGGATGCCACCTTGAGGGCCGCTCGCGATCAGATCCGCTACCACAAGACCGACAGAACCTGCCAGACCCTCCTTCTGCCGGACATACTCGCGATAGTCCGCTTCATTTGGATTGGTCAGCATCAAAGCACCTGCGAGAATGATGAGAATGAGCAGGAGTTTTGTCATGCTACAGAACGTTTGGAAAGAGGGGCACTGAGGTCTCTGGTATCTGCCAAGCACCTCACACTGCTGGAGGCACTTCGATCTCAAGACGGGGGAAGAGAGGCACGGGAATGCCAAGCTGGTGGCCGTTTGGCAGCATACCCCACTTCAGGTCGCTAAGCCTGAAACCTTGAGGCATCTCCCAGCCGATCTGGGCGCGGGCTGCAGCCATGGCCGTGGGCATGATTGGATTTAAAAGAACAGCCACATGCACAAAGGCCTCCGCTAGGTGATAGAGCACGCTATCCAAACGAACCGCTTGTGCAGGGTCTTTGGCTAGGGAGAAGGGCTTGGTGCTATCGACAAACGCATTGGCATGAGAGACAATCTTCCAGGCTGCAGCGATGCCGTCATGGATAGCCCATGCATTCATCTTTTCCTGATAAGCAGGCAATGCTTCGGCCACAGTTTGGCGTAAGGCAGCATTTTCGGCATCGTCGTAGCCTTCCGACACGAGCAAACCATTGCGGTATTTTTGCGCCATGTTGATGCTGCGGTTAAGCAGATTTCCCAGACCACCCGCCAACTCTTTGTTGTAAGACATGATGATCCGCTCATCGCTGAAATCCGCGTCGTAACCCGTAGCGATGTCACGCATCACGTAATAACGCAGACCGTCGGCAGTGAAGGTATCCGCAAGGGCGTTGGGATCGATCACGTTACCGGTGCTTTTGCTCATCTTGCTACCCTTCACATTCCACCAGCCGTGAACGATGAGACGTGGAATCTGCTCGTCACTAAAACCAAGTGCGTGAAGCATGATGGGCCAATACAGGGCATGAGCTGGCACGAGAATGTCTTTGCCAATGACGTGTGCTTCCGAAGGCCAGAGCTTGGCAAAGTCAGGCATGTCTGCATTGCCACACTCTTCCGCCAGATATCCGGCAAAGCTGATGTAGTTGGTAAGGGCATCAAACCAGACGAAATTCACGAAGTTCTCGTCAAACGGCAACGGGATGCCCCAGCTGAGACGCTCCACGGGGCGGCTGATGCAGAGATCCTGAGCTTTTCCTTCAAGGACGTTCAGCACGTCATTGGCCCGGTGCGCTGGGAAGATGAAGTCGGGATGCGTTTTGATGTAGGTCTTGAGCCACTCGACATGATCACTGAGGCGAAAATACCAGTTTTCTTCTTCGAGTTCGACGACTTCTCCCCACTCTTCACCAAACTTGCCGTCGGGGCCGCGTTCTTTATCGGTGAGGAATTGCTCTTGGCGCACGCTGTAAAAGCCTGTGTAGCCTTGTTTATAGAGCTGGCCTTCATCGTGCAACTTTTGCAGCATGGCTTGGACCACGCGCTTGTGTTTTGGATCCGTGGTCGCAGCCCAGCCATCATAGCGGACATTCAGCTTTTCCCACAATGAGGTAAAATGGCTGGTGATGCCGTCCACAAAGGATTGGGGACTGAGCCCGACTTTTTCAGCACTCTTTTGTACTTTCTGGCCGTGCTGATCGACGCCTGTCAGAAAGAACACCTCTCTGCCAGAGAGGCGCTGATATCTAGCCATGACATCTGCCAGCACTTTTTCATAAGCGTGACCGATGTGCGGTGGCGCGTTAGTGTAGTCGATGGCGGTGGTGATATAATAGGGCTTCACGATGGAGAAAGTCAGTAGGAAGGAGTGTTTAGTGTCGAGTCCAGGAATCTAGAGTGGGGCACTTCAAAAAACAAAGTCGGGATGCAATGAAAATGAAGCGCCGCCTGGGGAAT
>CAMBPS010000026.1 GCA_945869675.1 Prosthecobacter debontii | reverse complement strand
AAGAAGTAGAGAGGAACCCACCGACGAGCCATGTCCCCTGACGCCCCGATCATGAGATCATCAACCTTCCAAATGCCCGCGAGCACCGCTAGAGAAACAGGAAGAAGAATCAGAGCGTCCCGCATGGCGTGATGTGGTTGGGCGAACGTTCAAGCGCTGGCACCGCTGGGGCGGGGGTGAGCGTCTAAACGGGATGGCGGGTTAAAGCTACGGGAAGCATGGCCGACAGAGTAGCCCCAGCGGTTGACCAGCCGAGCTTTGTTCGATCGACCATGCTCATAGTGGCCTCCACGCTGTTGACGCTATCTGCTCAATCGGAACTCCAGTGTTTTCGACATACTTCACTCCAGCAAATCCTTCGTGCTTCATCAAATGCGCACGGATGTGTATCAGAGGACCAGGACCCTCAACACGGCCAGTGGGTCCACGACGGAAATAGAAAGTCTTCTGAACTGTCGAAACCAACCCTGGTTCAGTCTGATTAGCTGCCCAGCGAAGAAAGCGCCAGCACAAGACCAATCCACCAAAGTAAGTGTAGTTAAAACGTGGCGGCTGTCCAGAGTTCTCGGAATCAAGGGTATGAGCCAGAACCCACAGTATCCATGCTGCAAGGAACCAACACACTGCCAGCCACCTCGGAACTGGAGCCTTACGCACCTCCCGGAGGCTGCCCAAAGCCCTGCACGCTGAAATCACCAACCATGTCCGGTGGCTGGGTGCGCTATGGGAAACGGATCGGGAGGTAAATCTTGCTAGTGTGTGGATGCCGGAGGCGCTTGGCGTGAAATACCCCAACGCTGGTAAGGAACTGGGTTGGCAGTGGCTGTTGACTCGCATGCTTCCTCCGGCGTGTCTTGCCCTGCGGGCTTCGCTTCGCTCAGTCTGTCTCGTGGCTGCCGCCGCCGCTCGGCTCCCCTCCAAGCAAACAGGCACGGACCCTGAGACCGGCATCGTGCGGCGGCATCACCTGCATGAAAACGCGCTGAGCTCTGCGCTCAAATCGGCGAGGAACAAGTCCGGCATCACGAAAAAGGTGGGCTGCCACACCCTACGCCATAGTTTTGCCACTCACTTGCTGGAGGACGGCACGGACATCCGCACGGTGCAGGACCTGCTGGGCCACAAAAGCATGGAAACGACGCAGATTTACACCCATGTCATGGCAGGTGGCGGCACGGGGACGCGCAGCCCGCTGGACGGGCTGTAGGCATGGGGGGGTCGGGAGCCGTTTGCGGTGGCTGAAGGGCGCTTTGCGCCATTTGCGTTGGTTTGCGTTGGTTTGCAATGGTTTGCCAGATTTCAAACAACCACCAACGGCTCATCAAGTCGGCTCCCGTAAACCATCGCAAACAACGGCAAACGGCAAAGCCCTTCAGCCACAGCAAACGTCTTGCGGTGGATGAGTCCGAACTGGCGAGCCCACGGACTGGGGCGGCACCTCATCCATGACATCATAATCAACTGGGAGATCGCCCGTGTGGTGAAGCTCAAACGTGACTGACGGGATCCTTTTCCGGCAAAAAAGGGGTGATAGGCTGCGGCTGCGGGTAATCCTGCGGCAGCTGCTAGGCAAAGTTGAGCCGCTGCGGACAATGGTTTTACCGCTGCGGGCTGCAGTTTTATAGTTGCTTACAGGGGTTTGACCTTCAACGACTTCGGGGTGTGCAAGGATTCGAATAAAGGAGACTAGGCCTCTGGCTTATGTCAGGCATCCTGCCTGACCTATAGCCTTTGAGCTATCACAGCGTTTGAAGATCATGAGAAATCGCGGTGAAAATCATGGACACACTGTGCGGCTCTGCCATCTCTGAGGCATGTCGTCTTTGCTGAAATCCTGGAAGTCTCTCTCACTGCTGAGTGGTGGGATGCTCGTCTTTGCGTATCCGCGCTGGGATCAGGAGTGGGTCGTGTGGGTTTGGCTGTGGCCGCTGCTGGTGGTGATCTGGGCGGGGGATCGATTGAAGAAACCTTTCTGGGCGGGTTATTTGGCCGGCTTGGCTTTTTTCATCCCGAATCTTTTCTGGATTCGGCACTCGTCTCGTGTGTTGCTGGGGGGGGCGGTGGATGATCGCTGGGCGGGCTTCATGCCGGAGCTGACGGGACTGGGAGCGGTGATCGGGTTGAGCGGCTTTTGCGCACTGTATTTTGGTCTTTGGACTTGGTTCGTGCAGCGCTATGCGCGACCTGATGTGCAGAAGCTAACTCAGGGAAACTGGCAGGCAAGCACCTGGGAATCGCTGCGCTGCGCACTGCTAGCTTCCTGCGCTTGGGTGGCCTGTGAGTGGTTGCGTAGCACGACCGTCTTTACGGGCTTTGGCTGGAATGGACTGGGCGTGGCGCTGCATCAAAATCGGGTGCTGATCCAGTCGGCGGATTTGGTCGGTGTGATGGGGCTTTCTTTCCTGCCGGTTCTGATCAGTTGCACGGGCTGGAATGCCTTGCGCAGAATGCTGCATCTTTACCAAGGCACGGGCACAAGCCGCACTCGACTGGACTTTACCGCTGGTATGGTGGTGCTGCTGGCGGCTGCCGGCTATGGAGTGCTGACGGTGACGGCTCCGCTGAAAGATTCGATCACGGTGCGCACGACTCTGGTACAGCCCAATGTCTCTCAGGTGGATGCTTGGTCAGGTCAGATGGGGCCGCAAATCTATCAGCGACTCAGGGACTATACGCGGCTCTATGCCGAGGCACGCGATACCAAGACTGACATGGATCTGGTGATCTGGCCGGAAAGCGCGCTGCCTGTGCATTTGCATGATTTGCCAGATCATGTCTCCTACTTTGATGAGCTGCTCAAAGCGGGGGATTTCAGCCTGCTGACGGGCACTGAGATCGATGAACCTAACGTGGGAGGTCATGTGTCAGCGGTCCTTTTTAAGGACAGTTTTGCCAATCGGCAAGAGCATCACAAGGTCCATCTTGTGCCTTTTGGTGAATATCTACCGCTGCGTTCCATCCCGCCTTTTTCCTTCCTCAAAGGCCTGTTCCCCGGTGATTTCATGCCTGGAACGAGCTCTGAGCCGCTGAAGCTGGCGAAGCCGGAGGTGCAGATGATTCCCCTCATCTGCTTTGAAGATACGGTGGGACGCCTGGCGCGGCGTTTTGTGAGGCCGGAACCACAAATGATCGTCAATATCACCAATGATGGCTGGTTTCTGCAAAGTGAGCAGACGGAGGTGCATGCGGTGAATGCCAAATTCCGCGCCATTGAGCTGCGCCGTCCCATGGTCCGCGCCACGAATACGGGGGTGACCTGCTTCATTGATACCCTGGGCACAGTGACTCAAACGTTGGCTGATCCAGCCACGGGCTCGACTTTCATTGAAGGCTGCCTGCCAGGTGAGGTGAAAGTTCCTCGTGTGGGAGTGATGACGCTGTATGCTCGTTACGGCGACTGGTTTGCCATAAGTTGCCTGCTGATCTGCGTTGTTTGTCTTGGTTTACGTCGATTTGCCTGATCTCACTATGCCAGCGATCACCACTTACACCAAGCCGCTGACAGCGGAGCAGGTCACGCGTCTCAAAGGCGTGCTGCAAGACGGCTGTTACACCTTTGAAGCCAAGCCTTACTGTTTGTATGCAGCCAGCAAAAATAAGCTGAACGTCCTGGTTTATGAAAAAGGCCCGAAGGTACTGGTGCAGGGGAAGGAAACCGAGGATTTCGTCACCAATGTCCTAGAACCGCTGATCCTGGGCGTGGCTGAGCTGGGCTATGAAGAGGTCCATCACCCTGAAATGTATGAACCCCATATTGGTGTGGATGAGAGCGGCAAAGGAGACTTTTTTGGGCCACTCGTCATTGCTGGCGTTTACGTCGATGCGGATGTGGCACGGAAACTGCGTGAATTGGGCGTCGTGGATAGTAAGAAAATCAGCAGTGACGCTAAGATTAGCCAATTAGCAGCAGCGATCCGGTCAGTAGCGGGACTTCGCTGGGAAGTCGTGCAGATTAACCCCACGAAATACAACGAGTTATACAGCAAATTTGGCAATTTGAACCGCTTGCTGGCTTGGGGACATGCCACATCGATTGAGTCACTTGTTGTAAAGGTGCCAGACTGCCCAAGAGCGCTCTCTGATCAGTTCGCTAATCCAACAGTGCTGCAGCGCGCCCTTCGCAGCAAAGGTTGTGAGATCGAACTCATTCAGAGAACCAAAGCTGAGAGTGATCCCGCTGTGGCCGCAGCTTCCATATTGGCCCGAGATGCCTTCGTGAAATGGTTGGACCAAAACGGCAGCCGATTTGAAATCGAATTGCCTAAGGGTGTGTCTAGTGTCGTGAAGGAGAATGCACGAAGAATCTTTGACAAAGCTGGCCGACCTGGCTTAGCCACCGTCGCTAAGATGCACTTCAAGACCGCCAGCGAAGTTTGTGGCGACTTTCTCCCCACCAACTTTGACAATTCTGATGGGTTTTCTTCTAAGGAAGTGCTTGCAGACTCGAAAGACACGGGCATTTAATACTTTCTAACACTCCTCCCCCCCCGGAATTATGGCCAGCATCACCAAACGCGAAATTGTGTCGGATCTCAGCGATCAGACAGGACTAACTCAAGCCGACGTCTCACTCGTCGTCGAAGCCTTTATCGACCTCGTCGCCAAGCGATTAGGCGAAGGCAACGATGTCACTTTCCGTACCTTTGGCACCTTTGAGGTCAAAGTCGCCAAGGCCAAAATTGGACGGAATCCGAATCAGGCGAACAGCGAGGTCAAGATCCCAGCACGTTGCATTGTCAAATTCAAGCCGGGTCGTGAGCTGAAGGAATTGGTCGCGACAGTGCCTGTCGAGAAAATCAAGTAGTCTGAGCTTTCACAGCGTCATTGCATTCGTGCCTTGCAGCGGCGAATGAGAGCCCTTCCTGCCTCTCATTTGCCATGCTTACCCGTTTGTCCCAACTCACCGAGCGTAAAATTCAAGGACCGTCTCTTGCTGTCTTGACGGCCTACGACTACCCGACGGCTCGTCTCCTTGACGAGGCCGGCGTGGATCTCCTTCTTGTGGGGGATTCCTTAGGCATGGTCGTGCTCGGTCTGCCGGACACGACGGGCGTGACGATGGAAATGATGCTGCACCACACGGCTGCCGTGCGGCGTGCTGTGACGCGTGCGCCAGTGGTTGCGGATCTGCCTTCTCACAGCTACGACACTCCAGAGCAGGCCTTGGCCAATGCGCAGCGTCTGGTTGCAGCTGGCGCAGATGCCGTGAAATTGGAAGGCGGCGTCGGCTTCATCCCACAGATCAAAGCCATCATTGACGCAGGTATTCCCTTCATCGGTCACATCGGCATGTTGCCGCAGAGCGTGAAGGAAGAGGGCGGCTACAAAAAGAAAGGTAAAACGCCAGCTCAGGTCGAACAATTGATCGCCGATGCCATCGCGCTGGATGAAGTGGGCGCGTTGGCCATCGTTTTAGAAAGCATGGTTCCTGAAGTGGCCGCAGAGATCACTCGGAGGGTCGAAGCCAGCACGATCGGAATTGGTGCTGGCAGGCAGACCGACGGGCAAGTTTTGGTGACACACGATCTTATCGGCAGCTTTCCTTGGTTCCGCCCCCCCTTTGCCAAAGCCAGAGCCGACGTGGCCGGAGAGACCCTGCGCGCAGTGAGGGAGTATGTGCAGGAATGCCAGACGGCTTGACCGGAAGTAGGAATACACTTGCCGGAAAAGTGAAAGGCCTCCTATTCTGTTCTGATGCGCCCGAATACTTTCTTTTTCAGTCTGATCCTTGCTGTTTGTCTAAGTGGCCTCATCTCGGCGGCGGATCAAGTGAAGATCATCCGTTCATGGAAATCCATGGATGGGCGGGAACTGAAGGCGGAGTTGATGGAGTTCGATGCTCAAGAAATCAAGATCAAGCGCATGACGGACTTTCAGATCATGAAGGTTCCGATGGATAAATTCAGTGCTGAGGATCAGGCATTCGTCGCAGGACTGGTGCATGAGCGCAACTTGGATGAGGGCATGACGAAAGGCCCCTATGCCGAAAAAATCACCGGCAGTTTTGTCAAGGCGGTCTCCAAGCAGGGGCTGAATTACCAGATCTTTGGCAACCCCAAGCTGGATGGCACTCAGCGTTATCCTTTGGTGATCTGGCTGCATGGTTCAGGCCAAAGTGGCAAGGATAACCAAGCTCAAATGGGCGGTCCGACGGGCGTCTTCACTGATGCTGAACACCAGGGTAAGAATCCCTGTTTCATGATTGCCCCGCAGTGTCCAGATGCTGACATTGGCTGGAATAAGCAGGTCACAGATAA
Source organism: Prosthecobacter debontii (assembly GCA_945869675.1). GTDB lineage: Bacteria > Verrucomicrobiota > Verrucomicrobiia > Verrucomicrobiales > Verrucomicrobiaceae > Prosthecobacter > Prosthecobacter debontii_A. The sequence continues at coordinate 34,032 of CAMBPS010000026.1, read as the reverse complement.
CCTTATGGCGCTCATTGCCGATCTGACCAGTAAGCTGCCCATCGACCTGAAGCGTCTCTATTTGACGGGCAGCAGCATGGGCGGCTTTGGCACCTGGAGTCTGTGTGCCAAGTATCCTAGTGTTTTTGCCGCAGGCGTGCCGCTGTGTGGCGGTGGCGACCCTAAAAAAGCGGAGGTCCTGAAAAAGGTGCCCATGTGGGTGTTTCATGGCGACCAAGATCCCATGGTTCCGGTGGAGCGGGATCGCGTTCCCGTTGCAGCCGTCAAAGCAGCAGGTGGTCTTTTGATGAAATACACGGAGTTTCCAGGTGTGGGTCATAGCTTGTCGGGACTGGTTTATCCCATGCCAGAGCTGCACAGTTGGCTTTTTGAACAACGTCTCGCCTCTGTAAGTGCTAGCGAAAAAACCGACTAACGCCACCACTCAAGATGAGGACTCACTACGAGAATCTGCATGTGACCGAGGATGCTCCTGATGAAGTCATTAGAGCTAGTTACCGTGCACTCTCGCTGAAACACCATCCTGATACAGCCGGAGATAAACCCCAGTCAAAATGGAAAATGCAACGCATCAATGACTCCTATGCGGTGCTGTCAGACTCCCAGAGAAAGGCAGTCTATGACGGAGAACTGCGCCGCCAGAGAAACCCTAGGCCTCAGCAATCCAAGTTACCTGCAGCCGCACGGGATACCCCAAACCGCCACCGGATGAAGGCCCAACGCATTCCACTCCGAGCTTCAGGTGGACTTCCCGCAAGTGTCGTTTGGCTTTCTGATGCACGTCTCGTCATCCCCTTGATGGCCATCATTTGGCTCATCGTCTGGTGGAGCATCAAAGGCTGATCCATTCCAGTCAAAGGGCGTACTATCTTGGAAGAATGCCGATTCCGTGGAAATCTAAGGGCTCTTTCGAACGTAATCTCCATCGCACATGCCCCCCCTGCGCTACATTCTCTTTTTTTGGCTTCCCTATTTAGCAGCTTCGGCAGCTGATCCACAGGCGACGCGTGGTCAGGTCGCTTTTGATCAAAAGATCAAACCTATTCTAGAAAAGTACTGTTTCGATTGCCATTCCGACGGGGTGGATAAGGGGAATTTTGTGTTTGATGAGCACACGGACTTTGCCGCACTCAGGGCAGATGTTGTGATGTGGGACCATGTCCGGCAGCAGATTGTGACGCATGTCATGCCGCCGGAGAAAAAAGAGAAACCGAGTCTGCAAGAGCGGGATGATTTGTTGGCTTGGATCGATGATTCTGTCTTTTGGTTTGATCCTAACAAGCCTGATCCCGGTCACGTCACCACTCGGCGACTGAACCGAACGGAATACAATAACACGGTGAGGAATCTACTCTACGTGTATACAAATCCTGCCAATGATTTTCCGCCAGACGATACCGGTTACGGCTTTGATAATATTGGGGATGTGTTGAGTGTCTCACCCTTGTTGATGGAAAAATATCTACGCGCCTCACGAGAGGTCGCTGAAGACGCGATCAACATTTCTACGCCGGAGCATGTCGACATCGAACTCGGCGCTAAAAAGTTCTGGAATCAAAAGGGTGAAACCAAGGAATGGGAAGGTGTGCGCTGGTTCCATAGCAATGCTGAAGTCGCCACCAAGATCACCGTGCCAGCCACTGGCACCTATGCCCTGACGATCCATATCGCAGCCACCGAATCAGGCAATGAGTCGGCAAAAATTGCTCTGCGTATCAATGGCAAAGACATCTCAACCTTTGATATCCGCACTCGATGGAAGGATGATAAGGGGCCGTGGCAGAAGATCACGCAGAGTGTGCAGCTCAATGGCGGTGACTCGAAGATCAGTGTGGCGTTTCTCAACGATCAAGCTGACCCGATGAATCCCGATCCCCATAAGCGCGATCGTAATGTGGCCTTGGATAAGATCGAAGTGCAGGGCCCTTATGGACTGCTGGCTCCACGCGGAAGCAAGTTTCTGCAATGGCTGGTGGGCAACAAACCGATCGGCCTGCCCACCATGGAATTGTCCGGAGAACACTTCCTCAAAGGCGAAGGTGATTCGGCTATTGATACTGGCACCATTGTCCTGCCCAGCAGTGGCTATGTGAAGCATGCCATCGACATTCAAGAAGCGGGCAAATATCGGTTCACACTAAAAGCAGGTGCCCAGCAAGCTGGAGACGAGCCCGCTAAAACCGAGATGCGCATTGCTGGCAAAACCATCGGCGCGTTTTCTGTGACCGCTAAAAACCAAGCCCCTCAGTTTTTTCATGTGGAAGCCGATCTGCCTGTCGGCAAGCATGAATTGCAGGTGCATTTCTTAAACGATTTCTATGACGAAAAAACCAAGCAAGATCGCAACTTCTGGCTGCATGAAGTCAATGTCGAAGGTCCTCTGGAGAAAGGCTCAGGCATTCAAAGCGGCGACCTTGCCGCATTGGTGGAAAAGATGGGCGCTCGGCTTTTTCGCCGTCCCATGAAGGATGAAGAAAAGAGCAAGTGGATTGCCTTTAGCACCTTGGCTATGAAGGAGGGTGAGTCCGCATTGGGCGCTTTACGTTACACTTTGGAAGGCATGCTTGTGTCGCCGACCTTTCTCTTCCGAGGTTCACCCACACCAACTGGCACTGCCTTCAATGGCATTTCCGATATTGATGAATACAGCCTGGCCAACCGGCTGTCCTATTTCTTCTGGGCAGCACCTCCTGACACAAGGTTACTGGAGTTGGCCGCAAAAAATGAGCTACGGAAAAATCTGAGCACAGAGATCAAACGAATGATTGAAGATGAGCGCAGTTCATCCTTGAAAGAAAACTTTGCAGGCCAGTGGCTGCAATTGCGCGACATGAATATCGTCTCTCCCGACACTCGCCGCTTTCCTGAATGGCGCGGTGGAACCGCCAGCCTCATGAAGCAGGAGAGCGAGATGTTCTTTGATCACATCCTGCATGAAAACAAGTCGATCATCGAGTTCCTCAATGCCGACTACACCTTTGTCGATGCTAAGCTTGCCAAGTATTATGATCTCAAAGGGGTGAAGGGGGACAAGTTTCAAAAAGTCTCTCTTCAAGGCACACCTCGCGGGGGCATCCTCACCCAGGGCAGCATTCTCACCCTGACCTCGACACAAACGCGCACCTCTCCGGTTAAACGCGGCAAGTATTTGCTAGAAAACATCCTCGGAACCCCGCCACCCCCAGCCCCAGGAGGCGTGCCTCCACTGGATGAAAGCAAGGTCCGTAAATCCAACCTCACCCTGCGGGAACAGTTTGCCGAGCATCGCAGCAATAGCTCCTGCGCTGGCTGCCACGCCTTCCTTGACCCCATGGGATTTGCCTTTGAGAATTTCGATGCCATTGGCCGCTATCGCGAAAAAGAAAAAAATCATCCCATCGATGCCTCCGGCCAGCTCGTGCGTGGCCAGCAATTCAAGAACCTCACCGATCTCCGCGCTCTCTTGGCTACTGATCTTGCCGATGACTTCACACGCAATTTGGCTGAAAACCTACTCACCTATGCTCTCGGTCGCGGACTTGGTTATAGCGACAAACCTGCCATTCAAGAGATTGCCCGCCGAACCAAAAGCAGCAGCTACAAATTCCAGGACATGATCCAAGCTGTCTGTGAAAGTGTCCCTTTTCAGAAGATGCACGTCAGTCGTGGAGAGGCTGAGTAACGGAATTGGAAGGTCTCTTTAGCTCAAAAAGTTCCGTTGTTCGGCAATACCAATGTGGGGACTGCATCCGGCCAATCAGGTGGTAGCTGTTAGGCTTAACCAGCCATGTGTCGGGGTCTAAAATGCCCTCTTTGACATGCACACGCAGGACTTCACCTATGATCAGGCGGTTGTCACCGATCTCAATGATGCTGTGACTGCGGCATTCGAGACTGACTGGCGACTCGGCAATGCGTGGAGGTTTGACGCTGCTGCTAGCCACTGAGGTGAGGCCTGCGCGGAGCAGCTCATTTTCACCTGGGGGTAAGGCGGCGGAACAGAGATTCATCTTCTCGGCCAAAGCCTCATCCACCAGATTCACGACAAACTCCTGCGTGAGACGGATATTCCGCGCGGTATCTTTGGGGACGCCAGGAGTGCGGTCCCCGGGGCAGAGACCGACGATAGGCGGACTATCTCCGAGCAGGTTGAAAAAACTAAAGGGCGCTGCATTCACCCGTCCCTCAAGATCTACCGTCGTCGTCAGGGCAATCGGCCGCGGCGTGATGAGTCCCGACAAAATCATGTAGGCATCTTCGCGCAGGGGGCCGGTGAGGTCGAGTTCCATTCGTGTTGATAGCGTTGAAGGATACGTTTGCAAGACTCGCTCTGGCTTGCCATACCTACTGGATGCGTGAAGAGACCCCGACGATTGAGACCCGCGAAGAAGTGATGTTTTTCGACACTGACATCGGCGGGGTCGTCCACAACATCGCTTATTTGCGTATGATCGAGACTGCACGGACTCGGCTAGCAGCCAAGCTGGGGATGCAATTGCGGGAGATGTCAAAGACGCAGGTCTATCCCGTCGTTGTCAGAACTGAGATCGACTATCGAAAACCTGCAACCCTTGGAGATGAGCTGATCATCAGTGGTCGCTTGGAAAGGGTGGAACGAGTGCGCTTTTGGATGGCCTTTGAAGTCCGCCGAGCAGGGGAAGAAACAGTGCTCATTAACTGCCGCCAGTCATTGGCTCTGGTCCAGATGCCACAGGGTAAACCCATGCGCCTTCCCTCGGATTGGCCCGAAAAATACAGTCATCTTTTCCTGAAATAGAGCTGAAAGAGTGACTGAAGGCTGGCGTTTCAGTGGGAGCTTCCCCTCGCTGTCTTTATGAAATCACTCCATCTTGCCCTCCTTGCATGCTCTGTCCTGACCAGCGTCCGTGCGGTCTCACTTGAAGATATTCAGGCGAAAGCAGTTCAGATCGACCAGCTGGTATCGGCGAAGCTTGAGAAAGAAAAGATTCAGCCTCATGCGCCAGTCAGTGACGAGGTTTTTGTCCGTCGTATCTACTTGGACATCGCGGGGCGCATTCCATCCCTGAAAGAGACCACGGAATTTTTAGCTGACACCACCAGCGATAAGCGCGGAAAGCTCATCGACACGCTTTTAGCCTCAGACGGGTATGTGCAAAACTTTGCCAACTACTGGAATGACATTTTGCGGGTGAAATCCCAACTCACCATGGGCAATAGCCAGCCAGCTGGCGCTGCCTACACCAACTGGGTGCGTGAGTCTTTGGAAAAAAACAAGCCCTATGACCAAATGGTCCGCGAGCTGATGACTGCCGATGGTAAGACCTATGAGAATGGGGCTGTCGGCTTCTACATCCGCGATTATAACATGCCGCTGGATAACATGGCCGTCACCACGCAGGTCTTTCTCGGCACTAGCATGGTGTGCGCGCAGTGTCACAATCATCCTTTCGATAAATGGACTCAGATGGACTATTACCAAATGGCCTCTCATAGCTATGGCATGACGGGCAGTAATGGTCTCTCAAACCCCCTCTTAGCGCAGGCGTTTTACGGCAGTTCCAAGAAAAACAAAAAAGGGGCAGCCGTGATGGCTGCTCGGCTTCCCGCAGGACTTGATCGTAAAGATATGTCCAAAGCCATGAGCGAAATTCTGCGTCCGCTGCGCTACAACACCGTGCTGGATCAGACCGATAGCAAGAAGCTGCTCTTACCGCATGATTACCAATACACAGACGCGAAACCTAAACAGGTGATCGAGCCAACCATTCCAACTTCGTTTTCAAAGGATGGCAAGATTGTAAAGCCGGGCGTCAAGCCGATCGAGTCCTACGCGCAATGGATGGCTTCTAAAGATAATCCGCGCTTCACCTTGGTCATTGCGAATCGCCTATGGAAAAAAGTGATGGGTATGGGCTTGATTGAGCCTGTTGATGAAATCACGGATTCCACCGTGCCTAGCAATCCACAGCTCATGACCTTCTTGGAAAACACCATGAAGGAGATGAACTATGACATGAAAGCCTATCTGGGCATGATTTACAAAAGCGCTGCTTACCAGCGTGCGGCTCATCCCAAAGATGTCCAATTGGGTGAGGTCTATCATTTCCCCGGCCCGCTTTTGCGTCGCATGACTTCAGAGCAGATTTGGGACAGCATGGTGACGCTCTACAAGCCTTCTCCTGACGTGCCGAGCCTAGATTCCCAGATTGATCGGGATATTACAATTCGTCAGGTCGAGTGGCTGGATCGTTCCCTCAATGCCCTAACCTCAGCAGAACTGGCTGCCGGAGCCGCCAAAGTGGCCCAGACTCAGCGCCAACTCTCAGCTGATGTGCGCAAAGCTCAGGAACATCTCACCGAAGCCTCCAAAAATAAGGACGAAGCAGGTATCCGCGCGGCCAAGAAAGTCGTCTCCAATCAAAGGAAGGCGATTGATCAAGCCGCCGAAGACATCATCTATTCCATGGGTTTCAAGAAGTTCGCTGAACTGGCCCGTGATGGCAAGCTCAAGGAGCAAGTCACAGACGCCGAATTTGCCGCTGAGATCGCCAAAGTGATTCAAAGCAAAGAGGGTGTAGCCCTGAAAATCGACGACGCGCTTGCTGTGATGGCCAAGCAGCAGCGTGCCCGCCTGAATGAAATCCAAAAAGCACGTCTGAAGAAAGATGCTGAAAAGCTTAAAGCCGATGACAAAAAAGAGATCGCACTCTTACAAGCTTGGGAAAGCACGCGTGATAAAATCATGATGCGTGCGGCTGATGTCCGTAGTCCTGCGCCGAATGGACATTTTTTGCGTGAGTTTGGTCAAAGTGATCGTGAACTTGTTCAAAACGCCAACGAGGATGCTACGGTTGGCCAAGCTCTCATGTTGCTCAATGGCAAGACCTTCACCCAGCTCTTGAATCCCTATACCATGATCTCACGCAGTCTGAAAAACAGCAAATCCGCCGATCAGACGATCGATACGATTTACCTCAGTCTTTTTAGCCGCAAGGCCAGTTCTGATGAGAAAGCCCTGCTCCTGCCTATCGTTGGGAGTAATGATGCCACTGGTAAGGGTGATGCACTGTGGGCTGCGCTCAATACTCGCCAGTTTTATTTTGTTCAGTAGTCCGTCAATTTTCAAATCTCCTCATTCTTTCTTATGAGCACCTTCACAGATCCCCTCAATCGCCGCGTCTTCGTCACGAAAGCTGCGCAATCACTTCTTGGCGTCACGGCAGCCAGCCAGCTGACCAGTAAGGCTCTGGCGATCCCGGGTGAAAACACCTCTCCGCTCAAGCAGGTGCCGACAGCACGCAATGTCATCTATTTGTACATGAATGGCGGCATGAGTCATTTGGACACGTTTGATCCCAAGCCGGACAACGCTGAAGTCATGGGTTTGACGAAAACGATCAATACCAAAGCAGACGGCATCCGCCTGAGTGAGAATCTGCCCCTTGTCGCTCGTCAGGCAGATAAGTTAGCCATCATCCGCAGCATGTCCTCGACCCAGGGAGCTCACGAGCAGGGGCAGTATTTTCAGAGGACTAGCTACACGCTGCGCAGCAGCATCCGTCATCCTTCCATGGGGGCCTGGCTAGAAAAGTTCCAAAATCGTGGAAACCCGACGCTGCCAGGCAGCGTGATGATCGGCAATGAAAGTCGGCACCCAGGAGCTGGCTTTTTTGAAGCCAAATTCGCTCCACTCATGATCAATGATCCAGAGAGCGGTATCTCCAATGTGACGCCAAACTCTTGGTTCACTCAGGATCGACTCACCCATCGTCTTGGTGTGGCCAAGCAACTGGATCAAAAGTTTGCTGAAACCTACGATGTCAAAAATGTGCGTGCCTACAGTGACATGTATGATGATGCGGTGAAGATGATGAAAAGTGAGGAATTGAAAGCTTTCGACCTTGATGCTGAACCCGTAGCCTTGCGTGAAAAATATGGCCGCGAGCGCTTTGGCCAGGGTTGTCTGTTGGCCCGCCGCCTCGTCGAACATGGTGTCCGCCATGTGGAGGTCAGCTTTGGCAGCTGGGATACCCACAATGCTAACTTCACTCGAGTTCCGGAACTTTGTGATGAACTCGACGCTGCTCTGAGCACACTTCTTCAAGATCTTGAATCCCGTGGCATGCTCAATGAGACGCTCGTCGTTCTGGCTACGGAATTTGGCCGCACACCAGAGATCAATGTGAATGATGGGCGCGATCATCATCCCTCTGGTTTTAGCTGCGTGCTTGCTGGCGGCGGCATTCGTGGTGGCCAAGTTTATGGCGCTACTGATGCTAAGGGCGACAAAGCCGTCGATAAGCCTGTCAGCATTCCTGACTTTAACGCCACCATTGGCTATGCTCTTGGATTACCACTGGATCAGGTTCTCTACTCACCTACGAAGCGACCTTTCACGGTGGCTGACAAAGGTAAGCCTCTGGCACAGTTATTTGGTTAAACCTAGATCCGGGAATGGAAGCTCGTTGAGTTGCGCCAGGGCTTGGTTTCACAAGGCTTCTTCGACTCGAAGCGGCTGTGTCTTGGGTGACACCGCCCGAGAGGCGAAAAGCCTTGTGGAATCAATGACGGATGCAAATCGGCAGTCAGCCATTCCTGAATCTAGCAGACAATCCACGGGGCGTGGGATGTGCAACGAAGAGTCACTTTGGCCGTATGAGTCGGAGACAACAAAGCAACTGGAGACCCAATTTTACAGGAAAACAGAAAGACATGATTTACAGGTCAGAACCCATTCCTGTTAATCCTTTGATTAGAAACTCGAATCACGAACAGTCTCATATCATCCATGGCGGGCGGAACATCGCCTAACTCTAGGGCAAGTTAGTCGGGAGGTTAAACGTCTGCTGATTGAGAAACCAATGTAACTTCACGTCGATTGGCGTGGAGCTGCTTGGCGTAAACTGGACCTGAGGCAAAGCGCCTTACTTGCTGGATAAAGTAAGGCATCAGTGCCTCGACGCGTGCATCGTTCATCTTAAAGGTAAGAACCAGCCAGCATGGCTTCAGACGCAGGTAAAGTGGTTCCAAGTATTTCAGAACCACGTCTGGAGCTAGATTCATGTCACAGGCCAGGAGATCAATCCTTTCAGGCAGATAATCCAAGGGTAATTGGCTAGCGGGTAGGCCGACGTGGTCATAGTTGGGGTGATTTTGCACACAGGTAGCAACCGCTCCTGTATCGACCCCAATTACCTTCATGCCTCGCTGAAGAAGGGACCAGGAGGCCCCACCCGGCGCGCTCCCCAATTCTAAAGCACTTTTGCCAACGAGCAGATCAGGAGCGTCTAGGCCGAGCCAAGCAAGACTTTGCTCCATTTTCAGCCATGCTCTGGAGGGCGCTTCCGTCGGTATCGTCAACTTTGGCAGACCTCCAGCATGAGGATGGCTTGCCGCAGACCGAGGATGGCAGCCAATGAACCATGGCTCTCCAGCCTCGCCTAAAATCACGTCTAAGATGTAGTGGCTTTCCGACGAAGTCTGGCAGACTTGCTTCAAGGAATCTGCTAGAGCTTCCACCGGAGCCCACTCGTCAGGAGTGAGTCCATCTTCAGAGATCAAGCGAGGAAAAACGTGCAAAGCGCAGACGTGGAGATCGGAGGTCTTCAAAATCTCCGCCACATCTTCAGCACTTCGGGCCATGCCAAGAGACCAACCGCAGACAACACCAAGAAGCGCATCAAAGACAAAATCTGTGGGCAACCCCGCCTGCACCTTCCAAGTGATCAACTGTGGGCGCATGAACGCAGGCGTTAGCAGCTTTCCCGGCTGCAGGGATACTTCTTTCTTTAGCGCTTTTTCAGAGCCGGCGCGGCAGGTGGCAAAAACAAAATCAGATAATGACATCCGCACCTATGTCACGGTTCACGACAACAAAAAAGCGCGACCTGTGCCCAGATCGCGCTTCTTTTAAAAACTCGTAAGGTTTCAGATCCTAATAATAAGGCTGGCCATTTTGATAGTAACCCGCAGGCCGGCGCTGCTGTTGTTGGTAGCCGTTGTTTTGATACCCATTGTTGTATTGGCTATTCCGCTGATCTTGGGAATTGCCGATTGCGTTGCCACCAAGGGCACCAAGACCACCCCCGATAAGGGCACCTTCGAGGCCGCGGCCACTTTGATTACCAATGATGCCTCCGACGGCAGCGCCACCAAGAGCGCCTATGACTGAGCCTGTTTGGGCATTTGGGCCAGTAGCACATGAGGAAATGCTGATAGCAGCAAGGAGAGAGAGAGAGATTGTCTTCATAGTATAACAGTGAGGTTAACCTTAGTCGAAGGCTAGTCCAAAATTGTTCACCGAAAAGACTTATTTCATGAGGAATGTGTAAAGTTTTTTGCGACGCCGGATAGCGCAGCAAATCACTCACCCATAATTATTTGCAATAGCAGCCAATCGCTCACGTTTCTGGCCGCCCATGAAAACACCTTTGTTTCTACTCTCTCTCTCCGCCCTTAGTCTGACCGCCTTGGCTGCTGAAGCACCGCTACTGGCCATCCCGGGCGCTGTCATTTATGAAAGCAAGCTCAACACTGCGCCTGCGGCACCCTGGAAAGCTGCTAAAGGCAAATGGGAGCTCGTCGAAGGTGCCGTGCGTGGCTCAGAGATGGCTGAGGACAAGCACGGTGCTGTCACGCGCCTGCCAAATAAACTTCAGGACTTTGTCATCGAGTATGAATTCAAATTTGAAGGCGCAAGAAGCACCAGCCTTTCCATCAATGCCACCAAAGATCACATGGCGCGTATCATGATGACACCTTCCTCCGTGACGATTCAAAAAGACGATAATGATCACGAAGGACCTGATAAGGCCGCCATTTTCGCACGCTTCCCAGCTGTGCTAAGCGTAGGCACTTGGCATAAAGTACGTCTGGAAATGGTGGGAGACAGCATGGTCGGTAAGGTCGATGACCTTGTAGCTTGGGGAAGCAATGACCTCTTTAAGACAGCAAAAACGGCTCCTGGATTCACTGTTGGTGGTCAGTCGGTGGATTTTCGTAACTTCACCATTCGTGAGGCCTCACTGAATCCTCAATGGGAAACGGTCAAGGTGGCTCTTCCAAAGCCAGGTGATAAAGTAAGCATTGCTGCCAAGGCCTCAGGGAAAGCTAAGGTTAAAAGTAAGAAAAATGCTAATTAAATAATAAATTATTGTTTAATAAAACAAAGATAACATTGAGGTAATGGTAATATTTTTTATTTTACTGATTGCAAAGTAAAATTTACTCGTATGCTATCATGGTTAGATACTAACTATATACTATATGAAACGCATCCTCATCGCCCTCATCTCTCTGAGCATTGTGTCACCTCTCTATGCGGCAGTCACGCCCAACAAGAAAAAAACGGCCTCAGCTGCCAAAGCTAAGTCTGAATCTGCCACTGATGGGCCATCCATCAAATCACAAGCACTTGCTAAAGCCTTGACCGCAGGTCAGCGCGGCGAACTGCTAGATATTCTTAACAAAGGAGACGATAAAGCCATGCAATCGCTTCCTGATATTGGTGGAACCCGTGCCGCAGCTGTTAAGAAAGCGCGTCCTTTCGCTGATCCGATCGACCTCTTGAAGGTGGAAGGCATTGGCGATGTCACTTTTGGTGAAATCATCGCTCATGCGAAAGCAGGGTTCCCCGCAGTCACAAAGCCTGCGGTAACCAAGCCTAAGACCACTCTCTCAGGAGCTAAAAAGAAAGCCCCAGATTCAGCTAAAAAGAAGACTTCTGAAAAAGCCACTGAATCAGCAACCAAAAAGAAATAAGGTTTAACTCCCTATTCCTCTTCATCATAGACCCGCGTCTGAGTCTCATCAGACGCGGGTTTTTTGTGAGGTTTTAGCAACCAGATGCTGGAGCGCTGACTTCACCTCGCCGTAGCTCGTAAGGCGGAAGCGTGTTCGAGTTTCATCATGAACTGCACCCATTCCTCCAGTCAACTGAATGGTCAATTCAAGGATTTTAGCGTTGGCGAAATAGGTGGACTAAAGTCGGTGACTTTCTGTTTCTACCATTCATCGGGCAATTGAGCGTTGGTGACACAAGGTGTGTCTGTTTATTCCTTTCTTGGGCCTCTTTCGTGCTTTTAATTTAAAGTGATATTTCATGTTCCGCTTATTGTCGAAAAAAGGGTCTTGAGTTAAAGCCTTCTCGTCATGCCTCAGCCCTCCTTCAAGTTTTTTTACTTTCGACTGCTTCTTGCGCTGGTCTGCCTTCATTCGGCTGTCAGCTGCGTCAGAACCAATCCTTATTATGCAGTTCAGGCTCCAGGTGGGGGCTCATATATGGCTATGGCGCCGCAGCGTTGGCGCTTTGCACCTTTTGGCATGGTGAAGATACCGCAGGTGCCGAGTTTTCATAAACTCAAAACGTCTGTTTTTGGAGATGGATCATACTGGCAGGGAGATGGGGTCAGAGGGCGGCCACGCATTCATCTCGTGCTCCGTGAACAGTGGGCCTATTTCTATAAAGGCAATCAATTGGTCGGCGAATCTCCCATCTGCTCAGGTAGCCAGGCTTTCCCTACACCTCGAGGGAACTACAAAATCATCGAGAAAGACGCCGATCATCTTTCTTCGGTTTATGGCAACTATATTGATGACTACGGCAGCATCGTCATGACTCAGATCGACAACCGCAAAGATCGCCGCCCACGGGGCACTAAGTTTGATGGCGCTAAGATGTATTGGTTCATGCGGATTACCGGCGGTATCGGCATGCATCAAGGTTATATGCCTGGCTATGCCGACTCTCACGGCTGCATTCGCTTACCCGCGAGCATGGCCCAAGTCTTCTATGTCAACGCACCTGTAGGCACACCGGTCAAGATCACCGAGTGACACGGCCGCCTGCAACGGGTGTCTCTGTGGTATCCTTGATTGGATTGGCCTCACTCATCCAGAGAATGCCCGTGGCTCCCTGACCGATAGTTCCACGAACTACTGCCGATAACTCTCGCTTGAGATCTCCCACTTGAACTCGCACAACGAGTCGTTTTGTGGCACTAGTCACTGAGAGAATGTTCGCTAGTGCAGCTGGATTGCCCGTTGGTATCCCTAAAATCGCCAAGGCACTGGTTAGGTCTGGCATCGGGGCATCGTCTTTCGTGTTGAGAATGCCGTCTCGGCCAAGACGAGTATTTCGCAGGTTTTGGGCCAAGCGAATACTTGCTCCTGTTAAAGCTGAAACAACCTCGGGGCGAGCCTCATTCACATCCAGCACACCACTGGCATAAACGCTAAACCAAGTCCTCCATTCGGGATAGGCTTGCTCGACTTCCGCCATGCCACGAACTAACGCCATTTCCTCAATGGAACGAAATGGGCGATTAAACGGCATGCCGTTGTTACCATATTCTTTTTTTTCAGCACCGTTAATGCGCTTAAAGTCATCCTGATCCACCCAGTCAATCAAGGCATCGATGAGTTTATCTGCTTGTGGTAGAGTCATGCCCCAGTAACGAAAGATGCGGCGAAAGGTTTCGCGGTCTTCTTTTTGGAGGAGAACATTCGGATTGATAAAACCATCCTCACCCGTCATCACAACTTCATACTGCTCGTCGTCACTGATCTGGCGCCGCAGAAGGGGATCATCTGGCTTGGTGACCCCCGGATTCATGGCAATTGCTAGGGCTCCTTCAGCCATCATTCGAGAGCGGAAAATCTGCCGCCGCGCCGCAGAGGAATCCAAGTCTTGAGTGAGTAAAAGTGAAACACCAGCTACCAAACCAATCAGCAAAGCAATGACCCAAAGAACAGCCAATAAGGCTGCACCCGAATCGCGACGCTTGATTGGAAATATCATGGTTGAGGTCAAGGGTTTGGGGCATTTACGCCAGGGGATGCTGCACCGGGATTGGCCACAGTTGATCCATCTGGGTTGAGCTGCGGTGTCCCATCAGGATTCAATGCATTTTGCTGATTTGGAACTCCCTGTAATCCTCCGCCTTGAATCGCATTGGGAATAATGGGCGGAATCCAAAAAACGGCGCGGGTTTGAAAACCATCATCGAGCTGCAGGTTCATTTCAGCAAGAATAGGCCGGCGCTCACCCTGCTTCCAGTTATTCTCCCAGCGATTGGTTGTGGTATCAAAGAAACGCCATTCGAAACGACTCACATTGTCCAGCAATGGCAGAGTGATCTGATCGCGGCGATAACTGACGTTTTGATTGGAGCGCACGGCCTGAGTCTGCTTTTGATCCAAGACCCGCAGAGTCACCCTTAAATAGCCACCGGGACGTTCATCTGCAAAGAGTTCGACGCTGGTGTCTGGAGCCAACGAAACCCCAGGCGTAAAAGAGCTTCCGCCATTGATAAAGTTCAGGGTCGGAACATAGCTGCTGCCTTTGGCTTTAACGCTCAGGCGCACTTCAGCATCTCCTGGTAAATTGCGAAAAGAGCGGCGCAAGAACTCCACAAAATTTTGCCGAATTTGAGAGCGATCCTGAGCTAAGCCCATGTCATTGCCCAATTCCATGGTGCCCTGAGCGATAGCAAAGATGCCGCCCATCAACATGACAAACGCGGATAGTGCCACCAACATCTCTAGAAGAGTGAACGCCGCATAAGACGAAGTTGTTAACCTTCCACGGAGCAGGTGGATAGACTGTGATTTAGCAGGATCGAGTTTCATGATTCTGCTAATTAATCGGTAGAAAAGCCCCTGCATAGCGCATGCTGTCGGCTTCCAGTTCAATCACACCACCGCCATCATCCCAGCGTGCAAAGGCTTGAATTCTAAACATGTCTTGAAGAAATTGTCCGTCTTGATTTCTCAAGTCTTTGACCTGTTCCACTTTCACACGATAGGCCACGCCATCTGATCCAGGTTTGATGTCTTCTTCTAGATTCCGCATCTGCGGTATCTTCCCGTATTCATCAATGAGGGACTCCAGTGTCTGCTCGATCTCCAAGATGGTTTGGGATTCTGTGGCAGCTTCAGCGATTTGATTCATCGTTCCCACTAGGGCAAGCGCGGCGATGCTGAACACAGCAAGAGCTAACACGACCTCTAATAGGGTCATGCCAGAAGACTTTTGAGGATGAGAAATGGTCATTCAGTGATGCCTCCGGTCAGAGGATGGAATTTCACTTCATGGCTATTGCCATCCTTCATTTCAAAACGCACGGTGACGAAATCACACACACCCTGCTCACCGAAATGCCAGACTTGGCCTTCTGCTTTCTGCCAGTCAGTGTCACCCCAGTGTTTGATGAGCATTTTCATATCCGGCGGCAGTGCGTAGTTGCTCATTCCTTCGGCTGATGTTCCGACCACCCCAAAGCCCGTCTTATCAAAGCCAATCAACATTCCTCGATGTTGAATGACGGCTGTATTCAGGGCATATTTCGACATCTGAGCTAGGCTCTGCGTAGGCTTTTCAAAGGGATCCTCTGAAGTCATATCGCTAAAACTGGCATAACCAATGCCAATGATGAGAACCATGATGCTCATGACCACGATGATCTCGAAAAGCGAGAAGCCTGAGGCGCGCGAGCTTGGGGATAACCGTTTCATGACAGAGTCACCCCTCCGGGTCTAATTTTAGCGACTTACGACATCATCTTCGGAGCCATCTTTTTTATCAGGGCCGATGGAATAAATGTCATAGGATTCACCATTCTTGCCCGGACTACGCAGAACATATTTATTGTTCCATGGATCCATGATAGCCTCCTCTTTCACGAGCTTTCTTTTTACGCGTGCGTTTCCAGGAGGTGTGACGAGGGCGTCTAAGTTACCAGGAAGAGTGCGGTTCAGTGTCTTGTACTGGCTGATTGCAGCTCTAAGTGTACTCATCTGTGCTTCAGCAGCCGTAAATTTAGCGTTTTCATCCACTTCGCCCAGAGTCACGGCCCCGATGGCGATGAGTAGAGCAATGATGGCAAGCACGAGCATCATTTCCATGAGCGTAAAGGCAGCTCTGGCGTGGCGAAGAATGGGCAGATTAGCTTTCATAGGGAAATGAATGGGTTGGTAAAGATTTTGGAACGCGATAGTCAGATTGTGTTCGGCTTTAGCTAAACGGAAAGGAAGATTTATCTAGTGCCCACGAGATTTGAGGGCGGAAACTGTTTGGAAAATGACAGAAATCATCATGTAAGCCATCACCCCAACGAGGGCAGCCATGACTAAAATAATCACAGGCTGTAACAGAGCCATGACTTTTTCTAGACTCTTACTCAGGTCCCGCCCACAACGATCAGCCGTGCGGCGCAGGGTGCCACTCAGATCTCCTGTGTGTTCGCCGATGCGAACCATTTCCAGTAATCGCTGGGGAAACAGAGCTGTTTTCTCCAACCCGCGAGAGAGGGAGGCCCCATCTCGGACGCTTGAGATCACATGAACAAGCTGCTGCTCCACATACTGATTGGAGGAAATGCGAGAAGCTAACTCCAATCCCTTCAGCAAAGGCAATCCCCCCCCTGTCAGTGAAGCTAAAGTTTCCAAAAATTGTGAGTGGAAGTTGGCCGTCAGCACATTGCCGACAAAGGGCATCTTCAGCTTGAATCGGTCCCAGAGAGGGCGGCCTGCTTTGGAACCACTCCATACCCAGAAGCCAAGCATGGCTAAACCCATTCCTGCAAGAACGAGCCACCAGTAATTTTTCATGAAATCGGAGACTGCCATCACAATCTGAATACCCTTGGGAATCCCGCCTTTCATTCGCGACATCATGATGCTGAGTCGTGGGATGAGGAAGGTGGTGAACAGGATGGTGACCCCAACCGCCGATACTGCAAGAAAGCCTGGATAAATAAGTGCTACAGCCACCTGGCTTTTCATTTCACGCACTTTGCTCAAATACTGACTTTGTCGCTTCATCGATTCACCCAAAGAACCACCCGCCTCGCCCGCCGCGGCGACGGCGCAATACAGCTCACCAAAGGAGGGTGAAGCTTGTCGTAGGGCGCTACTAAAGGGGTGGCCTTCGCGAATGAGATTGCCGAGGCGGGCTGCGATACGGTTGTGGGAACCTCCAGTGCCTTTGCCTTCCATCAGTTTGAGCGCTTGTTCCAGCCTCATGCCGGCTTCGAGTAGCTCGGCGAGTTCTTCGGTGAAAAGTTGGAGCTGAGAGCTGCTGATCTTGATCGGTCCTGTGGTTTCTTCGACTTGGGCAGCGGTTTTACCCTTCGGATTCGGAGACGTTTTGGCCCCTACTTTGGCGGCGGCTTTTCCAGCGCCTTCCACGACTTTAAAAGGTTGCAAGCCTTTGCTACCCAGCTGCCGCACCGCTGATGGGCGGTCCGGTGCTTCAATGGTGCCGGAGACGTCACGCCCAGTGGCATCGGTGGCTTGGTAGGTGAATGTGGGCATTGGAGCTGAAAGGTACGTTACTCTGCCACAGTCACGCTAATGACTTCCTCAATCGTGGTGTGGCCCGCTAAGACCTTGCGCACTCCGTACTCTCGCATGGGTCGGTAGCCGTCTTTGTAGGCCTGCTTCATCAAGTCGCCAGAGCTGGCTTTGTGCGTGACTAGCTCGCCCATGGCTGGGGTCAGGCGAACGAGTTCGTAGATCGACATACGACCTCTGTAACCCGTTGCGCGGCAGGATTCACAACCGCCTTCTTTAGCGCGGTATACGGTGGTGTTAATCGGACCTGTGTATTGGAGGTCACGCAATTTCGTTGCGGCATCGGGCTCCGGTTGCTTGCAATCCGGGCACAGAACCCGCACGAGTCGTTGGGCGATGAAAGCACGCACGGAGCTGGAAACGAGGAAGGGTTCCACCCCCATGTCCACCAGACGCATGATGCCACCAATGGCGTCATTGGTGTGCAGGGTGCTGAAAACCAAGTGACCGGTCAAAGCGGCGCGGATGGCAATTTCAGCGGTCTCAAGGTCACGCATTTCCCCAATCATGACGACATTTGGATCGCCGCGAAGAATGCTGCGCAGGCCGGTGGCAAAGGTGAGATCAATCTCAGGCCGCACGGCGATCTGGACCACGCCCGGAAGCTTGTTTTCGACTGGATCTTCAATGGTGACGATGCGTCGATGCTCGACATTCAGCTGACTGAGGAAAGTGTAAAGAGTCGTCGATTTACCGGAACCCGTCGGACCGGTGACGAGAATGATGCCGTTGGGCTTTTTGAGTAATGCCTCGATTTCCTCGCGCAGATCAGGCTCAATACGGAGTTTTTCGAGATTGAATTTCTCTTGTCCCAAAAGACGCAGGCTGACGCTTTCACCTTCAACGGAGGGGATGGTTGCCACACGAACGTCGATGAACTGGCCGGCGATTTGAAGGCTGATACGACCATCCTGCGGCAGGCGACGCTCGGCAATGTCGAGCTTGGCCATGACCTTCAGACGGGCGATTACCGACTGTTGGAGAGCTTTGATGTTCTCTGGAACTGGCACCTCACGCAGGCGACCGTCGATGCGGTACCTCATGCGCAGTTTTTCTTCCATCGGCTCCACATGAATATCCGTCGCATGCTGCTCCAGAGCCTCGCGAATCACCGTGTTCACGAACTTGACGACGGAAGCTTCTTCGTCATCGGCATCGATGATGTTGGCTTCATCACGCTGTTCTAGGTCAGCACCGTCCACATCACGGCCTTTGAGAATCTCTTCAAAGGTATCAGCGCCGACCCCATAGAAATCGCGCATGGCATTGAGCATGCGTTTCCTGGGGGCGATCTCCCAGCGCACGGCCACATCCACTTCGCGCGCCACGGCTTGCCTACCGATGAGGTCAAAAGGGTCAAAGCCTGCCACGATGAGTTTTCTGGCCTGCCCTTCGATTTCCTCAATCTTCAGCGGCAACAAACGATGCTTCAAAGCCACACGGGGCGGCAGCAAGCGCTTCAATTCGGGAGCATCCGCGGAGTCGGGCACTGGCATGGACACAAAACCCAGACCCATGCGCACAGCCAATTGAGAAAGAAAGACCTCTTCATCCAAGGTGCCTAAGTCGAGAAGCTGGCTGACAATCGACGAGCTTGGCGTCGCCACGGGCAGGGGAATGCCAGCACCGCCAGAGGCCTCCAGACATTGGACAAGAGCTTGGCGGACGTTTTTCATCAGTTATTCTCAGATTTTGCCTCAGCAGGCAGCGGCGGGAAGAGGCTGGCATCGATCATGGATTCGTCTTCCACGCTGACCTCTGGTTGGACAGGCACGCTGCCTTCATCCGGTGCGTAGCCATATTTTTCTAAAAGCTCCACGATGTAACTCGTAGCACCATTTAAGGTGTTGAAGTTCAGTGTGGCTTGAGCCGTGAGATCCTCGCGCAACAAGCCTGTGATGAAGGCGCTGCCGACCATTCCAAAAGAGCCGTCAGCCGATGGCCCCTTGTCGGATTCATCATCCGCCGCTAATAATCGCCCATCCAAGGCTTCAGCTACTCGCAGTGTGGTCATGCCGTTTGGGCTTTCGAGTAGCAGAGAGCGATTCAGCGAGCCTGAGGCGGTGTAGAGCGCTTGGGAGTTCCCAGAGATCGCCGCAGCAGAAAAAACGGCTTTTCGGGTGTTGGTGTTTGCTGCCACAAAGTACTTCGCACTGCTATCGGCCAGAGCGTAAAAGTGACCGCCGTCTTCTGTCGTCATGATCATCGTGGCACGACCACCCTGAGCTGGGACAATGAGGTAGGCACTTTTGTAGCAGCTGAAGTTCACCGACTCCTCCTCCGGGGTGAAAGTCAGCTCATAAACGAGCCACTGCGCACGGGCACCTCCGAGGGCTGCCAGCCAGAGCATGGCGGTCAGTAAAAGAGGGCGATGTCGAACAATTGGAAACATGGGGTTGGTTTTGTAAGCGAAACAGACCGCATTGTCGAGCGGCGCGTTGAAACGTACTTTTCACAACCCCATCTCTTTTCAGGCCGCCTTTTTCGGCTTAGCTGATTTACTTGGCTGAATTTTGGCTTTTTTCAGTTCTTCCTGACGCTTTTTTTGGGTTGCCTTGATTTCTTCCTGACCTTTAGCGGCCTGAGCTTCGATGCCATTTGGGTTGGCTGGGTCAGTGATCATCGGAAAGTTATCCGTGCGGAAAGGTGTCACCGGCAGGCCCTCAGCGGAGAAGACATTGCAGATTGGGTTATCGCTCCAGGCGTAACGCACCGCCACTGGCTGTGGAACCTGTGGGCTGCTGACCGCGATCTGATTCGTGCCTTTCTTGGAGCCACCAATGATGCTGGCTTTAGCCCAGACCCATTTTTGATCGGCTCCACAAAGGGCGAAACCTTTGACCTCATCCACATCAATCGTGCGCAGACCTTGGGGGGCAAAGTCGAAGGTCAGCAGAGCTTTGTCGCCCTCAAATGTTGACTCCTTGAGTTCGGGACTGCGGTAGGGCAAATTCAAACCATAATCTTTTACCAAGGCCCAGCGGGCGAGGCGCTCTGCCACATCACGTTTGTTTTTGGGATGGATGTCATTGGCCTCACCCAAATCCGTGATCACACACTGACCGGCATTGGCCAGCTTGCGGATGCTCATGGTCTGACTTTCACGCAACTCAGCCCAGTCGCTGTCACCGGGTTCGGCCTGCTCGGGCTTGAAGTCGGCCAGCTGCACCCAGTAGAAAGGAAAGTCGCCTTGCTTCCACTCGTTGCGCCAATGGGTGATCATGAGTGGGAAGAGATAGCCATATTCATGAGCACGGCTGGCATTGCTCTCTCCCTGATACCAGATGGCTCCTTTGATACCATAGCCAAGGATGGGATGCAGACAGCCGGCATACAAGTTGCCTGGGCGATGTTGGCCACGCAGCACATTTTGTGGGGCACGAGGAGGATTGGCGGGTACGGGTTTTCCGGCTTTAAGGGCTTCTTTGCGTGCGATTACCCAGGCATCCACTTTGGCTTGATGCTCGGCCTTTTGGGTTTCAAAAACGGCGTCTGTGTAAGTTGCCTCGGTCTGTTTCCATTTATCGATCATGGCTTTAAAGCGTGCATCTTTTTCCAGTATGTCCCTGCGCACCCAGGCCTCGCAGGACGAACCACCCCAAGCATTGTCGATCAGGCCCACGGGCACACCGAGCATCTCGTGAAGCACGCGTCCGTAGTGGTAACCTACGGCGGTAAAGGAGCCCGCTGTCAGGGGTGAACACTCTTCCCATTGGCCTTTGAAATCGTCCTAAAGTTCTTGTGTGCCGACTTGTGGCACTGAGATCAGGCGGATCTGTGGATATTTGGCCGTGGCAATGTCCAGATCAGCATCCCAGACACTGTTCAGGTTGAAGCCCATGTTTGACTGACCGGAGCAGACCCAGACCTCACCCACGAGGATGTTTTTCAGCTCGCGCTTCGTCGTTCCTTGGATCGTCATGGAAGTTGGGACTGCGCTGGCTGGGAGGGGATCCAGTTTGATCGTCCATTTGCCCTTGGCATCGGCTTGAGCGGTTTTGCTCTGACTTCCCAGGGTCACTTTCACCTCAGTGCCAGGGGTATCCCAACCCCAGATGGGATTGCTCTGCTTTTGCTGGAGCACCATAATATCCCCAATGATGGCAGGGAGTCGGAGTTCTGCGTGAGCGGTCAATCCTGTGATGAGGAGAAGCAGGGAGATGATTTTGAGCATGGTAGGAAGGGGAAACTAAACGCGCCGTGCAACCCCGGCATTGCAGAGTTCTTCAGCATGTCTCAAAATCTGGCCATGAAGCCTCTATTAGCCCTTATCCTTCTTTGCTCCTGCCTGACGACTTTGGCCGCCGAACCCGAGCGTCCTGTCACCTACAAAGAACTCAAGTGGCAGGACGATGTCTATTTTCTCGATGGCAAACCTTACAATGGGGTAGCTCGCGACATCCATAAAAACGGTCAACCCAAAGGTGAATACACCTTTAAAGAAGGCCGACTGCATGGTGTGGTCAAAGAATGGTGGGACAATGGGCAACTTTCCACCGAAACCCATTTTGAAAATGGCCAGCGCCATGGCTTGAACCGTTACTGGTCCAGGAAAGGCAAGCTCATGAAAGAGCAGGTCTATGACCACGACAAATCCATGAGCGAAAAGCACTATGATGTGGAATAACCAAGGATTTGGTTATGCCTTGATCTCCACTTTCCCATCCACACGCTTGGTGAACTGATGCAGCAAAGAGCCATCGACGCCATGATGGGCAAAGGTCAGGGCATCAGGCTGAACCGTGATGTGAGTGAAGCCGTGGACGTCTTTGCCATAGGGCATGGTGCGCTCTGGATGATCTAGCTTGCGGGTCTTGGCTCCGCCGCCACCGGAAAGGATGTGTGAGGTGAATTTGCCTTCCAACTCCAAATGCTGAAGATCGTGATCGTGTCCGCAAAGGTAGGCATGGATCTTTTGCTCCTGAAAGAGACTGTCCCACTGATCGATGAGCGGCTTGGTATCACCATGATCGCCATTGGAGTAGAGAGGGTGATGTCCGACGACGAGCGTGAATGGGGCGCGTGGCTTGTTGAGTTCAGCCTTTAGCCAAGTGAGCTGCGCTTTCTCCTCTTCCAGAGTCAAGGAGGCACGCATCATATGCCCGCTTACATCTGGTAGGTTCGTATCCACAAATAGCAGCGTGATCAGGCCGCCGAGATCCTGTCGATACCATTTGTTCGGCATCTGCCAGCGAATGCCGGGTTGCTTGGCATAGGCGAGCTGAGTTTTTTCACCGCCTTGGTTGTCATGGTAGTCATGATTGCCTAGCACGGCGTATTGTGGGCAAGGAAAGGCACTCGTGGGGTACATTTCTTCGATATCTGTTCTCCAGCGCTTGGATTCCGGCGTGAAGGCAGCAGCCTCGCCTTTGACGGTCTTGCCTTTGACCTTCGGCAGGGGATTCGCTGGGCCGTAGAAATTATCGCCGATGAAAAAAAGGGCATCAGGTTTAAGCGCACTCTTGGCGGCATAGTCCTGCATGGCCTTAGCCACGTTTTTTTGATCTTGTGCCCCACTGCCAAAGTCGCCGATGGCCAGAAAATTCAAGCCACTCCGGGAAGCCTCTGCTAAGGCACTCCGAGGCTTGAGATTCAGGGCCATGGCGGCACTGGAGCAAAAGAGAGTCTTGAGGGCGCGGCGGCGTGTGAGTTGCTTCATGAGGAGTCGTGAAACGAGCTTCAAATCGTGATCTTACGGTTCCTTGCCGTGATGGGCCATAAGGCTGTAGCCTGCCTTTTTTGAATCAGCACCGCCTCACCATGCATCGACACCGATGGGCAAACATGCCGTGGAATGCCATGCAAGGCCTGACCGACAAGAAATTCATGGGCGCGATCCGTCTCTAGCACCAAATGCTCCTCGCTTTGCATTAGCACGGTAGCCTCCGGCAACTCCTCAAACCGGACACGTGGCTGCGGATTCTCTGGAGCCACGGATTTATGACCCAGATCCAGAGTCAGTCGATTCGCCCCAGGTTTACTAATCACTCGAGCTAGCAGAACGGCAGCAGGTAAAAATGGCAGGTCGGGGAATTTATCCCCATAACCAAAATCCCACAGCACGGTGGTGCCAGGACTGAGCGTACGCTCTGCGTGATCGGCATGAATACCAAACGTGGGCGAACCCCCAGTGAGGAATTCTTTGATGATGACGCCTTCGCCTTCGAGTCTCTTTTTGAAATCTAGGATCGGCGCATACGCGGACGCACAGTGTTCCTGACGCGTCGCAAGATCAGCCTCGTGGATGTGTCCATCATAAGCATGCAGTCCACGAAACAGCAGACGCGGTGTGTCTTTGATCACATGCACCAGATAAGCAGCGGCTTCTCCAGGTCTGATTCCAGTGCGGGCCATCCCACAGTCCATCTCTAAAAAGACGCCTACATTCACCCCAAGCTGCTGGGCCGCTGAGGCCAGAGTTCGGATCGTTTCTTCGTCATCGGCAATGCCTGAAAACTGTGTCTCAGGGTAAGCCTGCGACAGCTTTGCCAGACGATGACCATTGGGCCCGACGCAGGGCATGGCTAGAAGTACATCCGCAGCACCTGCCATGGCACACATCTCGACTTCAGCGATGGTGCTGCATTTAAACTTGGTGATCCCCAGCTCGATTTGACGCTGAACCAGCGGTAGCAGTTTATGCGTCTTCACATGTGGCCTCAGGCGGCGCACATCTCCCGCGATTTGAATCATCAACTGCAGGTTATGCTCGATCCGCTCCTCATAGAGTAGCAGCGCGGGGGAGGCTATTTCAGACTCATTGTCGATGTGGAACCAAGCGAACTCGTGCATAAAAAGGAGGAACCACGATTCAAGTCGCTCAGACAGCAACGGCAAGTGTTTCTTTATCTCTTTGATTTTCCAGATTGGTTTGCCCATTGCCGCGTCCGGTGGTGACGAAACTTAAACAGCAACGTCAGATACAAGCGCACAGCCGTTTCAGAGATAAGCTTCCCCCACCAGCTATGGCCAAACTCATAGGTCACGCGGTCATGCATCACGCAGCCCCCCTCGCCATCTGGCTCGAAGCGGTGCTCATGCTCAAATAAGGGAAACGGTCCCTGCACGATCTCATCTACCAGCAGATGTGGAGCCTGCACGGTCTTCCAGCGACAGGTCCAGTGCATGGGGATGATCCACCAGTCACGCACATGCAGCTCGATCATTCGTCCCTCCAGCGCAGGACCGTCTGTGGTCAGGCTCACTAGTTTGAGCATTGAAGGCATGACAACGGTGAGATTGTTGGGATCACTGTGAAAGGCAAAGAGCTGCTCAGCACTGGCTGCGACGGGTGTGCTGGCATGAAAGGAAGAGGGCATGAAGAATGGGGGTTAAATTTTTGTCAGTAGCTCATGCAGCATCGCAGTCAGACAAAGGCCACGGGTGGTCCAAGCTAGAGTGCGCCACCAATTCGTCAGCACCAGCCTGCGGATCAGCCCTGCATGGTAGCCGCGCACCAGTTGATCGTGCATTGGCACCTGATAGATCGCTGTCGAAAGCCACACGACCGCTAGGGCCAGTAGGCTCAGCAGGAAAAGCCATGAGCGCTCTCCCCAAAAAAGCAGTAGCCCAGCGCTGCCCACCTCCAGAAACATCAGCGGTGCCACAATCCAAGTGATCAGCCTCATGTGGCGTCCGTGAAAGCCGCGGAAATGCTCAGGCCCCACGTCTTCAAACAGCGGGTAATGCACCACCTGAATCGTCCAGATCAGTCCGCAGAGCGCCCAGGTGGTGATGGCGTGAAGGAGGAGAAGCGTGATCATGATTGGACTGGCACTTTGCCGCGACGGCAGGCATCACTGCAATAACGGACCGACTCCCAATCACGCGCCCATTTTTTTCGCCAAACAAAGGGCCGCTGGCAGTGCAGACAAATTTTTTCGGGTAAATGCTGTTTTTTGATTCCGTGCATGATGACTGACATCCTTCATGAAGGTTCGTGGTCGTTGTTATCGAGATGCTCTCTGTTCAGGTCTTAGATTCGAAAAATAGAAAAGACCCATGCTAGAGGATTCACAAGATGAGTAGGATTAACAGGTCTGAAAAATCCTGTTAATCCTACTCATCTTGTGAATCCAGTAAATAAAAGCTACAAACCAGATTCACTGATTCATCTCAGTCGAACGCCCAGGCTCTGTTTTGGGTGGGGCCCCGATTGGATTTTGGGCCACTTCCTTGGGTAAAGTCCATTTGGGGTGATTGTTTGCCCCTGCCGAGTCGTCGGCAGAGGTAAATGAGCGTCATCTGGGACTGACGAGTTCAATTCGCTGCTGCGCTGAGACAATGCTAGGCGCTGGCTGCCTTTGGCTTTAAGGCAGGGCAATGCTGCGCGCGGTTAACACGCTTTCACATGGGTGGTTAAGCCTGTACCTATTGACTGATTCCAAGACTGACTTTGCCAGAATAAATGGGAGTCTGACTGCTGCTGACAGACGGTTCATTGAGAGGATCAGGCAGGGTAGGCATCAAAAAGAATCCACCGCCGCGATTGATGCCAGGAATCACCATGCCACGGAAACTGGCGTTTCTTGTGAAAGGACTGTCATTGGTCAGCTTGTCCGTTGTTGTAAAAGAGCCTGTGAAGAATCCCGTCGGTGCATAAAAATCCATTTTCAGGCGGTTCAGGTTTGGCGCAGGAAACAACGCCGTATGTCGAGTCGTCAGACGGAAAGGGGACTGAATGGGCTCGGGGAATAATGAGGGATGCTCCAATGAAAAAAGAGTCGCTGTGCTCTGGTCAATGCCACCAAAAAGCAGCATCCCTGGTGCTGGGGCAAAGTGCTTGGCACCGACGATATAAACTTCCTTCGAGAATCCTTGTGGATAGAGACGACCGTAAAGGCGTGGGGCACGTTGCCACTGTATTTTTGATTGAGGACCAACCGTTAGATCTTGATTCAAACTGGATCTCCCAGCAATTGAGTCACCTGTTGAAGTAAATGCAAAGTTGAGAATGTCTGGGGGTATGCTATCGCCCATTATCGCGCCAGACCCTGTGAATCCAGTGCCATCTGGCAAAGTGCCAACGCTCGTGACCGCATGACCTGCTCCAATGGTGAATGACATGAAACCAGAACCAGAAATTGAATCGAGCCCAGCACTACCAGGATTAGGAGAGGTTTCAATTATTGCTGAATAGCGGCCTAGCAGACGTTCCTCATCAAGACCAACGGGCGGAATTAAGTTAAGATCACCATGGTTGGAAAAAGAATTTGTTTCTGAACTTACGGCCACGCTAATAAAGTCTCGGTGGTAGAAAAAAAACTGACAAACCAAATCCTCCGCCCCAGAATAATTGCGAAATGTCACACTAGCGGCTCCTTCATCACCTACGATACCTGCAAAATGCAGACGTCTAGAGCCTAGAAGCCATAAACCAGAAAAGCGGCGACTATAGCTCATTTGCAAACGCATCAGTCCAGGTAAGGGTTTGTTGACATCACCAGGAACGAAAGCGTCAACAAGACCAGCAAAGGCACCTGGTCTAACCAAGTCCGAATCTTCTGCAGAGCGGACAATAATCGAGACTTTGAATGGCGGTGGTGGTGCATCCGCTGAGCGTGCATTCAGAATTAATGAATAATCTCCGGCTCTGGTTGGTGTGCCTGTGATTTGGCCTGTGGCGGAATCAAGCTTTAGTCCGGGAGGCAGTCCGCTGACGGTAAAAGTAGCATCAGGAACTTGATACTGCGGGGTCGTGTATAAGTAGGCTACGAATTCCCCCACCTCCTGCCCAACGACGAGCGGCCCAGGAACAGCAACACCAAGATAAGTTTCTGGGATGAGTTCCAAAGTCCATCTCAAAGGCGGTGCGGTAGCAGAACCGAGGCTCAGGTTGGCCTCTGGCACAGGCGTAATCGAAGCTCGGCTAACACGCAGTGTGGAGGTACGGCTTCCCGTATTTAGAGCATTATCCTGCCCATCTCCCCAGCGGATGCGGATGCCCTTACCCCAGGTTTTGACAGTCACAGTGAAAGCTTCATCCCAGCGTTTTCTGATGACTCCGACAGTGTCGTCGTAGATCCCCAGGGGATAAGTTCCTGCAATGCCAGATTGGCCTGACTTATCCTTGACCCGCAGCTGGTAAGTGCCTGCATCCTTTGGCAAAACAGAACTCAGATACAGAGCTGATTCAGTCTGATTTTTGAGCGCCCGCCCGTCCTTGAGCCATTGGAACTCAAGACTCCGACTCAGGCTGCTGTCAGCATACGCAGCGAAGGGACTACCCAATGCTAGCAGTGTTGGGCTTTCAATTTTCTCAGTGGAAGCAACGGTCGGCTCCTCACTCGCCGCTGAAAAGCGGTATCCAGTTGTTAACAGGACGACATTGGCCGTTGGTTTTCTAACCGCTATTTCTAGCGTCTGCTCCACATTGGATGCTACTGGTATGATAGACAGTTTGAAGGTCAAGCTTTGACCTGGACTCAATAGCTGTGGTCTAGACCAGTCTTTGATTTCAGCCGTAGTGCCTCTCTCACTCGCGCTAATGGTCAGATCTGATTGATCCAGTTTGAGGGTTAAATGACCTGAATTTTTTAGCGTCATTCGAATGTCAGTCGCACGCGATGCTGCCAAAGTGCCGAGTGGAAGCTTTATGCCGGATAGAAGCTCGTGGTCTTTGCTCTCAGTTGGTCCATCATACAATTTCAAATCTTCAAGATAACGCATCCAGACCATCCCCAAAGGGCCAGCAGCGGAGCCCGAGCAGCCGACAATCACACTATCCTCAGTCAATACGCCCGATGTGGGTGATCTAGGTTGGTCGCGTCCAAAAGCTGGAACAAGATTCAAGGTCTGCGAAATCGGGGGAAATGTGTTTTGTTGATCAAAGTTAGGCCGCGTGATGCTTACAAACCCAGATCCAAACCCCAAAAGAGCATCTCTTCTAGCTGAAACAACGTCAGGGTGACCTACCCAGCGTAGCACCCACTTTCGTGACTTTTCTTCATAAGCTCGAAGGCCCGCTGAAGTTTTAGCCAAAATTTGACCTTCATTAAAAAAGAGACCGTCAGTTGTCGCTCCTGGCATGATCGCACCTCCTTCTGGAGAGAATCGGCTCATTCTTTTCCAGGGGGTAATGGCTGTGTCGTACACACTGACTTCAGAACCATGGGCCACGGCAGCCAGTCCATTTTCGGTGGCCATTGGAACAAAATTGCTCACGCCGGTCTGGGTCAAAACCGACTGAAATGTGGGCTCTTCTTTTTCCTTTGTTGGCATGGAAAAGCGCTCGATCAAAGTGCCTGAGTTCCCATTTTGCCAGGCAACGATCAGAGTCGATTCGTTCAGAGAATCAAACTCAAGATTTAGCAAAGCCGCATTTGGATTGGTTCTCGATCGAAGAGTGAAGCTTGGCAAGTCCGGCGCTTTACCGTCCATTAGGCGGTAGGCATAGACGCCTCCTTGACCATTCATTGCGAGCCAACGTGAGTTCACGCACATGAACTGTCCAAAGGCAGGGGAAGTTGGACCATTAACGACATTGTCGACGGAATCTGAATACTCCCAAAGACCATTGCTGCGGCGGTAAAGATGTACGGTGCCTCGCTGGGGCGTAGGAGCGTTAAATGATGTGCTTGGTCGCCATTGTGGCGCTGATACGGCCACTAAATTGCCAGAAGCGGCAACTGTTCTCCCCATGGCATCCTGTTTCGTTAAGTAACTTTGGGGTGGGCTCAGCCTTTGAGGAGGCTGTCGGTCATAGTTAGGCGGGATTAAAACGAGTTCGCCAATTCTTGAAATGGATGAATCTGTCACGAAAACGGTATCACCTGCGACTGCCGCCGATTGATGTAGATCGTACTCTTGCAGACGCGTGCTGTGAGGAGAGATCTCTCCAACCTTTTGCAGCGACGAAAGATCAGGGCCAGTGAATGTGGTCACATGCATCCGAAAGACGTCGCTTCTAGAGCCAAAGGTAGTGACTGCCGCATAGCGATCATTCATCGCCACTGCTGGTGCTGGACTGTAAGCCGTTTCAGGGACGGATGTATCCCCCGCTAATTCCCATGTTACGGGGCTATTTGCAGCAACCCTGCGGCGATAGCAGAAGACTTTGGCATTTGAGCCAGATAAACCACTGGAGCCTACCAATAACCAATCTCCAGACACCGCAATTGAACTCGCAAAATACTTCAATTCATTTGGTGGAGGAAGAGCTGGGCTTGGAATCGTTGTGACTAAAGCGGAACGACGCGGAGGAAATTCATACTCTCGGATATGTCCAGATTTTGGCTGACCTTGAGAGAATTCCATTCCTGAAATACCCATCAACAAGTTGCCGTCACGAAGAGCTAAGCAAATACCAGCCTCTTCGCTTGTTCTGCTCACCTCAATCGAGGTGTGAAAAATCCAAGCAGGCCCCTTTGGTAAAGAAGACTTCACGTAAACATGGACCGTGCCGTCATGGCTGGCAAAGGCTAGACGATCCTGTGAAATGACCATGCCTGCACCCGTGTGACCTGAGTAGGAGTTTTCTGGTTCGATGATTTGTGCCAGAGTCCACGATTCACCTTGGCGCCTGTAAACAAGGATGCGGCCCCTGTAGCCACTCGCGGTGATAAACTTGGGAGCAGAAATAGCTAACCATTCACCAGATATAGCGACGCTTTGACCCAAAAGTATGCCTACCTTTGTTTGCCGATCACGTTCTTCTGCGGTCATCGGCATGGTGAGCTTTTGATGAAGCTTCCAACTGCCCGCTGGAACACCCGCCGTCCATTTGAGAACATAGGCCGCTCCTTCATTCGTATTCAAAGCCGAATCATCGAATCGAGCACCCGCAACCGCCCATTCCCCATCGGTGGCAACCGCGCCGCCAAATTCATCGCCTTCGTCAATTCCATGATCCGGGGCAAAGAAGCGCTGCTCATTCGCAGGTAGAGTTGGCAGGCTTTGTCCGCTGCACGGAGGAGCGAAAGTCAAAAGGCACACCAGAGCAAAGTAAGCTGCGAGTTTCATATGAATGAGAATGAGGTAATCTATCATCATCAAATCACTGTGATCTACAGACTTCTTTTTTATTTATGATGAGTGTCTTATTTTGGAGGTCACATTCGTTCGCGCAGAGTCTGGCCACACAATCGGCCAACACAAAACTGGCAGAAATGAGTTCCAGCTTTATTGTTAGAGCATGCTGCGCGCGGTTAACACGGCTTTCACCTGGGTGGATGAGACGGACGATTTGATCGTCGTGGATAAGCCTGCGCCTTTGCAGATCCACCCAAGCACGCCCGATGGGACGCCGACGCTTTGGCATGGGCTGAAGGCACTGCTGGCCTACGAACTGGCCAATGGGGGGCAGATTTCCATCATCAATCGTCTGGATCGGGAGACGAGCGGCACGGTGCTGGTGGCCAAGCATGCGGCGGCTGCGCGGCTGTTTGGCATAGCCATGCAGGAGCGACAGATCCACAAACAGTATCAGGCAATTGTGTTGGGCTGGCCAAACTGGGAGACGTTGGACCTAGAGGCGCCTATTTTAAGAAAGGGCGAGGTGGAAGAATCTCCGATCTGGGTGAAGCAGCGGGTGCATGAGTCAGGTGCAGCCTGCCGGACCGATTTTCGTGTGTTGCGCCGGGTGGAGCATCCTGAGGTAGGTAGGTTGGCGCTGGTCGAGGCCCGACCGATCACCGGAAGGATGCATCAGATCCGGGTGCATTTGGCCCATCTAGGCCACCCTATTTTAGGCGACAAGATCTACGGGGCTGATGAACGCTGCTACCTGGACTTCATCGAGACGGGCTGGACACCTGCTCTGGCACGGCGGTTATTTTTTTCACGGCAGGCACTGCATTCCCATCGACTGGAGGTCAGTACGCCGGATTTTTCACGCGCTTGGGATTGCCCGCTGCCTGTGGAGATGGCGGCGTGGTTAGATGGGGCGCTTTAAACATCTGCTCTTGCCCTCTAAGGGGTTCACCGGCATAAAACGTGGGACATGCTTATGCATGGCTGAATGCGAGTCCTTATCGTCGTCGAAAACCTGCCTGTGCCGCTGGACCGTCGTGTCTGGCAGGAGGCCTGCGCCTTGCGTGAAGCGGGTCATGAGGTGACGGTGATCTGTCCGCAGATGCGCGGTTTCACTCAGCCTGAGGAGAAGCTAGAAGGCATTCAAATTTACCGCCACTGGATCAGCGGTGAAGCGGGTGGATGGCGCGGTTATTTCTTGGAGTATGTGACGGCCCTGTGGGGAGAAATCGGCTGTGCGCTGAAAGCTTGGAGACGTGGTGGGTTCGATGTCATTCACCTCTGCAATCCGCCCGACCTCTTGTTCCTCGTGGCGCTGCCTTTTAAGCTGTTGGCTGGAGTGCGGGTCATCTATGATGTGCATGATTTATGGCCTGAAATGTTTGAGGCCAAGTTCGGCAAACGCGGCCTTTTCTACTGGGCAGTGCGACTGGCTGAGCGTTGCACGTTAGCCCTGGCAGATGGGGTGATGGCGACGAATCAAAGCGTGCTGCAAGTGATCCAAAAGCGTGGGCAGAAGAACGATGACGAGATTTTCATCGTGCGCACGGCACCGGATCAACTGCCGACCTCAGTTCCTGCTGAGCCTGCTCTTAAAAAGGGTAAACGTTACCTTGTGGGCTACATCGGTGTGATGGGCAATGCGGATGGTGTCGATTACCTGATCAAAGCCGCTGAGCACATGCTTAAAGTGCGTGGCAGATCCGATATTCAGTTTCTGCTGATGGGCAGTGGTCCTGAATACGCTGAGCTTGTGAACCTGCGTGCGCAGCTCGGCCTAGTGGACTGTGTCGACCTGCCGGGACGGGTGAGCAATGAATTCCTTTTCACGGGCCTGCAGACGATGGATCTCGGCGTGGCCTGTGATCCGATCAATGACTACAATGACCATTGCACGATGAACAAGACGCTGGAGTACATGGCATTCTCTAAAGCGCAGGTCATGTTCGGCACAAGGGAAGGGCGCTTCTCTGCTGGGGATGCCGCATTGTATGTGATGGAAAACAGTGCCGCCTTGCTGGGAGACGCGATTTTGAGCCTACTGGATGACGCTGTGCGCCGCCAGCAGATGGGTGAAATCGGCTATCAGCGCCTGCATGGCGAACTGAGCTGGTCCCAAAGTGTGACGGAGCTTCTGAAGGCCTATGAGCGGTCCATGGCCTGAACAAGCCTTGCAAAAGCGCCCATCTACGGCAAACAATCGTTACGATTCTCCACGGCCATGCTTCTGATCATCGACAATTACGACTCCTTTACCTACAACCTCGTCCAATACTTTGGCGAGATGGGCGCGCAGATGGAGATCCATCGGAATGATCAAATCACGTTGGAAGAGATCGCTAAAAAGAGGCCTGACTATATTTGTGTCTCTCCAGGCCCGTGTACTCCAAAGGAAGCGGGCATCAGCTGTGATGTGATCCGCACCTTTGGTCAGAGCATTCCAATCCTGGGCGTCTGCCTCGGTCACCAGAGCATCGGCCATGTCTTCGGGGGTGATGTTGTGCGCGCTGGTAGGCTCATGCATGGCAAAGTTTCCAAAATCCGGCACACAGGCCAATCGGTCTTCAAAGGCATGCCAGAGCCCTTCACGGCGACTCGTTATCACTCGCTCTTAGTGAAGCGGGACACCTTTCCAGATTGCCTAGAGATCACCGCCGTCTGTGATGATGACGAGTCCGAGATCATGGGCCTGCGCCACAAGGAACTGCCCATCCATGGGGTGCAATTCCACCCTGAGTCCATCTTGACTCAAGATGGCAAGCGGTTGCTGAAAAACTTCCTGGACATGTAGGCTGGGGAAAGTCGGTTTACGATTGTTTACGAAACGATCGTCAACCATCATCATCGACTGTAAACGACCGTAAACAGCTTCCCCTCCCCATGAGTTACTTCCTCACCTTTGTCGCTGGTTTCATCGTGGGCATGGCGACTTGGCTGATCTGGCTGGGGTTACGGTTTGCGGCTGATTTAAAGGCCGCCCGACAAGCCGTGGCCCACTATCATGATGGGGGAAACCATCCGAAAGACATCGCCGCGAACAAGGCAGTGGAAGAGTGTAAGAATCGACTGCGCTGGCAAAAGCGCCTGAATCCAGAATGGCTGCCTCCATTGGTGGATGAGGTGCCCAAATTGGTGCGTGAGATCGCTGCCGTTTATCATCCTGAGCACCCCGAGCCACTGTTGGCTCCAGGCTTGGGTCAATTTTCTCGTGCCGTGCATCTGACCGCGCTGGATGTGGCTGACTTTCTGCAAACCCGCAGCATTGGTCGGTTGGTAGATGTCAGCGCCAGCACAGCGCTTAAGACCTGGGAAATGACCCATAAAATTGCCACGCATGAAACGATGCAATCCATGGGGAAATGGTACAAGCGCCTGCTGCCCGTGTGGCAGGTGCTAAAATTCAAATCGCCCGTGACCTGGGCGAGTGTGGCCGTTTCAAACGTGGCCGCGAGGACTCTTCAGCCAGCCATCATCGACATCATCGCCAAGCGCGCCATTGACCTGTATGGCGGCGATTCACGGGTCCGAGGTCCAATGGGGCCTCTGTCGCCGTCATTGCCGCTGACACCGCCAACTGAGTGACTTGAATGGGCGTGTGCATTTTCCTTGGCAATTCACTCTGCTTTGGGTAGGACTGGCGTCTCTTTTCATTTTAACCCAATAAATCAACCCCACTTATGCCTCACGTCACCACCAACGGAATCCAAATGTTTTATGAAGAACGCGGCAGCGGCGAACCGCTGATCTGCA
>CAMBPS010000025.1 GCA_945869675.1 Prosthecobacter debontii | reverse complement strand
GCCTCCGCCGCCTTGTGCTCCGAGATGTCGCGGGCAATGCCTCCGATCTGATACGGCTTGCCGTCCTTACGTCCGAGAATGATGCCGCGATCAGCGATCCAACGCACCTGACCATCTCGACTAATAACGCGGTAGTGCGCATCATAATCAGCCTTGTCACCATCGAACCACTGCTGCAGTGCCTCCCATACCGCCTTGCGGTCTTCTGGATGGATGCACTCATCCCACAGCGCCGGCTTTCGATACAGCTCATCCACACCAAAACCCCAGATGCGCTCAAAGGCAGTGCTCACATAGGAAAAGCGCGGGGGATCAAGTTCTTTGAACCACAACACATCGCCGATGTTCTCGACAAGCAGTCGGAAGCGGGCTTCATTGGGTGTGGCGAGGTGGTTCATTAGAAAGAGCAGAATTTCTTTCCGATTTCTACAACGACTAGCGCCGTTAGAGCAACGCAGAAGATGCGCAGCCAAGCACTGGCTTCAGAAATCGAGTGGTGGTGGACGTGAAAGATGCAGTTGGCAGTCATCTGGGGCAGAATTAAAAGGCGTGAATCGATGGACGCCAAAGCTGATAAATCAAAACAACCTTCAATGTTGATACAAAGTCAGCCCGTCCTCCTCCCGCCAGTCGATTGTCTTGTAGGATGCCGTCACCTCCCGAGTGATGACACCCATGGATTTGACAGAAACGACCTGAGGAGTGTTGTGAGAACGGACTGATATTATAACATGCAGCCTTTGCTGGCGTGCTGCCAATGAGCGGACTAAGCCGACGCATCTCAGCAATTGGCTGAGAGCAATCTGGAGAAATGGATTCATGGAAACGTTTGAAGACGGGAGACGCGAGAAGGTATCGCCAAAATATTCGCTTCTTTCCAATTCATGTTTTGTTACTCATCGTTCGATCTGGTAAATTAGGAGTTCATGTCCTTTCTTAACTATCACCACCTCCGCCATTTCCGCGCGCTCGCCACTGAAGGCGGCACAGTATTTGAAGCTTTCTCAATCGGCACTGAGCAGTGCAACTGCGAAGCTTAGAGGAAAACTTGGAGCAACCGTTGTTTGCGCGAAAGCACAAGGCTCTCGTGCTCACTGAGGCAGGCCGAATCGCGCTGGAGTAGGCAGACTCCATTTTACGCAGCGGTGAGGAGCTAAACGACCTACTGCAAAACCGTGCTGGTCGCAGTCGTGGTTTTCTCCGAGTCGGTGCGGCCTCGAACTTATCTCGTAATTTTCAGCTCAACTTTCTACAGCCGCTCATCAGGCGTGATGATGTGGAGCTGGTCATCCACTCTGGCACACTGCGTGAGCTTTGGGTAAAACTCCAAAACCATACGCTCGACGTCGTGCTCTCCAATACCCACGTTCGGCGCGATGCCTCGAATAGCTGGCACAGCCACCTCATCGACGAACAGTCAGTGAGCCTCGTCGGACACAAAAAGCGCGCCATGAAACCCTTCCGCTTGCCTGAGGATCTGCGCGCTACACCCATCGTTCTACCGAGCCTCGAGAACAGCATCCGCACGACCTTTGATCTGCTCATGGATCAAACAGGCGTCCGTCCCATCATTGCTGCAGAAGTCGATGACATGGCCATGCTTCGATGGATTCATTCCGATTCAGGCTAAAAAATCCATCAAATGCTGTGAAGCTTGTTGTCTTTTGAGTCACCGCCTGCGTATCTTTACACCTTAAAGATTTTTCCATGAAAACGCGCCTCCTGTTGCCAGCCTTTGCCCTGCTTTGCGGGGTGCCTTTTTTTGTTCAAGCTGCGGAAGAGCAGCCAAGCGCGAATCAAGCCATTGATCTAACCACGGGTGAGTGGGAAAGCGTCGTCAATATTGACTGCTCAGTTCTGGTCCCTGATTATCGCGAACCCTGGAATGCGGGCCAACCCTCGGGTGGTTCTGGCACGGGCTTCCTCATTGGTAAAAATCGCTTTCTGACGAATGCACATGTTGTCAGTAATGCGACCAAACTTGTCATTCGCACCACCAACGATCCACAGCCACATCCAGCGCGAATCGTTTTTGTAGCCCATGATTGTGATTTGGCCATCATCGAGGCAGAAGATGGAACTCACTTTGAAAAACTCAAGCCACTGACCTTTGGCGGCATCCCAAAACTCAATACAGAACTGATCGCCGTTGGCTACCCGATTGGTGGAGATCGTATCTCTGTGACACGCGGCGTTGTATCACGCATCGACTTTCGCCCATTCAGCCATACGCAGGTGGACTCTCATCTGGCCATCCAAGTGGATGCAGCGATCAATCCCGGCAACAGCGGTGGCCCTGTATTACAAAATGGCAAAGTCGTCGGTGTCGCCTTTCAGGGCTTCAATGGCCGAGTCGCGCAAAACGTCGGTTACATCATCCCTGTTCCTGTCATTCAACGTTTTCTCAAAGATGTGTCCGATGGTCATTACGACCACTACGTGGACATCGCCATTACCGATTTCCCGATTGAAAATTCTGCGCAAAAGAAAGCGCTCAAAGTTGGTGACGATGGCATCGGCGTCATGGTCGCTGACGTAGAACCAGCCGGCAGTGTCGGCACCATTTTGAAGCGCGGGGATGTCCTCTTAGCCATGGATGGCAACCCAGTGCTCAACAACGGACTGATCCGCTTTGAGGGCGAACTGATGGACATGAACGAAGTCGTAGAGCGCAAGTTTGCTGGTGACAAACTCAAACTAGCCTACCAACGCGACGGCAAAAAAGAAGAGATCGACGTCGAGTTGAAGCGCTTCGATCCCTACGTTAAACTCGGCTCCCAATACAACCAGCGACCACGCTACCTTGTCTA
Source organism: Prosthecobacter debontii (assembly GCA_945869675.1). Classification (GTDB taxonomy): domain Bacteria; phylum Verrucomicrobiota; class Verrucomicrobiia; order Verrucomicrobiales; family Verrucomicrobiaceae; genus Prosthecobacter; species Prosthecobacter debontii_A. The sequence goes on along the minus strand of CAMBPS010000025.1, from coordinate 38,824 downwards.
TGCAGGGCTCGTCTTCCAGCCAATGGATCGCGACCTCATGGATGCCCATCAGATCCACGATCCAGCAGCCAATTACCTGTTTGATAACTACCTGACGGATAAACTCTATGTCGAACGACCAGAACCCGTGATCCTCACCAGCGTGCTCACCGATGAAGTCAATACTCACCTAGCCATTTATGCCCACAGCGTCGTGGATGAGATCAATGGCATGAAGATCAAAAGCCTCAAAGATGTGAAGGAAGCACTGTCCAGGAAAGATGTAAAAGAGTCCTACGTCGTGATTAAGCTTCTGGAAAAAGGCCGACCCTTGGTGTTGAAACGTGACTTCGCTGAAACTGCGCATCCGCACATCATGCAGACTTACAACATCAAGGAAGACGCCTACCTGGGCGACCAATAGCTCTCCGCACGATTAACACACGGTCACCACTTTTCCGATCATGAAAATTTCCCTTCTATCTCTCATCACCTTAGCCTGTCTCAGCAGCCTGCAGGCCCAAGGGCCACTACGCCCGCAAGTACATGAGCAGGAGCCAAAGCGCAGACGTCAACTCATCGCAGAACCAGGCATGGATGGGGCACAACCCATCAACAATACCAGCTCACTGCTGAAAGTGAATGTCACTTACCAGAGCTACAATCTGCAGATCCCCTGGCAGAAGGAAACTTCCAGCGGTCGTCGTGGACTTGGCGTCGTGCTGCCGAACAATCGTGTGCTCGTCACAGCTCAGATGGTCGCTGATGCCACCTACATCGAGCTTGAGCTGCCAGATAGCGGACAGAAAATCACCGCCAAAGTTCAAGCCGTCGACTATGAAGCCAATCTTGCCGTGCTGGCTCCGAACTCACCAGCGAAAGAGAAAGCTTTTTTTTCCACCCTCAAAGGCATGGAAGTGGATACCACCGCACGCATTGGCGATGCCCTTTCCGTCTGGCAAACAGGCCGCGTGGGTGAACTCATTGTCACGCCCATGCGCATCAGTAAAGTGATGACCCAGGGCTATGTCGTCGAAAATGCCGCCTTCCTCGTTTATGAGGCCACAGGCATCATCCGTAGTGAGGCCAATAGCTTCACCCTGCCCATCGTCAAAGGTGGGAAACTAGCTGCACTACTTCTGCGCTACGATTCGAAAAACCAAGTCGCCACACTACTGCCAGCACCGATCATTCATCATTTCCTCAAAGATGTGGCCGATGGCAAATACGATGGATTCCCCTCTCTTGGCGTCGAATTCCAAATCACGCTCGACGAACAATTCCGCGATTATCTTGGACTCAAATCAGATGCCCCAGGTGTCTTCATCAACAATGTCATGAAAGGCGGCAGTGCCGACAAAGCAGGCGTTAAAAAAGGCGATATCATGATCTCCATTAATGGCTCGAGCATTGACTCACGCGGCGACTATCAAGACCCACAGTTTGGTGCACTCAGCGTCAGTCATATCGTGCGTGGTCGCTCCTTTGTCGGTGACGATGTGGAGATCCGCGTCATCCGTGAGGGTAAAGAAGTCATCCTGAAAAGCCAGCTTACCCGAAAGAATGTCGAAGACTACCTCGTGCTACCATACCTCTTTGATAAAGGACCTAAATACGTCCTCAGCGGAGGACTACTTTTCCAGGAACTCACACGCCCCTATCTGAATTCCTTTGGCAACGAACAACAAGGGGGTCCCATCCTCCGCCTGCAACGCATCGCCAACACACCGGATGAATTTGAAAAAGTAGGCCGCAAAAAAATTGTCTTTCTCAGCGCCATCTTACCGACCAGCAGCACGCAAGGCTATGAACGGATGAATGGCCAAGTTGTGGATGAAGTGAACGGGAAAAAAATCACCGAAATCGCCGATGTTGCTGAAGCTATGAAAGAACCCAAGGAGGGCCTGCACATCGTCAAACTTCGTGAGTTCCCCTTCATCCTGCATCTAGACGCGTTGAAAGTGGAGAAAGACAATTTGCAGCTGCTTAATGGAATGTTCCGTGTCAGCGAGCTCACTCGTCTCGAGTAATGACTCAAATTGAGTTCTCAGCTGAAAAACCGACCTTTTATTTTAATCCTAGATCCGGGAATGGAAGATCGTTGAGTTGCGCCAGGGCCTGGTTTCACAAGGCTTCTTCGACTCGAAGCGGCTGTGTCTTGGGTGACACCGCCCGAGAGGCGAAAAGGCTTGTGGAATCAATGACGGATGTAAATCGGCAGTCAGCCATTCCTGAATCTAGCAGACAATCCACGGGGCGTGGGATGTGCAACGAAGAGTAACTTTGGCCTTATGAGTCGGAGACAACAAAGCAACTGGAGACCCAATTTTACAGGAAAACAGAAAGACATGATTTACAGGTCAGAACTCATTCCTGTTAATCCTGTGATTAGAAACTCGAATCACGAACAGTCTCATATCATCCATGGCGGGCGAAACATCGCGTAACTCTAGGGCAAGTTAGTCGGGAGGTTAATACGAATTGGAGGTTGGTGTCGAGGAAGGCAGTGCATTCAAAACGGGCGTCACCATTACGTGCATGTTTTGAAGCGTAAAGTTTCCAAATAGCGTGGCCAGAGCCACATCAGCCGCATCCCGACCATAAGCCACGACAATTCTATTGCCGCGAGTACAGTCCTCTGTGGCATCAAAGGTAAACCAACGCCCTCCTATATAAGCTTCAAACCAAGCATGTAGATCCATGGGATACAGCTCATGCAAAAAGCCCACCACCATACGTGCAGGCACATTGATAGCCCGACAAAGCGCGATGCCAAGATGAGCAAAGTCACGGCACACGCCTCGGCGATGATTCACCGTTTCTAACGCAGTGGTCGCCGTATTGCTCGACCCCAATTCGTAGCTGATGTTCCGGCGCACCCATAAGCGGATCGTTTCGACCTGCTGATAGTTCGGCCAAGCATCTCCCACGATCGAGTGCGCTAGTGCCGACAATTCATCTGACTGACAGTAACGGCTTGGCAGCAAGTAATGCAGTAGATCAGTCGGCAAATTCTGAACCAACATCAAGTGCGCCTGCGGATCCGTGTCCACATGGTCGGCGACTAACACACGATAACGCACGGTGAGCTGAAAGCGCCCTTGCGGCATAACGATGCGCTGGCAAAGATTGCCATAGACATCGGTAAACTCGACGACTGGCACTAGGGGCTGAATATCGAACTCCTCACGCATGATCCACTGCGCCCAACCACTACGCGGACGCAGCATAAAAATCGCAGGCACCGCTTCGGCTGCCAGGTAATCAAGTTCACAGCTGGCATCCAATATCATGACACAGCTGTAAAAGTGAAGAACCGACGATGAAGCATGAAACTCCTTTCGATGGTCTCGAACAATGGGCAACCAGAATCAGCTACCGTGATCTCAATCACCTTAATGATTAAACAGGAATGCTGATGAATTGATCAAGGCCCAAGCTAAGTCCTGAGCGGCAGAAAGGCGTTTATTGCCTAATTGTTGGGTGCTGAGATCCGCATCACGGCGGAGTTGGACGAGTTTTGGATCAAGGATGATGGGGTTTTGAGCATCCGTGTGCTTGGCTTCGAGGAGGACAAGCTGCGGGTCCAACGGCAGTGGTTTCTTGGCGATGGCATAGAGTTCCTTCTGCACTTGGTAGTCTTTGAATTGGGCAAGGAAGTGAGCAGAGAGATCCGCTTGCTGCATCTTCGTGCGCTTCGCCATAGGGGTTCTTATAGCATCGGCAACGGTTTTGGCCGCACCAAAACGGACGATCGGATTCGTGGTGACCCAGAGCCGGAAGTGACCGAGATTATACTTCCCGCCCTGGAACTGGGAAGCGATTGTGATGGTGAGCTGTGCACCTCCCTCATAGACAATGGGCTTAGCGAATTCGAAGGTGGCCTCGTGGCGAAAGCCTGCCTCGGGGGACACAGCCCAGCCTTTGTCGCGATTCCGTGGCTTCAGGCTCTCTGCGATGTCGAATCCGGTCTGTTGGAAGTCGGCTTTCGGGCTCTTTAACGTCATGGCTTCACCTCCACGTTTGGTGCGCTTAGCATCCGCAGGATCAGCGCGGACACTGAACTCACTCAACACGAAATTACCATCTGGAGCTAAGCCAGGGCCATTGCTTGGCAGACGATCATCTGGCAACATTTCCAGCTTAATCGCAGTGATACCCGTGAGTGCTGTTTTGCCTGCAAGGCTGTAAGTCCCGGGCGCAACTCGACCTTCAGGCATTGGCGTGGCAAAGATGCTGCCATCAGCCTGCACCTCAAGTTTCTCCACGCCATTGGCGCGCACAACCTTGACCTCTAATGGTGTCCACTCCGTTGTCAGATCTACATACTGCTCCCAGCGCGGCTGCTGCGTGGGCGCTGTGTCAGCCACCTTCTTCACAGCGGCTTCTGCTTTCACAATCGCCGCTAAACGTTCGTCTTGGCGCTTCTTCATTTCAGGAGCCATCTTCAATTGGTAAGCTTCGAGTTCTGTCTTTGTCGCTGCGATTAAAGCTTGGCGTTCGGCTTCGGCTTTATCGATGAGGGGTTTTTGCTCAGTTTCTTTAGCCTGCCTCTCTGCGGCAAGAGTCTTATTCTCAGCATCCATGCTAGCCATGCTGGCTAGCGCGGCATGGATTTCCTGCGCGCTTGGTTTCCGATTGAGGACGCGCATGAAAATTTCCTCCACAAGCTTGGAGTCATCCTTCACTTCATTCGCCAGCTTGGCGATGGCATTTTTTGGATCACTGATGGCATCACCAACAGTCGGCCCCGACATGAGAGCCATGACAGGCCCAAGATTAACATCGTTACTTCGCTCACACTCGCAGACACTCTCACGGGCAGGCTTACCGAAATTAGTTAGAAAGCCATCAGGCAATTGAGTCTGGCCGTCTATGAGCTGTGCAGCACGAGTGCCTTTGGGCACTCCAGGGATGTTTGGCATCGATCCCGTAACTGCAAAAACCGAATCAAACAGGACTTCTGCTGGCAAGCGACGTGCCTTTGAATGGCTGTAGTTGATCTTGTCGTCTTCGTTCCACTTATTGGTCGTTAAACTCAATTGATAGGTCCGGCTCTGAGTGATGATCTTCATCAGATGACGCACATTGAAACTGCTCTGAATAAACTCTTGAGTGATGTATTGTAACAACTCGGGATTACTAGCTGGATTGCCCGCACGAATGTCATCTAGAGGCTCGATCACGCCGGTGCCCGTTAGATAACCCCAGATGCGATTGGCATAGCTCATGGCAAAGTAATCATTCTCTGGACTGGTCATCCAGGTGGCAAATTGCTCACGTCGGCTGGTGGCTGTCTTGCTGACCAATGACGCATCAAACGGCACCTGAGGAGCAACAGGAGCATTGGTGCGCAGATGATTCATCTCCCCTACTTGTTTGTCGCTGACAATTTCATACAAGGGCTTTGCACCCTCGACTGCTGTGCCCCCGATGGTTTTACCCGCGCTTGCAGGATCAGTCTTCAAATCGACCTGAGCAAAGTAAGCGGCTGTCTGGTAATACTGATCCCAGGTCCATTTTTCGAAAGGATGGTCATGACACTTGTTGCAGTTGAAGCGTGTGGCCAAAAACAGATGGGTGGTGTTTTCCACCAGTTCCTCAGGCGTGCGCACGGTCTTGTAATAAGATGCCGCTGGATTGTCTTTTGTCGATCCGGTGGCGGTGATAATACGGTAAGCCATGCGGTCATACGGCGTATTGTCAGCCACCTGCTGTTTAATCCAGGCCCGTAAAGTCGTGACCCCTTCAGCGCCGAGGAACTTGCTATTCACCTGCAACATATCCGCCCATTTATTGGACCAATGATCAATGAAATCAGGATTGCCAATGAGCTTATCTATGACCTCGTTGCGCTTGGTTTGCATCGGGCGTGTATCAGCGACAAAAGCGCGGACTTCTTGAGGCTTCGGTGGCAGCCCAGTGAGGTCGAGATGAATACGGCGTAGGAAATCTTCATCGCTGCAAACTCCACTTGGCTCGATCTTCATGCGCTCCCATTTGCGGGTCACGAGTTCGTCGATTTTACTCCATTTTTCAGGCTCTTTCCAAGCGAAGCCTGTTCGGTCTCCCATGACCGTAATCGTTGTTGCTGCATAAGCGCCTTCAAAGCGGGCTAGGATAGCTGCTTCGCCACGACGCAAGCTAGTCATGAGTCCGGTTTTATCAGCCTCGATCACATCCATGTTACCACTATCGACAAAGGCCTCCGCTGTAACATCACGCACATAACCATCTGCATAATGGGCCACGACGCGGATCTGCTGACGATGTCCGATACGCTCTAAGACAGGATTTTTCGGCGAAATCTCAATGCTTGTCACGCGTGGTGTTTTTATGTTGAGCTTTGCTCCCTGACTGATCCAAGCTTTCAACGTTTCATAATAAAGCTCACCTGGCACCGTGAGCTGACCACCTTCATGTGGCACTGAGCCGCTGGCTTTAAGAAGCATCAGTGAGTGCTCAGGTGAGGCAACATTGGCACGGCGGCTGGCAAGCTCATCCGTGAAGGCAAGCACGTCATAAATCGGATCATAACCACGCAGGCTGAGTTTAAAGCCGGCTTTTCCGTCCTTGGCTCCGTGACAGGTGCCCATGTTGCAACCCAACTTGCTGGCAATGGGCATGATGTCGCGCACATAGTCAGGCTTCAGTGCTAAGCTCATGCCTGTGATGGTCACCGGCACAGTGACCGATTTCCCCATGAAGGCGATCTTGGCCTCACCTTGGCCATCCTTGATAGGACGCAGCAGCCCACGTTCATTGATACTGGCAGCTTCACTGCCTTTGAATGAAAGCTTAGCCATGCGTGTGACATCGGCTTTTGTCCCGTCACTCATCGTGGCCATGATGAGTAGCTGCGCGTATTCGGTTGGTTTGCCGATACGGATACTGGTAGGCTGGACTTCGATGGAGGCGACGGTTACTCCCGGCACAAGCGTTTCCACCTTGTCCTCTTTCTTGGCCGTGACACGCACGCTGTCATCTGCGATCACTTCACTAGCAGCCAAGGCTTCAGCAGCCACGAGCGGCACACTCACAAACTCTTTGGCAATCTTACCTGTCGCGGCTTCGATCAATCTCACTCGGCCATCCTGACCTGCAGCAGCTACAGTCTGTCCATCAGGGCTGAAGCTGAGGCTGAAAACACCGCCACTCGGCAATGGTGTGCTGGCAATTAGCTTCACACCCTGTGTCACCCAAGCATCCAACTCAGGGCCTTTACCGCTGACTGTTTCGACGATTTTTTTCACCGCCTCTGGCAACGCACTGTCGTAGTCACTCGCGTAAATGTTGACAGCGCCCGTTCCCTCATAAGACGCCCCAGCCGCGATGCGTTTCCCATCTGGCGCAAAATCCACGCCAAAAATACGACCCTGCATGACAGGGAATTTACGAATGAGATTGGCATTGTCGCCGATGACACGCTTTGTAATGCGTTCCATGCGGTAGATTGCTGGCACGCCATCTGTACCACCAATGAGGATTTCATTCCGTGAAGGATGACGTGCAAGAGCTTGCACACCGCCTTTAAGAGCTCCGGGTGTAATGGAGGTGATGTTATCGACAAACCTTTGAGTGGCGACTTCCGTTAGCTTGACACTCATGTCACGACCGCAGGAGGCGATCAGCTTTCCATCGACACCCCAAACGGTGTCGAGCACCCAATCACTGTGCCCACCCATGAAGAGCACTTCTTTTCCAGTCACCACTTCAAAAGCACGCAGGCCGTTGTCACCACAGCCCACCGAAATGTATTTTCCATCGGGTGACCAGCTAGCTCCATAAAGCGTGTCAAAGGTAAGAGATTTTGAGAACTCTAATTTCTTCTTGGACACGTCCCATATCTGGATCTCTCCCATGCGGGCAGGACTACCGCCAGTGACGAGAATTTTTTGACCATCGGGCGACCAAGCGAGCTTCTGGATGCGTTCAGCTAAACCGACCAAACGCGCCGTGATACCGTTGCCATCAGCATGATGCACCAGCACTTCATGATAACCCGCCACCGCGATGCTTTTGCCATCAGGCGAATACTCCAGCGATGTCACTGCGGGCGCGGTGACATAGACGGGCGGATGCTCCATGTCATAGTGAGCCTGAGCTGAAGGCGGCGTATCATCCTTAGCACCTTCACTAACCCAACGCTTGATGAGCGCGACTTGCGTCTCATGCAAAGGATCACCCTTTGGCGGCATCTCGACTTTACCCTCCGCATTTGGCGTGGAGACCTTCAGTAAGTTCGACTCATCCGGCTTTCCTGGAACAATGGCATGCCCCTCTTCACCCCCCGCAAGCAACTTGGTGAAGTCTGTCATGATGTAGTCACCCTTGGCCTTCGCAGGCTGATGACAACCCGCGCAGTTAGCTTGAAGAATCGGCCGAATATGTTTATAAAACGACACCGGCTTGGAGGGGTCGATCGTCTCTTCCTTCTTGGGTGCTGCCGCATGAAGCGACGCTACACAATAGAATAAGCCAAGGAATGTTCGCAGAGTAGTTTTCATGAAAAGGACCAGCAGAGAGCTTGAGGTTTGTTAATACGACGATGAGGCCGTAGCTCTTGCGTGCAGGCGATTTGTGGCAGGATAGTCTATGCCTCTAGCCGTGTTTCAAAAATTAGCTTCAAGAGATGAACGCCCAACTGGATGCGTCGGAATTCCGACGCATCCAGCCAAACCCGATCATTTTGTCGGCGTTCATGCCACTTCGATTCGCCGCGCCTGTGCTGTAGCTTTGATCGGAAGAGTCACTTTCAAGATGCCTTCTTCTAGGCTAGCGACGATTTTCTCGACATCGAACGGCGTCGTCACCTTCAGTCGCAGCTGATAATTGAGTGATGAAAGCTCACGGTGTAGCGCCTTCCAACCATCTGGCGTTCTGCCGCTGCGCTCACCCCGAACCGAAAGAATGTCTTCCTCGAGGTCAATGGAGACGCCAGACTTAGAAACACCAGGGAGCTCGACTTCGATTTCAAAAGCCTCCTTGGCATTGACAACCGAGTAGACTGGTTTGCGCAGACTTTCCGTCACGCCCACAGATGGAGCGCATTTGTTTGCAGTGCCTGTTGTGTTCATATTTTTGGATGTTTTTGAGTTTAAAGGTTTAGCTCACGGCGATGACTTTTGGCTTACGGCTCTCCTGTTTTGGTAGAGTCACTGTCAGAATGCCGTCTTCGAGCTTGGCCGAGATACCAGCTTCTTGGACAGTATCAGGCAAAGCAAGTGCTCGGCTGATGGTCCTCATCGATTCTGTCGCACCTGCCTTCACTTGGCGCTCAGCAGAGACCTGAAGCACACGATCGTGCAGCTCGATCTTCACGGCCTCCTTTTTGATGCCAGGAATTTCGAAACGTGCATAGTAGTGATCCGTATCCTCATAGAGATCAGCCGCGGGATTGCTGGATACAGCAACTGCAGGTAGAAAGTCCTCTAACAGTTGCGCCATGGCTGGGAACCCAGCCAGAGGGTGACGCAACCAAGGGCCGAGATCAGTGGTCCGGCCAAATTGGAATGCAGGAGTATAACGGGCGATTTTCATAACATGACGAGTAGTTTGATGTTTGGATTGTGATCGATCTTCGATCATGCTACCTCGATTGCATATTTAATACCAACTCAACGATACTATTTTAAAGTGTTCAAATAGAACATTTTAAAAAATTACCTACACAGAATTTAAGACAATAATAATGTTAAAATGGCATATACAGTTATTTGAAATGGCATTCCAAAATGCCATAATGACTTTTTAATTTAAGATGAAAACAAATCCCCGCTTTACCTGAATCAAGATCATGATCACCGCGCCCATAGCGTCAACTGGCTCCAAGACGGCACCTGAAAGGCACCTACTCAATGGCAGTGATTCCCGTGGCCGCTCCGTAGAAGCTATCGCAAAAGGTGTCTGCAGTAAATTTGGTTCGGCCAAGAATAACCACAACACTCAGCCACATCAGGCATCATTAAACAGATGCTTATTCTTCCAAAAGTAACTGAAGCCTGAAACGAGTGTGAGGATCGTCGTGAAGCCCACGATGCAATAACCGATCCAGTCATGGATAACTGAAGCGGCCAGCAACGGGCGCAGCGGGCTAAACAAAACCTCAGCCGATGCCGCACGAAGCAGGAAGTACAGCACCGTGATAATCTGCCAAATCATCTTATGCTTGCCTAAACTCTCCGCCGCGAGAACAGCTCCCTGATTTGCAGCAATCAAGCGGATACCTGTGACAAAGAACTCACGCGCGAGGATAGAGATCGCAATCCAAGCCTTCATTTCTGTGCGCTCCACCAGCAAGATGAAGGCTGCTGCGATGAGCACCTTATCCGCCAAAGGATCAAAGAGCTTTCCGAAATTGGTCACCAAGTTTCTAGAACGGGCAATTTTCCCATCCAGATAATCGGTGATTGAGGCCACTGAAAAGATCAGCAAGGCCGCGGTCATTGACTGTGACCAGGGGATATAAAAACATGCCACAAACACGCCTGTCAGAACCAGACGAGAAACGGTGAGCTTGTTGGGAAGATTCATGCGGAGTTGAGCGCTTCTCTTGTGTAGCGGGAGAAAGGTAGACCTGTCAATCACAGCCTTACTTTTATGACAAAAACGTTAGCCCTTCGTCATCAAATAGTGCCGTGGTTTTCCATGACGCTGCTTGTTAGTGAGCGAGGGAAGATCCAAGTAAAACAAATGACGCATGGTTTTATCGTGACGTTTCAGCACGCGCTTGGTTTCCTCTTGAAGATCTGTCCACCGCTTCCAAGGATGTGATGGCGCATGAGTGATGTGACGAAGCAGACTCAACCATTCAACGTAAGCACGCGAAATATCACCTTCGGCAATGTCATGATGCCTTTCGCGTGACTCCGTTTTCTCCGGATGCAATAAGGTATCCAACAATTCCGCCGCCCCCTCTCCGTAATCCATGGGAAGACCACTTTCCAAATAGCCCTGATGATTGATAAACCCATACGTATTCCGGCAAATGGAACCAAGCTTTTCAGAGCCACAGGCCAAAGGCAGATCAAATTTCACCCCAGCACGCAGATTGGCTAGATGCGGGATCAACTCATCCACGTGATAACCGTCATCTTCCAAGGCAGCAGCAATGGCCAAACCTTCGCCATCTTGGAAAAAGGAAAAAATCTCCCCTCGTCGTGTCGGTGCGCCATCTTCATCAATAAGGCCCAAAGATCTCCATGCGTGAATCGGGGAACCAGGACGCGGTTGGCGGTCTGTCGCAGTTAAGGTAACTCCTTGATCATGGACTCCTGTGTCATTTTTCACCACGCGAGTGCGCTCCAAAGGCTGATAAATCGGTACAGCATGAGAATCGCGATACACAGGCACCTCGACAGTGCCGAGGTCAAAAAAGGCAAAAACCAAACCTTCCTTGGCAATGGTTCTTGTTAATTCTGGCAGGCCTCGACTGCCTTCGGCCAATTGACCTGAGTAGCTCTGATGCAAAGCAGTACAAAGCTCGGTGGCATACAGCACTTCGATTTCCTCAACCGGAATCTCTTCGAGTTTACGAGGGAATTTGAGCAGTCGGCGCAATGCTTTCGTCGGTCGGATCGCAGGTGGTTCTGAACCCTCAATGATGCCTCCCAATGGAATCTCAACACCATAAACCGTAGCTTCCTTTTTTCCGACTCGGCCGATGCCATGCGCGAACTTGGCCACGAAACTGGGAATACTCAGAGCGCCCGCACGCTTTTCCGAGCCTGCCAGCCAAGCTTCACGCAGTGGCAGATAAACCGTCGGCTCATTCATCCGCCGCTCCCATTCGCCCTTGGAATTCAAGATCTGCTTTTCCGTCGCCTCGAGACCAAAGAGTGCTTTGGCTTCTTGCGGTCCGCTGCCAGAACAATTCTCTGACACATGGGCTTCCAGGCCGAGCAATGGGGGCTCTTTGGCATACAATCTCTGCGCAAAGTCTTCAGCAGAACGAAACGCATTCTGACCTGTCTGCGCCGCATGCTTCATGACACGCAGAAAAATGGGCCAGGCTAAAAGGCTGCTACGGTGCAAGCGCGCAGGACGAGCATCCATCAACGTCGGGCTTTGTCTTGAAGTAATCACATAACCGCGCTCATCCAACCCACGTCTACCAGCGCGACCATACATTTGCAATAGTTCATCGGGGGAGAGTTTATGTTCCGATTTCCCATCATGATAGGTCGTGGCAGCGACATGCACGCTTCGAACCGAAAAGTTAATGCCTGCGGCAAGCCCCATTGTCGCGGCAATCACACGCAATTGACCAGCCTTAGCTAAGGGCTCAATAACGCCTGCGCGCGCTGCATACGACAGACCACTGTGATGAAAAGCAATACGCTTTTCCAACAAGTTCGTTAGGTCTTTGCCACAAACTGCTTTCTGCTCAGCCGTGAGACTCAGCGGATCACCCGCAGGTAGATCAGCGGCCAAACGTCGGGCGATGGATTCAGCCTCTTTTCGACGAGGTGAAAAAATCAGCAAGGGAGCCATGTCAGCCAACATCACAGCGGCCGCAAACTTTGGCCAATAATGCTCAAGGCTACGAGCCATGCGTTGTGGCAAAGCTTCAAACGGGGCTTCTTCCAAAGGAACCGGGCGCTCTTTCGTGATCACGACTTCCGCCTTACGACCCAGCCGCCGCAGCCAGGCGACGATGTCCTCAGGGTTAGCCACGGAGCCACTCAGCAAAAGCAGTCGCGTTTCTTTCGGCGCCAGCGCAATCGCCGCTTCATAATGGCTGCCGCGCGCTGAATCGGCGATCATTTGATACTCATCGATCACCAGCAAGGCCGGACCTTCCCCACGAACCATACGCTCTAGCTGCGTCTCCAGTGTCGCTACCAGAACTGGCGCACCGACATTTTCAGACACATCACCTGTAGCGATGCCGACATTCCACTTCGCCTCCTTCCACTCTGCATACTTATCATTGGCCAAAGCACGGGTCGGCACGGTGTAAACGGCCTGACTTTGCAGAGACCTGGACTGATGCAGTAACTCAAAGATATACGTTTTCCCTGCTCCCGTCGGAGCGCTAACCACCACATCCGAACCTTGGCGCAGGAAGGTCACGCCTTGATGCTGCCAAGTGTCGGGAAGTTTAAGCGTATTGATGGAAGGAAGCATGAACGGAGAGCCGGAAGTCTGCGAAACTCCATGTTCATACGTTTGTCGCATGTCTGATTCAAACCAATCCTTGTCTGATAAGTCCTTTATCTGTTAGCGTTGGTTTCGAGCCATCATGAAATTTCTTCTCACCCTTCTTGCGTTCTCTAGTTTACAGGCTGCCACAGAGATCACATGGAAACGCCAGCAGCTTCACGGTGACTTTTATTCCGAAGGTGCCGCCATCGGCGACATCAATGGCGACGGCAAGACCGATGTGGTCTCCGGTCCATTCTGGTGGGAAGGCCCCACATTTGAAACGAAGCACGCTTACTACGAGCCGAAGATCTTCAGCATCCATGGCTACTCCGACAACTTCTTTGCCTACATCCACGACTTCAATGCCGATCAAAAAAACGACATCCTCATCCTCGGCTTCCCGGGCAAAGAAGCGCGTCTTTACCTGAACCCCGGCACGCACGACGACAAACCGTGGCCCATGAACATCGTCGCCGACGTGGTGGACAACGAATCGCCCGTGTTTACCGACATCACAGGCGATGGCAAACCGGAGATCGTGTGCAGCACAGGTGGCAGGTTCGGTTGGTTTGCCCCGAACTGGGATCATCCGACCGAGAAATGGCTCTTTATCGCCATCACAGAAGATTTGAAGGTCGCCAAATTCACCCATGGTCTCGGTGTCGGTGACGTCAATCGAGATGGGAAGATGGATCTCTTGGAAGCGCGGCGTTGGTGGGAAAATCCAACCAAGGACAATGAACCAGAAACCATGAACTTTACGCAGCATAACTTCGCTGCAGGCGTCGGGGGCGGCGCGCAGATGTTCGCCTATGACTTTGATGGCAATGGCACCAACGATATCTTCACCAGTCTCTCAGCCCATCGCTACGGCGTGGCGGTGTTTCTACAAAACAAGCCCGCACCTAACAAACCAACATGGGAACGTGTCATGCTTGCCAGTGAACAGCCGCAGGACAACGATTACGGCATCGTCTTCTCACAGCCGCACGCTGCATCCCTCGCTGACATCGACGGTGATGGCGTGAAGGACATTGTTACCGGCAAGCGTTACTGGGCGCACAACGGTCACGATCCGGACGAGCACGGCCATCGCGTGATCTACTGGTATCAAACCAAACGCGATGGCAAAGGCGGCGTCGATTTTATCCCGCACCTCGTCGATGCCGAAAGTGGTGTCGGCGTCGATGTGCAGGTCGGTGATGTGAATGGCGATTTGCTACCTGACATCGTCGTTGGCAATAAAGCCGGTGTATTCATTTTCACACAGGAACGTCAAAAGAGTGTCACTGACCTCACACCAAAGAAGCTCTATGGACCTGCTTTGAAACCGCAGACGAATTATGCCAAAGGCCAGTCCCCTGCTGATGCGCTGAAAACCATGCAGCTTCCTGGCGGCTTCAAGGCTGAGCTGATTGCTGCCGAACCCGACCTTGTGCAGCCGATCGCCTTTACCTTTGATGAGCGCGGGCGCATCTGGGTTGTGGAAGGAAACAGCTACCCGAAGCCTCGCGAAATGGGGAAAGGCCAGGATCGCATCAAAATCCTGGAAGACAAAGACGGTAATGGCAGCTTTGAGACGATCAAAATTTTCTGTGAAGGACTCAACCTCGTTAGCGGCATTGAGCTTGGCTTTGGCGGTGTTTGGGTGGGGGCTGCACCGTATTTGATGTTTATTCCAGACAAAGATCGAAATGATCAGCCTGATCCATCTGACCAGACCGATCAGCGTCCAAAAGTCCCCGGCCTCAACTTCACCGCCTACGCCCTGCTGGATGGCTGGGGCAGCCAAGACACTCACGAAACGCTCAACAGCTTTATTTGGGGCCCAGACGGCTGGCTGTACGGCTGCCATGGGGTCTTCACGCACAGCAAGGTCGGCAAACCCGGCACGCCGGAGGACAAACGCATTCCCATCAATGCTGGAGTGTGGCGTTACCATCCCCTGCGGCATGAGTTTGAAATCTTCGCCGAGGGCACCAGCAACCCGTGGGGGCTAGATTACGACCAGCATGGCGAGTGGTTCGTCACTGCGTGTGTTATTCCGCATCTCTACCACATCGTCCCCGGAGGTCGGTATCAGCGGCAGGCCGGGCAACACTTCAATCCGCACACCTACGAGGATATCAAGACCATCGCCGACCACGCCCATTATGCCGGCAATCCGCGGCCCGATGTCAGCTTCGACAAAACCACTGGCGCGGGAGTGATGAACAACGATACGAACGCCCTTGGCGGTGGTCATGCACACTGCGGACTCGCCATTTATCAGAGCAGCCTGTTTCCGCCGACGTATCGCAATCAACTCCTTTTCGGCAACCTGCATGGCCATCGCCTCGTGGCCAACTACACTGACCCAAAAGGCAGCAGTTACATTGGCAAACATGCCGCCGATTTCCTGCGCTCAAACGACATGCACTTTATCCCCGTCACCCAGAAAGTGGGCCCAGATGGTGCCTTGTATGTCAGTGACTGGAGTGATCAGCAAATCTGCCACCGAGGCAGCAACGCCGTGGAGAACTGGGATCGGAGTAATGGGCGAATTTACCGCATCAGCTACGTCGGCTGGAAACCGTGGAAGGGGGATCTCGCCAAGGAAAGCGATGAGTCACTCGTCAAACTTGCGGTGCAGACCGAAAACGAGTGGGAATCGCGGATGGCGCGGCGGGTGCTGATGGAGCGAAACGAAGAGCGGGACATTATCTCCCCTGAAGGGAAGTGGTCACAAATCCATCAAAAGCTTGGTCATTGGGCAGAAGAGGCTCAGCAAAATGGACATGTAGGGCGCGAGTTGAAGCTCATTTGGCTTAACAGCTCGCTAGGCTACCCGCCTCGCCATTTCGGAGAATTCTACAACAACTGGGAAAGCGATCTTGGACGTGCCGCTGGGATAAGGGCAGGAATTCCGTTCTGGCTGCAAGTTTATGAACCTGATAGCCTCGGGCTCGAAAATTTTGCAGCTCAAGTTTCCAAAGAGACAAGTCCAATCGTTCGAAGAGAAGTGGCATCAATGCTTGTAAAGTGGCCTGAAAAATATCGCGCTTCGCTTGCCACAGCCCTCCTTGCCCACAGCGAAGACGCAGAAGATCCGATGATCCCGCTGCTCATCTGGTATGGCATCGAACCCCTCGTGGCAGCTGATCCAGCGGATGGCATGCAGCTCGCGAAGGTGTCGAAAATCCCCAAGGTCACCGGATTCATCTATCGCCGCCTTTCATCAGATGAGGCAGGCCGCGCAAACTTACTGAAGCTTGCGGCGGAGACGGGAGATGCGGAACTTCGCGAAAACCTGCTTCAGGCCTTAGTCCAAGCAGCAAGGGCAGGCCATACACTTTCCCAGCCCGCCGATTGGCCGACGCTGCGACAAAAAGTAGTTTCGGCTTTAGCCGAATCTGGAACCTCTGTGAATGCGCCTAAAGTCGCATCTACTCTGCGCGAACTCGAAGCGCACATGGGCATAGAAAGCGCGCTTCATAGCTATCGCGCTCGCCTTTCCTCCGACGGCCCAGTCATCGAGCGCGAGCAAGCGCTCGCCATCCTGCTCCAAGCCAATGATGCTGCCACGGCAGGAATTTTGCAGGAGATCCTCAACCAAAACGCCCCTGCCTCATTGCGTCGAAAAGCGATTCAAGCGCTCGCCTTACTCAAAAATACGGAAACGCCGAGCATCCTCAGTGCGGCATTGCCCAAGCTCACAACCAGCGAACTCCCCGACGCTATCAACACCCTTGCCTCGACTAAGGAGGGCGCTAAAGCACTGCTCAAAGCCGTGCAAGCCAAGACCATTCCAGCGACGAGTCTTTCCCCGTTCCTGATTCGCCAGTTGTCTGCCTTTAACGAACCAGAGATCAACGCACTCATCAAAAGTGCCTGGGGCGATGTCAATGCGCCAAAGGCAGGAATGACAGAAAGAGTGAAGAAATACCGCGACCTGCTCACACCTGCAGCCTTAGCCAAAGGCAATGCAGTAACGGGGAAATCCATCTTCATGGCCACTTGCGGAGCTTGTCACAAGCTTTTTGGGGAGGGTCAGAACGTCGGCCCCGACATCACTGGCAGCAATCGCGCCGATTTGAACTACCTGCTGGAAAACGTGCTCGATCCAAATGCGGTCATCGGCAAAGCTTACCAGCTCAATGTTTTCACCATGAAGGATGGACGTGTGATGAGCGGTATCATCAAAGATGAAAACACTGCCGCTGTGAAGATCGCCATGATGGGCGGGGTGGAGTTTACTCTTCCGGTAGCAGACATCGCCAAACGAGAAGTGTCAAAACTGAGCACCATGCCTGAAGGACTCTTTGACGCCCTGCCACCTGAAATGGTGGTGTATCTGGTAAAATATCTCCAGAGCGGAGGCATGAACCAAGCTTCAGCCCGACCAGAAGGCCAAAGAACAAGCCTCCCAGCATTACCTGGAACCCTAGAAGCCGAGGCATTAAAAATCATGGGGATCACATCTGGCAAGACGCGCAAGCAAGGCATGAATGGCTTTGGCAATCAATGGAGCGGCGGTGCACAACTCTGGTGGACAGGCGGTAAGCCTGGGGACAAGCTCACTTTGGCACTTTCGATTCAAGAAACTGGCAAATACACTCTGCACGCCGTGCTCACCATGGCTCATGACTATGGTGTGGTGAGCATCACATTGGATGGCAAACCCATCACCTCCACGTTTGATGGCTACAACGCCGGCAAAGTCATTCTCACCAGTGAACAAGATTGGGGCACACACGATCTTACGAGCGGAGACCACGCGCTTATCTTCACCCTTGAATCCCCGAACCCTGCGGCCTCGCCTGGAAACATGGTGGGGCTGGATTATGTGCGGTTGACACGACAATAGCTCGGGCTTGCAGGATGGTTGTTTTAGGTCATCAATGCCTCATGAATGTTGAAATTAATTCTGCCATGCTTAGTTTTCTAAATCATGGAATTCGCGATGGATTGTTTACAAGCGTTGATGCAGCCATCGAAGAAGGATTGGTGTTATTAGCCAAACAAAAGCAACTTAGAAAATCGTTTTCAGTCTCTAACGAAAATGAGTTGTTAAACAAACTCGATACAGGCCTATCTTCACTGGATGCTGGTCATGGCATTCCAGCGTCACAAGCCTTTCATATGATAAGGTCACAGCGCCATTGAATGATGAGCGAGGCGATCATCTCTCCAGAAGCGCTTCAAGACATGAGTGATATCTATCATTTTATCGCCTTGGATAATCCAGAAGCTGCTAACCGCATCATTTGTTCATTTGAGGCAAATATTGCACTACTGGCCAAAGAGCCTGAACTAGGACAAATGAAGCCTCGATTACGCCACTTGAGACTGTGGGTGATTACAGAGTTTCCAAATTACCTAGTGTTTTATCGGGAGAAAAACAAACAAGTCGAAATTGTGCGCATTGTTCATGGTGCAAGAGATTTAGCTTCGCTGTTCAACTAAGGCCATGCGCGACCTTCAATCCACCAATTCCATGTGGCTGAAAGGCTGGCTGTTTTTGCTGATCGGCGTGGTGTCAGCGGCGCTGCTTTTGATGGAAGACTGGAGCTGGCGCAGAGCGGGGCTATTGGTGCTTTGTGTTTGGGGCTTTAGCCGAGCCTACTACTTTGCGTTTTATGTGATCGAGCGTTGGGTGGACCCACAGTTTAAATTCAGTGGGCTAGGGCATTTCATCACCTGGTGGTGGCGAGGAAAACGCTGATCATTTGCCTTTTCGGCCACCGCGTTTGGGCTTGCCGTAGATCACTTTTTTCGGTGAGGGCAAGACGCCGCCATCATCGGGATTTAACCCTGCTTGCTTCTTCAATTCACGAATCTGATCCCGAAGAAGTGCAGCGCGCTCAAACTCGAGCTTTGTTGCCGCTTCGGCCATTTCGCCCTCAAGCTCACGGATGACATCCGTAACGATGAAGTCGCCGCCGCCACCTTCACGAAGGACATTTTCTTCAAGTTCACGCGCTTTACTCAGTGAGTTCAGCGACTCCTGCACAGCCCGCCGAATGGTCTTCGGAGTGATGCCATGCTTGGTGTTATGATCCAATTGCACCTGACGGCGATAATTGCTAATGCTAAGTAACGCTTTGATGCTTTTCGTTTCTAAATCGGCAAAGAGAACAACCTCACCAGCGACGTGACGTGCGGCACGACCAGCAGTCTGGATGAGAGATGTTTCGCTACGCAGGAAGCCTTCCTTATCGGCATCGAGAATGCAAACAAGGCTGACTTCCGGCAGATCTAGCCCCTCACGAAGGAGGTTGATGCCGATGAGCACATCACAATCACCTTTGCGCAGACTGCGAAGAATTTCCACACGTTCAATGGCATCGATATCACTATGCAGATAGCGGACTTTAAAATCCAGATTGCGCAGGTAATCGGTTAGATCTTCTGCGGTGCGCTTTGTCAGAGTCGTAACGAGCACGCGTTCTCCTCGTTCGATACGCTGTCGGCACAGCTCCATGGTTTCATCAATCTGACCTTTGAGAGGCTTGATGGTGATGATGGGATCCAGCAGTCCGGTTGGGCGAATGATCTGCTCGACCACCAGGGGCTTGCCTTTGCCGGTGACATCAAATTTATCGACTGATTGCGAACTGCCACTCACACGCACAGCGATTCCCGGCAGCGCAGCGGGCACACCTTCCTGATCACCGATACGCTCTCTCTGATGCGGAATGTATCCGGCATTTCCCACGACGCTATTCTCGATCTCAAAACGTGCGGGTGTGGCACTGACGTAAACCATCTGGCCGACTGCCTCCATGAACTCAGGGAACTTCAGCGGACGATTATCCAGCGCGCTGGGCAATCGGAAGCCATGGTCAACGAGCACAGTCTTGCGTGACTTATCTCCTTCATACATACCGCCGATCTGTGGAATGG
The DNA here is from genome assembly GCA_945869675.1 of Prosthecobacter debontii. Classification (GTDB taxonomy): domain Bacteria; phylum Verrucomicrobiota; class Verrucomicrobiia; order Verrucomicrobiales; family Verrucomicrobiaceae; genus Prosthecobacter; species Prosthecobacter debontii_A. The sequence continues at coordinate 18,814 of CAMBPS010000025.1, read as the reverse complement.
TGGCATGACTTTCATCAACGAGACAAAGAAAGTCGTCGGGGAAGAAATCTAACAATGTTCCGGGCGTGGCCCCAGGCTCACGGCCGGTAAGATGGCGACTGTAATTTTCAATCCCCTGACAAAAACCCATCTCCTGCATCATCTCGATGTCGTGCTCTGTGCGCATCCGCAGACGTTGCGCTTCCAGTAATTTGCCTTCTTGTTCAAACCAAGCCACACGCTCGGTCATCTCTTCCCGAATTTTGACGATGGCTTTCTTCAGCTTATCTCCAGGCGTCACGAACTGTTTAGCCGGAAAGATCGTATAACCAGGCATCTTCAAGGTGACCGTTCCAGTGAGCACATCCACCGCGCTGATGCGATCAATCTCATCGCCAAAAAACTCGATGCGAATGGCCTCATCGTCTAGATAAGCAGGCACAACCTCCACCACGTCTCCACGCGCACGAAAGGTGCCGCGCTTGAGCTGCACATCATTGCGCTCATACAGCATATCCACCAGACGCGTGAGCAGTGTCTCACGTGACATTTGCTGACTGACATGCAGCGGCAGCATCATGCCCTCATAATCCTCAGGCGAACCCAAACCGTAAATGCAAGAGACACTGGCGATTACGATCACGTCCTTACGAGTGATCAGCCCGCCCATACTGGAGAGGCGCAAGCGCTCGATCTCATCATTGACCGCAGAATCCTTTTCAATGTAGGTGTCGGTGCGCGCGATGTACGCCTCAGGCTGGTAGTAATCGAAATAGCTCACGAAATACTCCACCGCATTGTTGGGAAAGAAATTTTTAAACTCCGAATAGAGCTGAGCCGCGAGCGTCTTGTTATGAGAAAACACCAGCGCGGGTTTACCAATCTGCGCGATGATGTTGGCCATCGTAAAGGTCTTCCCCGAACCTGTGACGCCAAGCAATGTCTGGTGCCGATTTCCCGCACGGATGGATTTCACCAGTTTCTCGATTGCCTGCGCCTGATCACCTGCGGGCGCGTATTCGGTATTGAGTTGGAAGGGTGACATGCAGGAAGACAATACGATCCCTAGGAGTCCAAAGCCCTTAAGTTTTCAGGCTTCTCTGCCTCGCAATGCCAACAGACGTCAAAGCTCGCTGGATTACTTTCACCACACTTTGTGCAGGTCCACTCCATCGATTCGATCCCTGAGCTTTCTTGATAGGGCTTCAAAAGTTCAACCGCCTCCTCATAGCGACTATCATCCATCAGACAAAGCGTCGGCTGCACCGCTGGCGACATCATATTGCCCAGCCAAGGTGAGCTCTCATTTTGGACAAAAGACGCAATCCCGGCACACTCCAGAACCGACTGACAAAGTCCGATGCGGCTGGAATCCGTGCTGGTATAAAGTTCTTTCATGATGCGTTACACCTCAAACTCATCCGCAGGGTCAAAAGGTGGCATGGGGACATTGATGATCTTGAGATTCCCAACAGCACGGTGCACACAGCCTGGGCGGATCATGACCGAGGTCATAGGTTTCAGAGGAATTCGCTCGCCATCGGCTTCGAGGTAACCTTCGCCCTCTAAGACAATGTAAATCTCCGTCATCTTCTGGTGATAATGGGCTTTACTATCTGCATGAATGTCCGTGAGATGCACGGTGGCGAGTGTGTTCCATGGCTCATTAAAAGCACGTCTTGCCTGCCCACAAGGACAAGGAACAGGGGTGATTTCATCAAGCTGGGCGACGGCGAATCGGGGTGTGGACATATAGGATGAATTGAGTCACTGACGTTGGTGATCTTGAACGAAAGTAGCACTGTCACGAGCAGCATGCAGGAAATAAAGGATACGGACACCTGCAGCCTCCGGCAATGGGCGATAGTAGATGAGGTAGTTCGGGTAGTCAGTGACGGTGAACATGCGGATGCCGCGAAGGACTCGACGGATGGGATGGTATTCTGTGCCCATCCGAGCGCGCTTGGCGAGAAGGTCAAATGTCTCGATGATCGCTTTCGTTACCTGATCTGCAGCGACAGGGTTTTCTTGGGCGATGTATGAAGCAATGTCCTCCAAATCGACTGACTCGACATCAGGGTGGAGTTCGTAACCACAGTTATGCATGCACAGTCGTCTGCTTGACTCTAGCCAGCGCTTTTGCCATGACCCTCTCTCTAAGCGCCTTGGAGTCAGTGATACGAATGAATGGCCCCTGATCCCGCTCTAGCAACATTTCTTCAAGCTGCTTTTGAGCAGGATCTGCGTAGGCGGGTTCTTTCTCCTCCTGGCATAGGCTGCGGCTGATAACGTAAGAAACGAGGTAACTCTCTGGAGTCGTGTTTTCACTCTCCGCCTGACGAGCTAACCAAGGCATGACGTTCTCGGGAAGGTTAATAGTGAGTTGGGGCATGAAAAAATGTATCCTACTGATTCTCATTCAGCACGATCTTTTTACAAAGCCGCCAGCGCCGCAGCGGCCACCTCCGCCGTGCGTTCCATGTCAGTTTCTTCATGGGCGAGGCTAATGAAACCGGTCTCAAATTGGCTGGGCGCAAAGTACACGCCGTTATCCAAGCAGTGATGGAAGAACTTGCGGAAGGCGGCGAGATCAGCGGTCTTGGCGTCTTCGAGATTGTGGACTTCTTTCTCCGTGAAGAAGAGACAAAACATGCTGCCTTTACGATACCAGCGATAACCGAGACCCTTCTTCTTCAGGATGTCGAGCACGGCGTCCTCCATCACTTTACCGATAACTTCAAGGTGCTTGTAACCCTGTTGCTTATCAAGTTCATGCAGCTGTGCTAGGCCTGCTGCTAGTGCCACCGGATTACCGCTGAGTGTTCCAGCCTGATAAACGGGACCCAGCGGGGCCAAGTAGTCCATGATGTCTGCACGACCCCCAAAGGCACCGACAGGAAGACCGCCACCGATCACTTTGCCGAGGCAGGTCAAATCAGGCGTGATGCCCTCAAGCTCCTGCACGCCGCCTTTAGCCAAGCGGAAGCCGGTCATGACCTCATCAAAAATGAGCACGGTTCCGTACTTCGTGGTGATATCCCGCAACTTTTGCAGGAAGCCAGGCTTCGGTAAAATGAGGCCTGCATTGGCCGGATAGGGCTCGACGATGAGTGCAGCGATCTCGTGACCTTTTTTTTCAAAGAGTTCCTCAAGAGCGACTTCGTCATTAAAGGCAAGCACGCTCGTAAGTTCAGCAAAGGCACGCGGCACTCCGGCACTATCGGGATTGCCGTGCGTTAAGGCCCCACTGCCTGCCGCGACGAGGAGGCTGTCACTATGACCATGGTAACAACCATCAAACTTGACCAACCAATCCCTGCCACTAAATCCGCGTGCAAGCCGAATAGCTGACATGGTGGCCTCGGTTCCGCTGCTGACCATGCGGACTTTTTGAATGGATGGCACCCACTCACAGATGGTACGAGCCATTTCGACTTCATAAGGATTTGGGATGCCAAAACTAACACCTTCTTTAGCAGCGTTGTGAATCGCTTCAATCACTGGACGTGGTGCATGACCGAGAATTGCTGGCCCCCAGGTGCCGACAAAGTCGATCATCTCACGACCATCGACATCCCAGATGCGGCAGCCTTTAGCACGACGAACAAAAAAGGGATCACCGCCGACATTACGAAAAGCCCGCACAGGCGAGTTTACACCGCCAGGGATGTATTGTTTAGCGAGATCGAAGAGTTTGGTTGAAAGAGGTCCGTTGGGCATAATAGAGAAACGAAAGAAATGGATTGGCTGGTTCACAGCATCCACAAGAAAGCCGACATTTACAGAAGAAAGGCGGGTATTTTGAGTGGATCGGATGTCTCCGGTTACCTCAATACCGCTAGGGCCTTGGCCACGATCTCTTCCACCGGCGCCAGCCGACCGACGCCCTCGTAACCACAGGCAAGCAAACCTTCCGCCGGATCCACAAATTGCGCGCCCCAGCTTTTGAGCATTTCGACATTCCGCAGGGTGGCGGGGTGCAGCCACATTTTGCCATTCATGGCTGGAGCGATAAGAATGGGCGCGCGAGTGGCTAGTGCAATGGCGGTCAGCGCATCATTAGCGAAACCATGGACCAAAGCCGCCAGCACATTCGCCGAGGCCGGAGCAATGAGAAGCAGGTCAGCCTCATCGGCGAGCTGAATGTGACCAGGCTGCCAGCCTTCCTTTTCTGCAAAGAGATCGGTGATCACTGGGCGACGCGAAAGCGTTGCCAGGGTGAGCGGTGTGACAAACTCCACGGCACCTTTACTTAGAACACAAGTGACCTGATGACCGGCCTTGGTGAGCTGGCTGGCGATGTCCGCCGCCTTGTAGGCGGCGATGGAGCCAGTGATGCCGAGAACGATGTTTGCCATGGTGTGAATGAAGACGAGAAGCGGGAAACTGAAAGCTTAAAAATCGATCACACACTTTCCACTCACATTCATGTTTGCATTTTCACCCGCATCGAGCGACCCGAGGAGATGCAATTCCTCAAACGCTTTGAAGTCTGGCTGCTCCTCGTGCTCGGCACAGGTGCAGCGATTTGGGTTCTCACGGATAAACCCTCCATTGAGGGCGATCCACAGCCCATTGATGCCTCCGCAGTTACCCCAGCACTGGTGATTCATCGCTGCCTTTTGGAGCGCGATTACGGGAACGCCCGCTTGGACATTGAGCTGCGTTATCAAAATGCCAGCCCTCGTCCGCTGATCCTTCAGCCGCCCGATGTGAAATTACTCACCACTGAAGGCCAAGAGGTTCCACCCTTTATTCTGGCACCAGAAAAGCCGCCAGAAATCGGCGCGCAAACCTCAAAGAACGTGCGCTTGCGCTACTGGCTGGATCAAGACCACCTGAAAGCTGGGCTGAACCTAGACATCCGTGGCGAAACAGCCGAGGTGAAATCTACAACAAGCTTGAATCTGGAGACGTTAGAAAATCAGAAGACTAAAATCTGGACAGGTAGTATCCACTAATCACTTCGGACGCGGCAATGACTGAGATAGAAGGCTGAAGAACTCATTTTCATCTTCGGTCATGCCGTCACTTTCGAGAATCTTTTTCACGATATCAGTGACCTCTTTCTGAGCTGCCTGTGTTGTGAAGACCTCGGCGCGTTCGTTCAGATACTCAAAAACGGCTTCATCACTCTCTGCGGCCTCGCGTGCCCGGGCAAAGGATTCTTCAATGAAGAGATTTTTGGGATACTCCGACTTCCAGCCTTTTTTAACGAAAGCGTTTTGCACCAGATCCTCCTCAGCTAGGGAGATGTGGGCATCGGCGTAAATGGAGAGGGCTAAAATGTCGAATAGGGCTTCGCGTTGCTGCTGAGTCATGACGGGATCTACATCACTCGATTCTCAGGCCTCTGTCGATGCCTAAAACCAGATTCTTTTTGTTTTTCACATTCAATTCATAGACCCCTCATTTCCTGGCGCAAATCGGTAAGCCCCTCACGCAAGCCAAACAATTCTGCTCGCCAGCCTTTAATCATCTCATGATGAGAAGAATACTCAGGAGTAGCCAGCAGATCCTGAGTGGCACTGAGAGCTTCATTAGCCCAGTTCAGACAGCGTTTGGCAATCGCTAAAATATAGCCAGCCTCGACCTCAATGTCTGAAGTCCGCCGACCGCTGAGCGCCCCAGCAAGTTTTCCCATGATGTTCATGCTATTGGAAATGAAGCGGTCTAGCGGATGCTCTGCCGATTTTCCCCGATCTTCAGAAATGCCAGCTTCCTCCACATCATCAAGAATACGATGGATAAAATTATTAGCTCGCACGACGAGTGGATGATCTGTGACAGCTTCGTGATCTTCATCCTCAAGTTTGAGCACGTCCTCCGTCGCTGCTATATTCATGGCTTCCACCCATTCACGGCGGCGCTTTTTGTCTTCGCTATCATTTTCAGAGGGTTCAATGCCCTCCTGAGCATCAGCCATGTCCTCGATCATGTGATCCCATCCCATGACAAAGGCAATTTTCTCCTCTTGATCCTCATCTTCCTCATACTTGTCGATTGCTTCCATGTTCGCATCATTGAGGCGATCAGAGGCTTTCAGCTCCTCCTCCCAGGCTTCTTCGGTGAATGATTCCTCTTCATCATCGTCCGAAGATTCTTGCCTCTGGATGACGTCGGCGAGGTATTCGCGCATGGCATGCATGTTAGCCATTTTCTGGGCTGCCTCTTCGTCCTCATCCATCTCCCAGGCATGTTCATGGACGATGATCTCAAAATCCGCACTCTCTACAAGACACCTCCCGAAGGCGGGAGTGAACCATTCCAAATAAAGACTGTTCCACCACTCCGTAGGCACATCCTGAATACGATTTTCCTGATACGCCATGAGCCACTCATCTTGAGGCACCGTAAAGACCCGCACTTTACGAGAAGCGGTGACGTCTCCCACTACGCCTGCTTGCAGTGCTAAAAAGGGCGGCATTAGAGCCTGCGGCTCGGGACTGGGATTCACAAAGCTCAAACGACTGCCAGCCACGTCTCTCCAGGCATCGCCGATGAGATCCAGACAGATGGGCTCATGATAACCAATAATCTCCAGCCTGAGCTGCAAACGTCCCCGCTCTGTGTTGTCGAGTTCTCCGCGAATGATTGCCTTATCAAATCTCCAAGCCATGTCAGAGTCTATCCGCAAAACTTTGAGAAAAGGCAATCCACAAAATGTCACGAAGACCGATTTGGCACAGTAAATGTCCGAGAAAGGCACCCGAATATCGTCGTTCTAAGAGCATGAACCGACGCTCCTCACTCAAAACTATCCTCGCCACAGGTATCGCGCCGATGTTTGTTCCAGCAAGACTGCTGCGCTCCGAAACTGCTCCATCGAATAAAATCACTCTCGGTGTGATTGGTTGCGGCGCACAAGGCACCGGAGATATGAGAGCCTTTCTAAATCACAACGACGTGCGCGTGGTAGCTCTCTGTGATGTGAATCAAAACAACCTCGACCGTGCACAAGGTCACCTCAAAGAGCGCTACGGCAGCGCGGACGCCAAGATCTACAGCGACTTCCGCGAGCTCAACCGCAACCCAGCTATTGACGCCGTGCTCATGGCCCTACCAGTCCACTGGCACAGCATTCCCTCAGCAGATGCCATTTTAAATGGAAAGCACATCTACCACGAGAAACCCATGGCCATGTCTATCGAAGAGGCAAAGGTAGTGCGTGCGGCTGTTCGGAAAATGAAGATCGTCTTTCAATTCGGCACCCAGCAGCGCTCCGATTTAAAATTCCGTTGGGCAGCTGAATTAGCGCAGAATGGACGCCTCGGAAAACTCAAAGAAATCCAAGTGGGCGTCCCCGGCGGTAAAACAACACCCACTTGGTCAGAACAACCAGTGCCCGATTTCATCGATTGGGAGCGATGGGTAGGCCCAGCTCCCATGACCCCCTTTCATGCCGACAAGTTAAAGCGCGATAATCATGAAAACATCACGAACTTTTCACTCGGCATGATCTCTTGCTGGGGCATTCACCATCTCGACATCGCTCAATGGGGAAGTGGTTCAGATGCTACTGGACCCATCAAGGTCGAAGGCAGTGCCGAATATCCAAAAGATGGTGGATGTGACGCTGTTCTTAGCTGGAACCTGCGCTTCGAGTACGCCTCAGCGGCTCCCATACTCTTTGCCAACGAAAGCGCTGATATCTCTCATGGAACACGCTTTATCGGTGACAAGGCTTGGCTCCATGTTCGTAGAGGCATGATTCAGGCCAGTGACGAAGCCATTCTCCGAGACCCACAAAATAAAGTCGGCACCATGCCCATCAAGCTCCAGGAAAGCCTGGAACACACCCGCAATTTTGTCGATGCCATCCGAGGTAAGACCCAAGCCATCTGTGGCATCGAAACCTCTGTCCGCAGCGACACTCTGCCACAGCTTGCCTCCGCCTGCCTGCGCGCCAAGCGTCCTCTCACTTGGAACCCTGAGACAGAAAACTTTGGAGATGACATTGCTGCCAATGAACTCATGAAACACCGACCCATGCGTGGTCAATGGAAGCTACCCACGATCTGATTTCTTATTGGAAATCCTTTCTTCTCGGCCTAAAAGGCATGAATGCCTGCCCAACTTGAACCCTTTCAAGACAGCTCCTCCTCTCGTGCAGAGTTGGTGCCGTTTCTGATGACTCAATTTAGGGGAGAAGGAGCATGTGACACCGAACAGTGGCTCAGACGCATGGCCTACTGGTGGGACGAAAACCCTTTTGCCAACGCACACTCTTGCCGAGGCTGGGTATTGCGTGATGCAGGACCGATCGTGGGTTACCTCGGCGTCATTCCCACCTTTTATGAGGATACTTTAGGGAAGCAAATCCCAGCCCTCATCGCCACGACTTGGGCCGTCGCCAAAGAACACCGCAATGCTGCACTCGCCATGGGCATGATGCTCCAGCGCCAGAGCAGTTCAGCTTTGCTCGTGGATACCACACCAAGTCCAGAGGTACAGAAGCTACTCCATCGCTGGGGCTGGACTTCACGCACTCAAATTCGCCGAAGCTTGATTATCAGAGGCATTTCTTTGGCTAGATTAGCAGGCTTAATAAATTCCAATGGCTTAACTCTGCCTAATGGTCGCGAAATCACGACCGACCTGCACCGTGTTCATTCCATGGATTCTACACGCTCGCAAAAGTTTCTGCAAAAGCATGTGACGCCAGATTACCTGCGCTGGTATGCCGCATCACCCATGAGAGAGCACCATTTCATCGGCATCGTCGATGCTCAGGGCCGCCTGAGTAGCTATCTCATGCTGACCCAAAAATTCGTCAAAGGCTTATCGAGCTGGACGGTTGTGGACTGGTTCACCACTCAGGAAACAAACCGCGAGCTGCTAGTGATGGTTGGCCATTTGATCAGGAAATCACCTGCAACCCATGGCAAATGGTGGCCATTCATCAGCCTAGCCGCGTTTCCGCACGAAGATCCCTGGGCTGGCGTCTCCTATGCCTATCAGCGGGAGGAAGCCGTGAATCATTTTTACTCTTTACCGGATGAGTTCAAACGCCACGAAATTCGAAGCGTCATGGCTGAAGGCGACTGGGGTCTTTGATCTTCAAGCAACGAGCGCCAACAAATGGGCCGGTGTCGCAAAGGACTCCACGGTGATTTTTTCATCAGGAATCTTCACCTCAAACGCCTGCTCGAGAGCCATCAAGAGATCAATGGATTGCAAGGAATCCAGCCCCAGCTTACCCAGTTCGGCATCCATGGCTAGAGTCTGATCCGACGGCAAGAAACGGAGAAAAGGGCGGAGAAGATCCAGAAGGCGTGATTCAGTGGTTGGCATGAAAAGATAATCTTAGGCAGAGATTTGTGCATGACCATGACGTAATTGCCAAGCTTCACATTCGCGGCCTTTTTCGTGCGTCACCTCAATCGGCGGCGGATGACTCAGAAAGGCCAACAAGCTCGCGGTCAGTCCATAAGCCCCCACATTGGGAATGCCAATGAGATCTCCTGACTCAACCGCAGGGATCTTTAAACCTCGCGCCAAGCTGTCCAAAGGAGTGCAGAGTGGACCGACAACATCAGCGATCATCAGAGGTTCCGCAGAAACATCACGACTTAGATTCAAGATCGTCACCCCTGCACGTGGCACGCGACCCAACCCAGCCATACCACCGAGATGATGAATCCCTGTATCAAGAATCACAAAGGTCTTCGACGGCAGGCGTTTCACCTCCAGAACTTGAGCAATGAGCCACCCACTGCTAGCACTCAAGTAGCGCCCAGCCTCAAACCAAAGCTGCACGCCCTGAGTAGCAAAAGGACTCTGAAGCCAGACCTCATCTAGCTTTTCCCGCAATCCATCGAGGTTAGGTCGAGCATGATCATTGCCGTAAGGCCAGGGAAAACCACCACCGACATTGACGATTTTAAATTCAGCTCCCAAAGCCTGCTGCACACGCTCCGCAGAGGCCAAAGCACGGCGCGTATTTGTAACTAGAGCGTCCACACCAGCGACCTGGGTGCCAAAATAGATATGAATACCGATGACGCTTAACCGGGGTAAAGTTAGCTGTTCGCTTGCTGTTGGATCTAGCAATAAAGACTCTTCAAAACCAAACTGACTTTCGATCCCTGTCATGGCGAGTCGCGCATCCGGGGCTTCGGACGGATTGACCCGTAGCAAAACTTCTGCCGTCACTTGCGCTTTCACACACATCTCAGAGAGAACGGACAAGTCGCGGAAGGACTCCGCTGAAAATTGGCGCACGCCTGCTTCAAGGGCTAGCTGAATCTCTGTCCTCGTCTTACCTGGACCCCCGAAAAGCATTTGCTCACCAGCAAAGCCCGCTGCTTGGGCAGCCGCCAGCTCACCTTCTGAGGTGATTTCAGCACGCCCACCCGACTCACGCACTCGACGGGCCAAAGCTGGCAGCGGATTGGCTTTAAACGAATAACAAACACTAGCACCTGCAGGTAAAGCCGTAGCCAACTCAGCGGCACGCTGACTCACCTCCGCTAAATCATAGGCATACAAGGGCGTGCCGTGCCTTTTAACGATCTGATTGGCAAGAGTCGAATTCATGCCTCTTGAGTGAGAAGGGCGCGCAGGGCTTTACGATCTACCTTTTGGTTCGCTGTGCGCGGTAATTCAGCAAGATAGATGAGACGATCCGGCAGTTTTGCACGCTCCAAGTGCTGGGCTAACTCTGTGAACAGCGCAGCGTCATCTGGCTGATCTCCATGGCAAGCGAGGAACAGACAAAGTGTGTTTTGGGTCTCGTCCTTGATGCAACCAGCCGCAGTAATCCGTGGGGATCGGCAAGCCGCCTCCTCGATCTCTACGGGGCTCATCCTATGGCCGCGATGTTTGATCATGAAATCACTGCGCGCATGGAAATGCAAAAAGCCCTCTGCATCGACAGCACCATAATCGCCCGTTGCTAGCAGACGACTGCCGTTTGCTAAGGTGCGATAACGTTTGGACGTCTCTTCAGGCGCTCGCCAATAGCCAAGACTGACATTGGGGCCACTAACCATGAACTCACCTACCTCTCCAGGCGGTAATCGTTGACCTTCCGGCGACTCCGCCCAGACTTCAGTGCCATCCAGCGCACAACCCACGCTGTTTTCATGAGCATCGATCTCCTCCGGCAGTAGAATCGAAACCCGCTTACATTCAGTGAGACCATACATCGGGAAGATCCGCGCAGCAGCAAAGAGCTGTTGAAGCTGACGGATGTGCGGCAAGGGCAGATGATCTCCCGTATTGGTCAGCAAGCGCAAATGCGGCAGCATCGCAGGACGATAGGACTGCATTTTAATCAAGCCTGCAAAGAGCGTGGGCACACCTGGAACGATGGTGATCTCGTGCCGCGCTAGGATGCGCGGCAGCTCCGGACCAACCATCTCAGGGCGGCCGATAAACACAGCGCAACCAGACATCAGCGCATAAAAAATTTGATAGAAGCCGTAGTCAAAAGACATCGGTAACAGTAGCGCCAGACGATCTGTCTCTTGATAATTCAGTCTCTGCATGATCGCCTTCGTCACAAAGCCGACATTTGCATGACTCAACATGACCCCGCGTGGCATCCCAGTTGATCCAGAAGTGAACACAAGAAAGGCCAACGCATCTCCGCCACCAGAAAGAGGAATTTCTGTCCGTTCGCCCTGCTCGAATGCCTCGTAGGAATGGTCGCGCGCCGCAGGCTCACCATCCAGCCAAACAACCGCCGCCTGCAAGCCCTCCCGAAGTTCTGGTCGGCGAGCCTCGAGGACAACCAAAGCAGGCTCACACTGACCGACAATACGCTGAAATGACTCCGCCGTGATCTGCGCCGTCAGCACAGAAAAAACCGCGCCAATCCGAATCGCTGCCAACGTCAGAAGTGGGAGTTCCACCCGATTCTCCATCACTATCAGGATCCGATCCCCAGCACGAACACCTCGGGCCAGCATCCCAGAAGCAAGATGATCCACCTTACGCGCCGCCTGTGCATAGGTGATAACAATCTCATTCTGAAACAAAAACGTCCGCTCTGGAAACTGAGCGGCAGCTTGAACTAAAAGATCTTGCAGGTGAAAAGCAGACATCAATCAAAAATCCCGACAAGCATTGAGTGTATCAAATTATCTTTAGATTTCAGCAAGCGAACCTTTACCTCCGCGCGGGAATTCGCTTGGATTCTTGCTTCTTGAAGAGAGGCTCAAGATGCTCTCGAATCCATGAAAAGGCTGCCTCTAGGCCTTGCCGCTCATAGACCAAACCAATGTCTGCCTCCACCTTGGTAGGGTTGCCGAAGCAGTTGAGAAACTGATTGCAGGTAAAACGCGTCTTCATGGCAGCATCCACAATACCAACCTCACGCAGGACATAACTGCGCACATAGAGTTCCAGGACCGCATCGCCAATCCAGGCTTCTTGGCGGAGTTGCTCGAGAGGATGTGACGTATCAGGCATGATGATGTGATTTAGTGTGGCATTCTGAGCACTGCAATCACAGAGTGTCCCAAACCCATCGGTTACAGAAGTGCTAGGCTAGCTAGCTCACGATAATAAGGACAATTTTGGATGAGTTCTTCATGACGACCATGCGCCAAAACCACACCTTGACGCATGACGTAAATCGCGTCAGCACTGACCACCGTGCTTAAGCGGTGAGCAATCACAAGACAGGTGCGGTCTTGGCGAAGTTTTTCCAGGGCTTGCTGGATCAACTTCTCAGACTTGGTATCCACGGCACTTGTGGCCTCATCTAGGAGAAGGATGGGAGCATCTTTGAGAAAAGCACGGGCCATAGCAATACGCTGCCGTTCCCCGCCACTGAGCATCACGCCGCGCTCACCGACCTGGGCATCGAGGCCACTTGGATTGCGCAGTACAAACTCGGCGGCACAGGCTTGATCCAGGGCCTGCCACATCTGCTCGTCGTTAGCAGCAGCATTACCGAGACGCAGATTATCCCGGACCGTTCCAGCAAACAAGAATGCATCCTGTGTCACATAGGCCAAAGAGTCACGCAGAGACACCCGACTGTAATCGGTAATCACATGGTCATCCAGCGTGATACTACCGGACTGCGGATCATAAAAACGCGTGAGCAACTGAAACAGGGTGGACTTCCCAGACCCTGTCGCACCCACGATAGCTACCGTTTGCTTTGGCAACACTTGCAGATTGAGGCCCTGAACAACGGGCTTTTCTGGGTTGTAGCCAAAGGTCACATCGCGGAACTCAATGGCACCTTTCGCGCGCAGCAGCACGAGGCCTTTCTCCAGATCTTCTTCACCTTCCTGATCCAGCACTTTAAAGACACGCTCCGCACTGGCTAAGCCAGTCACGATAGTCTGATTCACCCCATGAAGACGGGCGATTGGCTCAAAGAAAAAGCCGAGCAGAAAGATGAATTTAAACAACTCCCCTGTCGTGATTTGTCCTTGAATGGCACCGTAAGCGCCCATGCATAAAAGCAATACCAGACCAAAGCTGCCAAAAAATCCCATCAACGGATTATACACTGCCCAGGCCGTCATCAGCCGCTGTTGCGAGCGACGCAGGGTATGGCTGGCCACATTAAAGTCCTCCTGCTTGGTATCTTCGGCCGTGTAGCTTTTCACCTGGCGAATGCCCGTGATGGTATCATGAAGCTGTGAGTTCAAGTGGCTACTGGCTTCCCGGGCTATCTTGGCCCGCGGTGCGATCCAGCGCGCAAAGAGCCAACCGCCAGCAGCAATGAACGGCGTGGGGATCATGACGATCAACGCAAATTGAGGATTTGTATAAAACATGACGACTCCTGCGATGATGATCTGAAGGACGGAGGTAAAACCCTGCTCAATGCTTTCCAAAATCACCCTCTGTGTGGCAGGCACATCATCCGCCATACGCGTCAGAATATCACCCGTGCTTTGTTTATCGAACCATGCTAGTGGCAGCCTAGCAATCTTCCGGTGAAGTTGCCCACGCAGGTCAAAGATCATACGCTGCTCAAAGATACTGTTTACCCTAGTGCGCGCATAAAATAGAAGCTCTCGCAGAAAAAAAGCTCCGCAGGCCAGTGCCCCGGCACGCCAGATGCCGGGAATGTCTTTGTTTGGAATAATGTCATCGACAAACCACTGCACCACGCCTGGAAAGACAATGATCAGACTGGTGCCTAGCAGGGCAAGCGTGAGCTGCAATAGTGCCATTCGCCAATGCGCGTAAGCAAATTGAAGTAGGCGACGCGAGGTGACGGTCAAGGGTATGACTTTTTCAGACATAGGGGGAACGTTTTCTGACGCATGAGCGACCCGAGCCATCCATCGATTGGGTGATTAACGTCTCTGGTAAACGATGCTGTCCATGGCCTTCTCTAGAGCTAGACCTTTAAAGAACGGCTCCAGCTCCGGATTCGAGGCGGCTCCTTCCACCTGCGGAAGTTGCATTAAGCCGGCAAAATCTTGCTGCCCAATGGCCTGCCTAACCTTTTCATCAGCTCCAAGAGCAATGATTGCAGGATGATTCAGAACGTTCACGGTCTCAGGTCCGCGCGCCGCGAGCTGCTGCCAGACACGGCCATCCGGCCAGAGTATGAGCAGCCGCGACAGATTCGCCGTAGCACGGACATCGTAGGGGTCCAGTTGCTCGGTGATCTTTCCGATGGAGGTCCGGTCGATCTTTTGCGACATCTCTTCAATCCATGCGCCGAGATCACTCTTGGCGCCGCGTCCCAATTGGTCAATAGACGCATTTTCCAAACCATAAACGCTGCCAACAAGGCGCAGCACCGTGGTGGAAAGCCAGACAAAGACCCCAGACGGCAACAGACTGAGGATTCCTGCCTTCCAGCCCGTCATGCTGGCCAAGAATGAAAGCAGTCCCAAACCCGCCGCAAAATTGACCAAACCTTTGACTAAAAAAAAGCTCAATAACCCGACACCGCCTGACAGCATGAGTAAAGTGTCCGTGCTTATGTTCTGAGCATAGGCACCAAAAAGCTCTGTCCGGTGCCGGAAGACATACATGGCAGCCAGCACCGAGAGACTCAGACTGATCATCGTGAGAATCTGCCCCACGATGCCACGGGCTACAGCTAGCCCAGCCAGAAAGGCTACGATGACCATGCCCCATGCGCTTAGGCCTTGGCCGCCCACAAAACGCTGAGCACTTTCCAAAGTGCCGCCTAGGTCAGGCAGATTGAGGGCGAGGATCTCCATTCGGTCGCTACCAAAAGGGCACGACATCAATCGTGCAAGCCGTTTGTGTCCTAGCGTTGCCTTCCGGCGTATTCTGTTCTAGATAACCCTCTCGACATGACCGCTACTGCTGCTCCTCTACCTGTAATGCCCGACAAACACGGCCACTTTGGTCGCTACGGAGGCATGTTTGTGCCAGAAACACTCATGTCGGCATTGAATGAACTGGCTGAAGAATACGAGCGCGCCAAAGCCGATCCGCTTTTTCAAACGGAGCTGAATCGTCTGCTGCATGAATACGTCGGACGCCCGACACCGCTCTATTTTGCCGAACGCTGGACGCAAAAACTCGGTGGTGCCCGAATTTATCTGAAACG
Organism: Prosthecobacter debontii; assembly: GCA_945869675.1. Classification (GTDB taxonomy): domain Bacteria; phylum Verrucomicrobiota; class Verrucomicrobiia; order Verrucomicrobiales; family Verrucomicrobiaceae; genus Prosthecobacter; species Prosthecobacter debontii_A. The sequence goes on along the minus strand of CAMBPS010000025.1, from coordinate 3,324 downwards.
TGAAGATCTACTGCATACAGGTGCCCATAAAATCAACAACGCCCTAGGTCAGGCACTACTCGCTCAGCGTTTGGGGAAACAACGCATCATCGCTGAAACTGGCGCTGGCCAGCATGGAGTGGCCACGGCCACAGTCTGCGCGCGCTTTGGACTCGATTGCACCATTTATATGGGACAGGTCGATATGGAGCGCCAGGCGCTGAATGTGGCGCGCATGAAATTTCTCGGAGCCAAAGTGGTGGCCGTCACGGCTGGTCAGGCAACTTTAAAAGAGGCCGTCAATGAGGCCATGCGTGACTGGGTGACCAATGTCCACAGCACCCACTACATCCTTGGCAGCGCTCTTGGTTCACACCCCTTTCCCATGATCGTGCGGGACTTCCACCGCATCATCGGGGTGGAGTCGCGCCAGCAAATTCTGGAGCGCGAGGGTAAACTGCCTGATCTACTCGTCGCCTGTGTCGGCGGTGGCAGCAATTCCATCGGCCTTTTCCACCCGTTTCTCCAAGACCCCAATGTGCGCATGATCGGCGTGGAAGCTGGTGGTGACGGCATTGTCCCTGAGCGCCACGCCGCCCGCTTCCAGGGCGGTCGCCTTGGCGTTCTTCAAGGCACCAAGACTTGGCTTTTAGCCAATGACGACGGCCAGATCGAGCTCACCCACAGCGTCAGCGCAGGTCTCGACTACGCCGCTATCGGCCCCGAGCACGCCTGGCTGCACGATATGAAGCGCGTGGAGTATCACTACGCTACCGATGACGAAGCGCTCGCTGGATTCCAGGATCTCTCTCAGATCGAAGGCATCATCCCAGCCTTAGAAAGCAGCCACGCCATCGCTGAAGTCACCAAAGTCGCCCCAACCATGGGCAAGGACCAAGTCATCATCGTCAATCTATCCGGTCGCGGCGACAAAGACGTGGCCCAGGCCGCTAGGATGATTTTGAAGGAGGAACTGAAGTTTTAAGTCAGCTAACTGAAACGCGGCTTCAGCGCCCTTTATTCGTTTTTAGCTGAAGCCTGGGACCTGAGGGAAGTTCAGCGCGGCGCACTTCAAACTCAGATCTCAACTCAGGCAGAATTGCGCGACGTATTTCTAGCCGAGAGCTGCTATCGCCAAGTTCAGCGGCGAGACGTGCTTTATCTTGTTTGTGAAACGTCTGACCCACAGGCAGCTCAGCACGACGCACTTCTTCCTGCACCACAGGCCTAGGCAAAACTAGGCGCTGGTAGGCAGGGGCGGCACGGATAGTTACAGCTCTATGAGGCGCTAACTTGAAAGCAGTTCTCAAAATGAGGCTCACTTGGCTCGGGTTATCTCTGACGGCATATTTGGCCGCGCTAACCAGCTCTGCAGCGCAAGATTCCTGCATCACCAACGCATCCTCCAGCCGCATCTCCAACATGGCGGGCTCACGCTGGATTGCCGCGATCAGGTTCGCGCAGAGTTCCTCACAAGGCGATACCCAGAGCTTAGCCTTCGGTATCTCCCCATCTTTATCGCGCAGGTCCCCCACTGCCTGTAGCTCCTGCGCCAGCCCTCCCGAAACCTGGGCCATCAGGAGGATGAAAAAGATCGCGTAGAACAACATTTGCACGACACAAATGCCAGATTTAGTCATCCTAGGCCAGCCTATTCCTGCGCATTCAAAAGAAAAGCCGACTCTTGCATGTGATCACATCTTTGGCCAAACTTTAAGCATCGTCATCGAACTCAAAGCCCGCAAGATCGGCGACTCCTTCAGCAGGGCATCGTCCCTCGCAAGGAAGCGCTGACTCATCTCAAGGTGAGTGAGGCTGATACGGTTACTTTTTCAGAGCAACAGAACAGCTTTCGCATCCCAGGACAAAATCCAGATTTCACTATAATGAACTCCCATCCGCCGAGCTAAGGCAGAGCTGATCGCCAAAAACATGAAACCTCTCTGGAAGCTGACCTATTTTGGCATGTTGATTGCACTCATTTTTGCCCTGACTTGGAGTCCATCTCCCCGCCCCTTTGACCCAGCGTTTCTGCGCCTCAGTCCACTGGACATTGCGCGGCTACCTCTAGCTGTGCGCTTTGATCAGCCGATGGGCAGCGAGCACGGCGCGCTGACCTACAATGCGCAGCCCTTCCGCCTGAATCGCCACCTAGGAGACGATCTGAATGGCATCGGCGGACTGAACTCAGATCTCGGAGATTCCGTGTTTGCCGCTGGCTTTGGCCGTGTCGTCTATGCAGGCACTCCGGCGCCGAGTTGGGGAAAAATGATCATTCTAGCCCATCGCGTGCCCGATCAAGAGACCCCAGAAAAAATCCACGTCATCCAAACGGTTTATGCCCATTTAGATGAGCTTCACGTAAAGCCTGAACAACTCGTTCAGCGCGGGGAAAAGATCGGCACGGTCGGAAATGCGGAGGGTCAATACTTAGCGCATCTGCACTTCGAAATTCGCGAAGGCCCCTACATCAATCCCAGTGTCGGCTATGCCGATGCACCCTTGAACCGGATTTCGCCAGAGCGCTTTCTGGCTCAGTATCGCGGTGCCGCCGATGATCTGCTGAATCCACCGCCGACCCTGCCTACCCCGAGCAGTCCCTAACCGCCGCTCAGGCAGTCCTTTTACCGCCGAGCTTGCACCTGCGCTTGAACTGTCCAGAATGGACCTCTTCTTTTTATGAGCGACTTCAAATTATTAGTGACTGGCTGCAAAGGCCGCATGGGACAGGCCGTCATCGCAGCAGCGGATGCACAAGGCGTCACCGTCGGTGCGGGTATCGACGTCGGCGATTCCCTCTCTGCAGCGCTAGCCCTGAGCGACTGCGTGATCGACTTCTCCTCCCACCACTTTACGGATGAGCTGATCAGCGAATGTCTGAAGCTGGGCAAAAGCCTCGTCATCGGCACCACCGGCCACACAGCCGATGAACTGGCCCGTATTAAAGAGGCTGCCAAAACACTGCCCATCGTCTTTGCTTCAAATTTCAGCGTCGGAGTCAATACCCTCTTCTGGCTAACCCGAAAAGCGGCCGAGCTGCTCGGCCCCGACTTCGACCTCGAAGTGCTGGAGATGCATCATCGCCTAAAAAAAGATAGCCCCAGCGGCACCGCTCGCACCCTCGTCGAGATTCTCGCCGACGTGCGTGGTCTCGAGTATGACAGCGACTGCCGCCATGGCCGATTTGGCGATGTCGGTGCCCGCACCCCCAAAGAAATCGGCGTGCACGCCATCCGTGGCGGCGACGTCGTCGGCGATCACACCGTTGTCTTTGCCAATGTCGGCGAACGCGTCGAGCTCACCCACAAAGCCAGCAGCCGCGACACCTTCGCCGGCGGAGCCGTC
>CAMBPS010000024.1 GCA_945869675.1 Prosthecobacter debontii | reverse complement strand
CCGCGACGTGATCTTGAGGATTAGTTAGTGCTTTTGGCCGGAGCTGCAGCATTTGCTAACTTCCTTGCCTGTTGCAGTGCAACTGGTGCATTCTTTCTTCGTCGAGCTGCAAGACGCGAGCAGGAGAGAGGCTGAGGCAAGGGTAAGGGTGAGGAGTCGGATCATAGTGAATTGGGTTGATTGGTTAACTTCTGAACTATGAAAGCAGTGGCCTAGGAAAGGCCAGCAGCTTACTTGCTCATCATGACTGGAGCTGGAGCCGGAGGAGGCGTTGGCTTGGAAGCGCAGGAAACGAGACCGGCAACAGCGAGGGCGAGGATAGCGTATTTCATAGGATGTATCGTGGTGTTTGTTTTACACTCATCGTCGCTGTAATAGCGAGAGAGAATGCTTGAGGCATAACGATAAATCGAGACATTGCAAACATACAAATCGGTAAGATGCACCAAAATCGAGGTTTGATGGCGCTGGGATCGGCCTCATTGGCCGCTCAATTGACTCTTGAGTCCGCTTGGTGGGGTGAGTCCTAATCCAGGCACTTGCGGAGCTTCCGGAGCGGGACCGGGTCTAGGCGAGGGCTCAATGGCAGGGACAGCACGCGTTACCGGAGTGGCTTTTGGCACCGTTTTCTCAATCACTTGTGCGGGTTTTTTCACTTCTTTTTTCAGCCAGGAGGCGTCTCCAGACAAATGCGCAATCATGCCGCCAAAAACCATGGATCCGCCGATGAAAACGGCGGCACGCAGCCAGAAGGGAACAAACTCATCTGGCGGCAGCAAGGACTCATGCGGATGAATGGTCGGTGGAGCATCGACGGCTGTCTTGGCCCAATCGGCCCCTGAGGCCGGTGACACCTCACTGGTGTCACGAAAGAGCAGCTCAGCAAAACCGACGGAGGGCTTCTCGGTGCTGGGCACTAGGCCTGTGGTCAATGGCGCCAAAGGATCAGAGATCTCTCGGTTCTCACCCATGGGTCGTGTGCGTGTAGCCTTGGTCCTCAGAGACTCTAGGGGCTCTGAAGCAGCAGCAGGCTTAACCAAGTCATGGTGCTGCACCATCCGAGCATAGCGCGCTAAAAAGTCCCCGCGTTTGCTGGCAGCACCTTGGCGGGCTTTGGCCAGCTCCTCGTCCAGAAGCCTTGCCACACTGTCTGTTTCACGTGTGTTCACAGGTGCTTCAGACAAAACTCCAGGCATTGGCTCTAGAGCTAACAAAAAGCGGCCGACCGATGCTAGCCAGGCAGCATTCCAGATTCTAATTCCATCTTTGGCGAGCGGCAGAATTAAGGCAGGATCCGTGCCGCGTCCAGTCATCGCCGCGAGTGTGGGGTGGGCACGCAGCGCGACGGAAAAAGCTGGCCAATCCGTCAGTTGGGTTCGCAGCAGTCTCGTGCTCCGCGCATCATCACTGGGAAAACCGGTCAGAAGATAAATATCCTCCAAGCGCAAACGCTGGACCTGTAAATCTGAGTTTTCCAATTGTGAAAGAGCCCCATCTAGGCCCGCTAAGACAATGTAAGTCTCATGCACATTGAGGCCACGGCGTTCACGGAGAAGATCTGCCAGAGTGATCCCTTCAGCCAGCTCCTCAGCCACACAGGCGAGCCCGTCAGCCTCATGCCAAAGGGCGACCGAAATGAGGGCTGGAAAGTCACGCTTGTTGTCCAACCGGTAGGCCTTTTTTGAGGCTGCCGCGATCACCGCCGGAGCAAGGCGAGCAGGCAAGACTTGCTCCACCAAAACTTGGCGGCCGGTCTTGGTCAGTGTGCCACGCATGGAGTAGGGATTGGCCATGTCCAGTCGCTGGCTCTGAATGCGAATACGATTCACGACCGCACGCGCCACTTCTTGGTAACTGGCCAAATGCTGGGCAAGGAGCGCACGCGGTTTTTGAGCAGCGGGAATTTCTCCGGCAAGCTTCTCCGGCACCAGCTTAAAGAGAGCTTCCCTCAGGCTCTGAATCGCCGAGACGTTTTCTGGTGCAGCCGCTTCTAAACAAGCATTCAGCAGCTCGCTGAAGTCGGCGGCCGGCAGCGTTGCGTCCGGCAGGGTCGACCCGCCACCGGATTGCTCCATGAGGAAGCTTTGCAAAAGCTTAGCCTGTTTTTCAAAGGCGGCTTTGAGACCTATAACCTTTTTGGCTCCACTCGAGAGCAGCCGATAATCGGCTACCTGCACCAGCAAGGACTGCGGCCCGATTTGTAGCAACCGCAGGCTTTCCAAAGGATTGCAAGGCATGAGATCGATCCGCGACACCAGAGCCTCCGCCGCCTCTAAGGCACGCGCGGCAAGCATCATTGCCAGCCACCTTGGGAGCATGGTCTGACGTCCAAGATAACTTTGCAGCGTCTCACCGTCCACGTGGGTCGTGATGTAAAAAGGATTGCCCTCATCTTCACCAAAGTCCGTCAGCCGAGCGAGCAGCGGATGTCCGATCTGCTGGAGTTGACGACCTTTTTCTTCAAAGGTAGGCCGATCCGTCAGGGCCTTTAACAGCACATGACAATGCACAAACTCCATCTGCACGGTATCACAGGCCATCACGTTGACCTGCTCCTCATTTCGAGTCAGTTCGACGTGATTGCCTTCTGTATCTTGGACGATTTGATAGTGCCTGAAAAGACTGGGTTCCGGCATAGAGTGCTGCGGGGAGAGAAAGAACTAGGCCAAGTCTCGTCCGAGTGCAGCATTTGACAAGGACGGAATCTCAACACCGCGCTTGCCAAATCACCCAGTCATTTGCTAAAGATAACCAATTCCCATGAAAAGCCTTGTTTCTGCCGCCTTCATTGTCGCCTTCACCCACGCCGCCTATGCGGTGGAGTATGCTCAGATTAAATCCATCTTCTCCCAGAAATGCTATGCCTGCCATGCCGTGAGCAAAGGTAAAACCAAAGGCGACTTAGCTTTAGACACACCGGAAAAGCTCGCTGAAGTCATTAAACCAGGTGGCCAAATCGTCCCTGGCGATCCCGCTAAAAGCAGCCTGCTTACTTCCTGCAAGCTGCCGGACGACGACGACGACTCCATGCCACCCAAGGGCAAAAATCGCCTGACACCGGCTGAGATCACGGCGCTGGAAACATGGATCAAAGAGGGGGCCTTCACCGGCAGCGGACCAGCCCCCATGGTCGCCCCGACCGCAGCCGCAGCTCCTGCTGCGGGGGCCGTGCAGAGCTGGACCAGCAATGATGGCAAAGCCATCCAAGCCACGTTTATGGGACTGCAAGGTGATGGTGTCCTTCTGAAAATGGCGGCCAACAACGAGGTCTTCCTCGTCCCTCTAGCCCGTCTCTCTGCAGAAAGCCAAGCTCAGGCCAAATCGGCCAAATAGCACGACCGAGAATTACGAACAGGGAACCGGAGGCCAGAGGTCGGAGAAGATAGAAGATAGAAGATAGAAGAGACCGGCAGAAACCAGTCACCGCAAAGTTGCTAAGGCCCTAAGTGGCCGAGCTTGTCTCATTGTCTGATTGCAGGCTATCAGCGGGGCCGTCGAGTGGTTGTCTCACGCAGCCCTACCAATGCTCGTGGGAGTGAGTGCGACCAACGTGGTGAGCGTGTTAGCCTAAATTCAGCAATGAGATTAACCACAGAGGCTCGATGGACACAGAGGATCAACCATTTGCAGAAGGAATACTTAGAGTTTCCCGCTCACCTTGAGGGTGAGTCATTTTCTGATCCGAAAATCGTCACAAGTCCCTGAATCTCTGCGTCCATCGAGTCTCTGTGGTGTATTGCTATAATCGTTTTTAGGGTTAGCACCTTTAGCAAACACAGGGAAATGGAAGGTGACGCTCACGACCACCTCTGGAGCCTACATCGGCAGTTTTGAACTGCTGGACCTGACGGAAGTTAGGACGGTGAACTTCAGCGGTGTGCATAGGCAAACCCCGACAATCACAGACGACCTAATAGGAGCCGGGCACTACCTGCTGCCAGCTTTGAAAACCGCGCCAAGCAACGAACAGACCTCCGGAGCCGTCTCGTCAATCCTCACCACAAATGCACGAGACTTCACCGTGTTGAGAGACTTCGTCTGTGTGACGCCTTGAGCTAAGTATCTTGAGATCGGCCGACTAGATAAATCTGTCAGCCAGTTGCACCCTGACCCCGTTCTTCGTTCTTTCTCTGACCCCGTTCTTTCTCGCCCTTTGACTCGGTCGATGGGAAGCACGGCCTTCTCGTCACGCTAGTTCCATCTGTCAGCCAGTTGCACCCTGACACATTTCCCCGTGGGGAAATTGCGCTGCAAAGCTCGATTTAACCGCTTTCATGTCGCCTGACCCCTCCCTATTATCTATTGGGCATCAAGAATGGCGGATACCATTTGGACAACTCGCTGGTGAGCTAAGTTTTCACCAATGATGAGGTGTTCTTCAGGAAGATCTTTCCAAATCTCCAATGAAGCATGGTGGCTCTCAATCCATTCATGCACTTCCTTGGACCGCACAAAACTATCTTTCTCGTTGTGGCCCACAACTGCCAGCATCTTGGCTGCCTTTAATTCATTCATGGGCGGCAAGAACATCTCGGTCGGTGAGATCAGCAGCACGCGGCAATCGCTCAAGTCGCGAATGTCAGACATAATGACACCAGCACCCAATGAGTTACCTACAAGAATGAACTCCTTAATCCCTGCTTGGGAACGAAGCTCTTTGACCACGGCCGATGCATAACCTTTCAGCAGAAGAGATGGTGCCCCACCCTGAACCCATTGTTGTATTGTTCTGCCAACCTCATTGAAAACGCCTTCCTTGGGATAGTTCCAAGTCACCAAACTCCACCCAGAGTTTATGATCGCCTGATAATCGGCCATGCTCCGATCAATGCTTCCTTTCATCGGTCCAGAGTGGTTGAAAAACACCACGCTTCGCTTTGAATCCCCCCACAGGTCGAATTCTATACTGCTGCCCGGCACCTGGAGCGTTCGCTTCATCGGGGGGCCTTTTGAGGCATTTGATTGTTCTTGGGGGTGTGCCATTTTTTTGGCTAGTTGAACGCTCTCTGGTGCCAATCGAGAGAACTCGATGACAATTTCCTTTCCCTCTTTTCGCACAACAACGGAATCATTCTGCAAGCGAACAAAATCCGCCTTCATTCGTCTCCCATCGTTGCTAACCCATTCAAGATTGACTTGCTGGCAAATGGCGGAAGTCGAAACCAGGCAAACAAGAACGCTGCGGAGAACAAAGGAATGAAATCTTAGAACAATCCGGTCAGACATGGCCATTGGTAACATTTGAGCTGAAGATGAATTTACGGTCATGGATAGAAATGCAAATAGCTGTGACCTCAAAAAAGGGGGAAGTTGCCTAGCTTTCTGCGCAATCTAACTGTCACAAATAGGTGATTTCAAATGTTTTTGCGATCCGTCTGCTGGCAAGAAGTTCGGCGCGTTGGAGCATGGAATCAAACAGTGCCCTTAGCGTCTGCTTCTGCCGCAACAGGGGACGATTTGGATTCAAGGCTCGCTCCAACGCTAAGCCGGTTTCTGACTCGGTTAGTCGAAGGAGGCGTGTGCCGTCTTTTAGCCTGAGTAAGGTTATTTGAATGGTCTCGGCGTGCATGCGATTAAAGTTCTCAAAAACCATGCGATTGCAACATGAGGTTCAGTGCCATGGGTCTAACAGGACCGAAGAGATCGTAGGCGGCATAGGCGGCCGCGTCGAAGTCGCCTTCGTTGAACTCGATGAGGCTTTCAGGTGGATCATCGGAAGCCACGGCAGCGGCTTCGAGGACTTCATGATAAAGCGTCACGGAGAGTTCTTTCTCGGAAAGTCCGAGACATAATGTGATTTAGAATTCCCGCCCGATGATGGAGGTGCGGGCGAGGGCTTCCCTTCCGATGGCGTCGATGAGAGGCTGCCGCTGATCTCATCATGCAGAATGAGGAATCCACCGAGAAGTTCGAGGTGATCAAAATGGGTGAGGTCCTCGTGGGAAGGTGTTTGGTTCAGAACCTATCTATTCGAGTAACACTGGAATCTACGAAACCGCCTCAGCGCACCGTCCGCAGAGCGTTGGATGCGCTTCGATGGTGCCGACATCCGGGAGGAGCTTCCAGCAGCGTTCGCATTTGGGGTTGGTGCAGACTTCGACACTTGCCGCCAGTTCTGAACCACGGGTGATGTGGAGGTCGCTGAGGATGAAGAATTCCTGGAGGGTGGGCAGATCCTGGAAGACGGGGTTGGTGAAGCCGGCCTCGGGGAGGGTGAGATTGACGGTGGCTTCGAGGTTGGAGCCGATCTTTTTGGCCTGACGAGCGGCTTCGATGGCTTGCTGAATGACGGCGCGGGCCTTTAGCAGCTCTTCGACGGCGGCAGTGGCCTCGGAGTTGGCAAACAGTGAATTCGCCTGCGGGAAGGCTTCCAAATGGACGCTGTCAGAGTGGCCGAGGAACTCCCAGGTTTCATCGGCGGTGTAGGCAAGGATGGGCGCGAGGAGCTTGGTTAAGGTCTCGGTGATCTCGCGGATGGTGGCCTGGGTGGCGCGACGGCGGGGGCTGTCGGCGGCATCACAGTACATCCGGTCCTTGGTGATGTCGATGTAGAGGGCGGAGAGGTCGCCCGAGACGAACTGGGTGATGGTGGTGACGACTTTGCGGAAGTCGTAGGCGGCGTAACCGGCAAGGCAGTCGGTGAGGACGCTGTGGAGACGCTCGAGGATCCAGCGGTCGATCAGAGTAAAGTGGGACAGGTTTGTAACCTGTCCGTTCTGGGGAAACAGGTTGGAAACCTGTTCCACTTTCTGGTCATGAAGATTGCCGAGGAGGACTCGGAAGGTGTTGCGGATGCGGCGGTAGCTCTCTCCGGTTTGCTGGAAGAGTTCTTCGCTGAAGGGGACGTCGTTTTGATAATCGACGCTGGCGGCCCAAAGGCGGACCATGTCGCCACCGTACTTGTTGTAGTAGTGGTCGGCGGTCATGGGCTTGGCGGCTTTGTCGGTGCCCTGGTCGCTTTTGCTGATCTTTTTGCCGCTGGTATCAACGACGAAGCCGTTGGTGATGACGGTCTTGTAAGGCGCGATGCCGCGGACGGCGACGCTGACCATGAGGCTGCTCTGGAACCAGCCGCGATGCTGGTCGGTGCCCTCGATATAGACATCGGCAGGACAATAAAGCTCGGGGTGGCGATCCAAGACGGCGACGGAGGAGGAACCGGAGTCGATCCAAACATCAAGCGTGTCTTTGCAGCGCTTGCTGCCCTCTGGCAGGCCGACGAGGTCGCTCCAGAAGGCGTCGTCTTTTTCAAACCAGAGGTTGGTGCCGTGCGTCTCGACGGCGTCGGCGACCTTCAGGGAAATCGTGTGATCCATGATGGCCTGGCCTTCGGCATCGTAGAAGATGGGCAGTGGGACGCCCCAAGTGCGCTGGCGGGAGATGCACCAATCCGGACGGCTTTCAACAGTGCCGTAAATGCGGTTGCGCCCCCAAGCGGGCAGCCAGTTCACGGTGTCGATAGCCTTCAGGGCTTCGTCGCGGAAGGCGGCGATGCGAATGAAGAACTGCGGGACGGCACGGAAGATGATGGGGGTCTTGGAGCGCCAGCAATGAGGATACTGGTGGACGTATTTTTCGTTGCCCAAGAGTGCGCCTTTGCCCTCAAGGATGGCGATGATGCCTTCGTTGCTCTTGAAGACGTGCTGACCGACGAACTCGGGCAAACCGCACTCAGCGGTGAAGCAGCCGGCATCATCGACAGGAGACAGGATGTCGAGGCCGTTTTCTTTGCCAGCGATGTAGTCGTCCGCGCCATGGCCAGGGGCCATGTGGACAGCGCCGGTGCCGGCGTCGTCAGTGACGAAGAGGGCGTTGATAATCTTCGACGTGCGCGGCAAGAAGGGATGCTGAGCTTCGCTACCCAGGAGATCTTTGCCTTTGAGCTTCGAGGTCGGCTGGGCGGGATCGAGCTTGAAACCGGTGCTGGCGCTGAAGGCCTCGATACGGGAGTTCGCGAGGATGAGCTTCTCACTGCGGCCATCTTCGTGGGTGAAGGTGGCGGCGGTGTAGTCAAAGTCAGGATGCAAAGCGATGCCGAGATTGGCAGGCAGAGTCCATGGTGTGGTGGTCCAGATGACAAGGTTATTGCCATCAGGCAGAGCAAACTTCACATAGATCGCCGGCGAGGTCTTTTCTTTGTACTCCACCTCGGCTTCAGCGAGCGCGGTCTGGGCCCCATAGCTCCAGAGGACGGGGCGCTTGGCACGATAGACGAGACCTTTTTCCAAGAACTTGGCAAAGGTGCGCATGATGTCGGCCTCATAGGTCGGCGCGAGCGTGAGGTAGGGGTTCTCCCAGTCGCCAAAAACGCCGAGGCGCTTGAAGGACTGGCGCTGGATGTCGATGAATTTGCGGGCGTAGGCTTCCGAGCGCGTGCGGACTTCGGCAGGGGCCAGGTCCTTGGCTTCTTTGACGACTTTGAACTCGATGGGCAGGCCGTGGCAATCCCAGCCGGGGATATAGGGCGCGTGGAAGCCAGCCATGGTCTTGGACTTCACGATGAGGTCTTTCAGCACTTTGTTCAGCGCGGTGCCCATGTGGACGTCGCCGTTGGCAAAGGGCGGGCCGTCATGCAGGACGAACTTCGGACGTCCTGCGGACTGCTTCATGATGCGCTGGTAAAGGCCACCGGCTTCCCATTTGGCCAGGCGCTGGGGCTCGCGAGTCACGAGATCCGCCTTCATGGGGAAGTCGGTCTTCGGCAGGCGGACGGTGTCTTTGTAGTTCTTCTTGGCAGGGGTCTCGGCGCTCATGATGGAAAATGGAGCATGGAGACTAGCGCGGCAGAGCGACGTAGCAAGGAGAGCGTGTGGGCTGTTCGCTCAGAGAATGAATCAACGGGCCTAAAAACACGGAAGCCTGAACGATACAGCCGCCTGCTGCCGTTTCTACGCCATGGACACCTCAGACACCTTTTCGCGCCGCCGTTTTATCGGTAGCGCGGGCGTTGGTTTGTCCAGCATCGCTGCCTCTCACCTGATGCAAACGGACGGTTTGGGGGCCAATGTCCGCAGCCATTTCCCAGCAAAGGCCAAGCGCGTGATCTGGCTTTTCATGCATGGCGGGCCGAGTCATCTCGATCTCTTCGATCCGAAACCCGACCTCATCCGCTATGCGGGCCAGCCTTTGCCTGACAGTTACGGAGCGGTGGAGACACGTCGGAAAGTGGCGCAAAATCCGTTGCTCGCACCCGTGAAACCTTTTCGGAAGCATGGTCAGAGCGGCATCGAGATCAGCGATTTCCTACCTCACATGGCCGAACTGGCCGATGAGATGTGTGTGATCCGCAGTTGCCATGGCGACAGCGTCAACCATCCGCAATCGGTGTATCAGATGAACACAGGCTCCATCCAAATGGGCAAGCCAAGCATGGGCAGCTGGGTATCGTATGGACTCGGCACAGAGAATGCCGACATGCCTGCCTTTGTGGTGATGCCTGATCCCAGTGGTGGTCTGAAGGGCGGTCCGGCGGCCTGGGGTAGCGGCTATTTACCGGCGACTTATCAAGGCACCACCATGCGGGCAGGCCAACATCCCATCCTGGATCTGCAAAGTCCGCAGAGCAGTGCCCGTCAACGCGCCACGCTGAATCTCATCCAACAAATGAATGCAGGCCACCTCGCCCGCCATGGGGGCGATCCAGTGCTGGACGCACGTATTCGTGCCTACGAGCTGGCTTTCCGCATGCAGACCGCCGCGCCGGAAGCGGTGGACATGGCTGGTGAATCCGAAGCCACCAAACATCTCTATGGGATCGATCAGCCGAAGACTCAGGAGTTTGGCACACGCTGCCTGCTAGCCAGGCGCATGATCGAGCGCGGTGTGCGTTTTGTGCAGGTTTACTCGGGCGATACCAACGGCTGGGATGCGCACGAGAACGTCCTCAAAAATCACAGCGACTACTGTGCCCGAACAGACATCCCAGTAGCGGGACTGCTTCGTGATTTGAAGCAGCGCGGCCTGCTGGAGGAAACCCTCGTGATCTGGGGTGGCGAATTTGGCCGGATGCCCATGAGTGAAAAGGGCGTCGGGCGTGATCACAATCCCTGGGGCTTCACCACGGTGCTTTTTGGTGCGGGTGTGAAGCATGGCCATGTCCATGGAGCAACCGATGCCTTTGGCCTGCGTGCGACGCAGGATAAAGTCCATGTGCATGATCTCCATGCCACGATCCTGCATCTGCTGGGCCTAGACCATGAGAGGCTCACCTTCCGGCTGAACGGCCTGGATCAAAAACTCACCGGCGTGGACGAATGCCGCGTGGTAAAAGGCATCCTGGCATGAGCAAGACCAAGCCCCCAAGACTACAGGGCTTGTGTAGCCTCTTGACCTGTCTCGTCGTGCTGATCTGCGCAGTGAAAGCTCATGCCGTCGCCATTCACGCCTCGTCGGATCCCGTGAAGAACGAGCCACCCATCACGGCGAAAGACCGCGAGCACTGGGCCTTTCAACCACTGGCAAAAGCTGATGTCGAGACACGCCTCGAAGAACTTTTGCCACCGGAGTCAGCTCCTGCGGATGCGGCCACGCTCATCCGCCGGGTGACCTTTGACCTCACGGGTCTGCCGCCTGATCCGAACACGCTGACGGAGTTCACAGAGACCAGCTATGCAGCGCTGGTAGATCGACTCCTGAGTTCCCCACGCTATGGCGAACACTGGGCACAGTGGTGGCTCGATCTAGCCCGATTTGCCGAAACGGATGGCTATGAGTACGACACCGAACGGAGCCGCGCCTGGCAGTATCGCGACTGGATCATCCAAGCGCTGAATGACGATATACCCTTTGATCAATTCGTACAATTTCAGATCGCCGGCGATCAGCTTTCAAAGGCTCATGAAACGGCCACCGGGTTTTTGTTTGCGGTGCCAGACATGCCCGATCTGAATAACCAATCCGAGCGTCGGCACGTTCTGTTGAATGACATCACGTCCACCGTCGGCAGTGTCGGACTGGGGCTCACCATCGGCTGCGCGCAGTGTCATGATCATCCGTATGATCCCATCAGTCAGGCCGATTTTTATCGCCTGCGCGCCTTTTTTGATAACACCGTCATGCCCAAGGAACGCAAGCCCCTGGGACCCAGCGTGCGTGTTTTCACCGAAGGCGTGCCCGCCAGCACCGTGTTCATTCGGGGCGACTTCAAGCGCCCAGGCCCTGAGATCCAAGCTGCCGTACCGCGTCTCTTTGGCAGCACGGATCAACCTGATCGGGCTGCCTTTGCCCGATGGCTCGCCAATCAAAATAACGCACTCTTTCTGCGTGCCATGGTGAACCGGATCTGGCAGCAGCATCTGGGAAAACCTCTCTCCGCAGTGCCCGGGGATTTGGGACATCAGGGAGAAGCTCCCACAAATCCTGCCCTGCTTGACTGGCTCGCCACTCAACTTCCGAAGTCGGGATGGAGCCTCAAAAAGCTTCATCAACTCATCGTCCTGTCACCGACCTATCGGCAAACCAAGATCCCGCAACGCCGGCTCACAGGCGAGATGCTACGTGATACCATGCTGGCGGTTTCAGGTCAGCTGAATCTCAAAACCGGTGGCCCAAGCGTTCGATTACCCATGCCCAAAGAGATCCGTGATACCCTTCTCAGAGATCAATACAAAGTCACCCCAGACGCCAACGAGCACACCCGCCGCAGCATCTATACCTTTGCCCGCCGTAACGTCCGTCACCCACTCTTTGATCTCTTTGATAGGCCGGATGCGCAGATCAGTTGCGCACGCCGAAATGAATCCACCACGGCCCCACAAGCACTCGCATTGCTCAACTCCGAATTTGCCCATGACACGGCAGCGAAGCTAGCCAAGAGCCTCACTCAAACGCATGGCTCAGACATTTCTGCGCTGATGACCGCCGCCACACGTCTCTGCCTTTCCCGAATACCCACGGAAATCGAGATCACCGCAGGTTCTACTTTCATGGAGCAGCAGACAAGGCTAACCGGCAGTTTGAATGCTGCCCTAGCCGATTACTGTCTGGCTTTGCTCAACTCCAATGAGTTCCTCTTTGTGGACTGAACCGGCTAAATTACAACTCACGCGCTCGGGATGCGTGTAAACATTCATCGTCTGACCACGCAAAAAACCCACCAAAGTCTGACCACTACTTTCAGCGAACTGAACCGCGAGACTACTAGGGGCAGAAATGGCCGCGACGATGGGAACACCTGCGGCCAGCGCTTTTTGCATGAGCTCAAAGGAGACACGGCCACTGACGAGCAGGATGTGTCGGCTGTGAGGAAGCAAGCCTGCTCTCAATCCGTGACCAAGAACTTTATCCAGCGCATTGTGACGGCCCACATCCTCTCGCAGGACGAGCATTTCTCCCTGTTCGTCAAAGATGGCACTGGCGTGCAGACCCCCGGTTTGAGAAAAGGTTTCCTGGGCAGCGCGGAGCTTGGCAGGCAGCGTGGTCAGTAACTCCGCACTCACCAACCATTCGGATCTCACGGGTGGAAAGCTCATGAACACACTCTCAATGCTCGTCTTTCCACAGATACCGCAACTAGAGGCGCTGAAGACATGGCGGGTGAGATGGTCCCAATTCACCACAACGGCACCGAGCAGGACATCGACGACGTTGCCATGAACATTGCCCGTGCTGGGGCATTGGCTGATTTCTAAAATGTCGCGGGCGTTTTTGATGATGCCTTCACTGACCAGAAAACCCGCAACGAGCTCCTCATCATGGCCAGGCGTGCGCATGACGACGGCGACGCTGCGGCCTTCGACACGGATTTCCAGCGGCTCTTCACTGGCAGTGACATCTGTCAACGTCGTCACATCATCAGGCAGACGGATGCGCCGCACGGTCACAGGATGGATGGCGCTATCACTCATAGGGATGGATCCACTCAGGCCTTGCGCTTGCGCGGACAGAGCATGCCGACGAGAAGCCGCTCCAACACGACCTTGGAATCAAGCTGGGAGGTAACGAGCTTAGAATTGGCCTGAAGACAGGCCGCAAGGCTGTCGTGCAGTTCATCCAGCGTGAAGCGACCTGCTTCACCCAGGGCTAAGAACAGCGGATAGGCATTAAAACCAGTGCCATCTTTTTTACGCGGTAAGTGGGAGGTAGCGCTGGGCGGCAGGTTATCCAGGCTCAGATTAAAACTGCTGTAGCTGCTACTGCTCACGCGGTGCTTACTGGCCAGCTCTTTCACGATGAGTAGGCTGCGAACTCGTGGCACGATGGCAGCAAGAAGGATGCCGATGGCGTTTTGTCCCTGATACATCAGCACACTGAGCAGCTCTAAAGCACGCTGGAGATCACGCGTGCCAATGGCATTGCCGATCTCCCAAATGACGCCAGCGCGACTCATGGAGACCAGACCACGCACGGTATTGATGCCACAGCGGCGGCGCTCTCCGAGATAGAGGTCGATCTTTTCGATCTCGTTTTCCAGCTGGCGGGTATCGTCGCCGGCCATTTGCACGAGCAGGTCTAAAGCGCCAGTCTCAAAGCTAAGGCCAAGCTCACGTGCTTTCGCATTGGCATGGGCCATGACGGCGCCTTCCCAGCCTGCTTTGCTGGTGTCGGGCTTATCAAAGATCTCGAAGTTGGCCAGCTTTGATAAGCGCTTGTAGGAGGTGCGGCGTTTATCGATCACGTTGGTGCTGAGAACAAACTGCACCTCAGCTCCCAAGCCGGATTCCAGGACATCCAGGATGTTTTCAAAGCCTTGCACGGCAGCCTGGGCCTTACCCGTCTGGCTATCCCCCAGAAAGTTAGCGGCTTTTAACCAGACGATCTTAGCCCCGCCAAAAAAGGGCATCGTTTGCAGGGCCTGAATCACATTGGAGCAAATTTGCCCGGCATGCTCGGCATTATCCGCCTGACCCTCAATGATCTCATTGGCAAAGTCCCCTGCATCTGGGGGCGTGATGCGCTGAACAATGCGCATGGCAGCCTCTTTGACCCGTGCATCATCCGTTCCGAGGACGACATGGACCTGGCTGGAGCTGGGAGCGGAGGCTTTCTTGGACGGGGGCATAACGGCCGCATGTTTGAACCAGAACGCGGCAGTGAGCAAGTGATCGTCTGCACAGGCTTGCACCCATCGTAGCCCGCCGCTATGAATCGGGCTTCATGGCAAAGATTCGGATTAAAAACATCGGCAAAGTCATCGCACTCATCATGCGCGTGATTGGGGCGACGCTGCGTTTTGAAGTGCAGGATCATGCGGGGGCTTTTAATCACGCGCGCTCGGGCTGGATTTGGGCATTTTGGCACAATCGAATGTTTGTGATCCCCTACATCCATGATCAGTGGTTTGCCCACATCCCAGGCGCCATTTTGAGCAGTCCCAGTGGCGATGGCCAGATCATTGCCGACGTGTGTGCTTCCTTTGGTTTTGAAGCCGCACGTGGATCCAGCTCAAAGCCGATGAAGGGTCTGAGCGCGCTCATCATGATGGCTGATAAGGTCAAAGAAGGTCGCGATGTCGGCATCACGCCCGATGGACCGCGTGGACCCAAATACCAACTGCAGCCGGGCATCATTAAACTGGGTCAACTCACTGGCGGCACCATTGTGCCAGTGCGCGTTCTTTACAGCCATGCACTGCGATTTAAGACGTGGGACGAGTTCATGCTGCCGCTGCCTTTCTCAAAGGTGACGATGATCTTTGAACCGACGATGATTGTGCCGCGCAAGATGACGGAAGAAGAATTCGAAGAGCAGCGTCTGAAGCTTCAGCAAGTCCTCAAAGTGGATGCCTGATTCCCCACGTGGTGGCGGGTGAATTTTAATGAGAAAGCTCGATGTTATCGATCAGTCTGGCTTGATCAAAGAAAACAGCCAGAGCGATGAGGCTGTGCTCATGCGCTATTTGTTGCGGTTGTAGGGTCTCTTGATCCACCAAGCTGATGTAGTCAGGACGGCCAAGACTGGCCTCATTGGCCAACACGTTTCGGATCAGCTCAATGAGCTTCTGAGAGCCTGTAACACCGCTCAACCATGCCGCACGCGCTTGTGTCAACGCTAGACGTAGAGCTGGGGCCTGAGCACGCTCAGCCGCGCTGAGGTAACGATTCCTTGAACTCATGGCTAAACCGTCGGACTCACGCACGGTTTCAATCCCATGAACGATCACGGGAATATCCAGATCACGCACGAGACGGCGAATGATGGCGAGCTGCTGGTAATCTTTTTTGCCAAAGACCGCCTCATCCGGCTGTAACAGATTGAAGAGCTTTGCCACCACGGTGCAGACGCCGTCGAAGTGGCCAGGCCGACTAGCGCCGCAGAGAACATGGGAGAGACGACTCTCACGAATTTGGATACTGCGGTCGACATGATAGACCTCCTGCACACTTGGGGCAAAAACCATGTCGGCACCGGCCTCTGCACACCTGGAAAGGTCCTTTTCTAAGGTGCGTGGATAACGATCAAAGTCCTCGTTAGGCCCGAACTGCAACGGGTTGACAAAAATGCTGGCGGCGACTTTCGACTGCGGTCCAGCCAGCTGACGAGCTTCCCGAACAAGAGTTGCATGTCCCTCATGAAGAGCGCCCATGGTAGGCACAAAAACGAGATGGCCGGCACTTTTTCTCCAGGCGCGAAGGTCTTGAACAGTTTCGATTAAGGTCATGATTTTAGATCACGCGATTCAAAAATGGCGATGCCCAGGATGAGACACGTCAGACAGACCGCAGCCAGTGCTGTGTAATCGCGCAGAATGATGGGCCATGGAATGTCTTCCACGAGTAGCCGGGTCCAACTGACAATGTGCTTGGTGAGCAGCAGATGATCGTAGTTTTCCATGAAGCCCGTCTCTTTTAAAATACGATCAATGATGAAGTAGGAAAGCGCGCCAATCGTGGCCGCAGCGGGTTTAATGGGCAAACAGGAGAATAAAAAGGCGATGCTACTGATCGTCATCATGCTGCATGAAAGGAAAAGAGACGCCAGGGCAAAGCGCTGCAACCCAAAGTCCCAGTCATAAAAGGACAACAGTCCAATTTCGGGGGCCATCACGAAAAAACCACCCCCCCAACCTTTCAGCGCCAACCCGAGCCCAAACGCCGACCAAGTGATGAATTGGATCAACACAAAAGTATAACCCATGCAGGTCAGATACTTGATCAACAGCAGTCGTGAACGACTGATCGGCCGCACTAACAGCAGCCGATAGTGACCATCTTCACCTTCCTTGGCCACAATATCCCCAGCGACGAGAGCTAAATAAATAGCACCCAGCAAGACTACTGAAATGCCCAGAATCATGAAAGCCAGGGTGAGGGCGGAGTAGTATTGTTCAAAAGCCATGCCCTGCCGGGCAATCATGCGCTCAAAAACTCGCTCGACCCCTTTCAGACGAAAGATGATCAGGATAGCGATCTCCAGGGCCAGAAAAGCAGCAAAACCAATGTAGGTGCGCCGACGTGCAAAGAGTTTGAGCAGTTCCCCCTGCCATTGCTGAAAAAAGAGACTCATAGACCGGTCTGCTGACGATAAAATTCTTCCAGCGTGGGCTTATACGGCTGCCAGGAATCCACGCGTACTCCCGACTCCACCAATAGCTTCAACAGTTCATGCCCAAGCGTATGTGTAGGCAGTTCAACTTTGCTCGTCACAGGGTCCATCGTAGCGGCAGCAGCGGAAATCACCTCGCGGGCTTTGGCAATATCTCGCGTTTGCAGGATGAAGGCCGACTGGCTTTTCTCCTGGGATGGCACGGGGCCTTCATACACTTTTCGACCTTGTTTGAGGATGACACAGCGATCACACATCAGCTCGACTTCACCAAGCAAATGAGAATTGATCAAAATGGTCATGCCAAACTCGGCGCGCAATTTCATGACGAATTCACGAAACTCACGAATGCCCTCAGGATCGAGACCATCGGTGGGTTCATCGAGCAGCAAGCATTTCGGCATCGGCAACAGAGCCTGAGCCAGCGCTAGCCGCTGTCTCATGCCATGGCTGTAAGTCTTGGTTTTATGATTCGCTCGTTCACCCAAATTCACCAGTTTCAAGATGCGGCGTGCCTCTGTTTCATCCCACCAACCGGACAGAGAACAGAGCACGCGTAAATTTTGCCAGCCCGTGAGGTAATCATAGAAATGCGCTGCCTCATAAATGGCCCCGACATGGCTTAGCGCCCGCGCCCGATGTTGCTGAACCGAATCACCGCAGATACGCACCTCTCCACGATCTGGCCTGACCATGCCTAGGGTGATGCCCAGGACGGTGCTCTTCCCTGCCCCGTTATGACCCAGCAAACCGAGGATCTCGCCCTGACGCAGATCAAAGCTCACATCATCCAAAGCTAGGCGGTCATTGCGCCAGCGTTTGGTGAGATTTCGAACTTCGAGGAGGGCCATTCCAAGACCATGCCAAGCGACCCGTTGACAATCAACTTAAAGCCGAGGCCTTCTCACCTAGTCCCACGGCTCTGCAACAATTGGGAAACAGGGGATCAACTCCGAGCACTTTATGGGAAACCCCAACCTGAACTCTGCTGAATTCATGATCACTTTCCTTGCTGACAGTTTTTAAATGCATGACTAGGCTGTCGGGCACGTTGCACTCTTAGCCATGTCCACCCCTTTGGAAGTCCCCCCAACCGCCACCGAAAAGAAGGTCGATCAGACCGAGGCCGGAAACTACTTTGTTTCCAATTACCCTCCGTTCTCTTTTTGGAAACCCGATCAAGTCCCCGTTGTGGAGGCCATGCTGAAAACGCCCGCGCCCGAGAATGTGCCACTCGGCGTGTATTTCCACATTCCCTTTTGTCGGAAACGCTGCCACTTCTGTTACTTCAAGGTTTATACCGATAAAAATGCCCAGGAAGTCAAGGCCTACATCGACGCTGGCATGCGTGAGATGGAGCGCTTTGCCAAACAACCCTATCTGGCAGGTCGCAAGGCGCACTTCGTTTATTTTGGAGGTGGAACCCCCAGTTACCTGAGTGTGCCACAGCTGAAAGATCTGACGAATCGCATGAAGGATCTGGTCAGCTGGGATGGGGCGGCGGAAGTTGCCTTTGAGGCTGAACCAGGAACGCTCAGTGAAACCAAGCTTACCGGCATCCGCGAAGTTGGCGTCACGCGCCTCAGTCTCGGGGTCGAAAATTTTGACGATCATATCCTCGAGACCAATGGTCGCGCCCACCGCAGCGGCGAAATTGATAAAGCCTATCGCTTTGCCCGCACCCTTGGATTTGAGCACATCAACATCGACCTCATTGCAGGCATGATGAATGAGACGGAAGCAAACTGGAAAGACACGGTGGCTAAAGCCGTGCAGCTCGGCCCAGATGCCGTGACCATTTACCAAATGGAGGTGCCTTACAATACCACCATGTATCAGCAGATGAAGGCTGAGGGCAAGGTGACTGCTCCCGTAGCCGACTGGCAGACGAAGCGTGATTGGGTCAGTTATGCGTTTGATGAATTTGTCAAAGTTGGCTACACGGTGACCAGTGCCTACACCGTGGTGAAAGATCCTGAGCGCATCAAATTTGTGTATCGGGATGCCCTTTGGGAAGGTGCCGATCTGCTGAGCTGCGGCGTGGCCTCCTTTGGCCATCTCGGCGGTGTTCATTACCAAAATCAGGCAGACGTGGGCCCCTACATGCAGGCGCTGGATGCCGGCCACATGCCGATATTCCGGGCTTATCAAACCAATGCCGAAGAACGATTCGTGCGCGAGTTTATCCTGAAGCTGAAGCTGGGGCACAGCGCCTTTGAATACTACCAAAACAAGTTCCATCAGAACCCACGGCAGTTCTTTGCCCCGCAGCTCGAGTCACTGGCCCAAGAGGGCTTCGCCACACTCACGGATCAAGACATCACGCTCACGCGCGATGGCTTGCTGCAAGTGGATCGTCTGCTGCATGAGTTTTTCCTGCCCCAGCATCGCCAATATGCCCGATATACCTGAGCGGAAGCCTTGAATTTAAGAACGCATGAGTCAGGAGATGAATAGCGCACCGAGGCAAGACGAGGACATCCTCGCACCCTTGATTTTCTTTTATGGCATCGGCAGCACACGGCCACGTGTGACCTTTGTCGAGCCGGACGCCCTTGCTGATCAGGAGCGGCATCTGCTGGTGCACGATCGTGATATGACGCCGCATCTACGTGAGTTTCATGCCAGCGAAATCGATCTCGACGTGGCAGCGCGCGCGCGCATTGGCAACTACCTTGTTCGTGCCAGCGTCTTGCATCGCCGAAGCGATGGGAAGCCGATTGAATTTGGAGCCATCGGCATTCATCTCGATCTATTACCAGAAGCGGCACAACAACTCGTTCTAGAGGGACTGGTGCCTTTTGGAGCCATTCTCGAAAAGTATCAGGTGCCTCACAGCAGCCATCCACGCGGTTACTTCCGAATCGCTGTCGATGCCCGACTGGCCGAACTGCTGGGAGCGGCCAGTGGTCAGATTCTCTTTGGCCGCTGCAATGAACTCCGCCACGGCAGTGGCCGCGTGCTGGCGGATGTGGTTGAAGTTTTACCCAGAGGCGCTTAGTGCCCTGGCCTTCACTAGCTTCAGGCTTGCCTATTGCTCTGATCTTTGCCACGGGTGAGGTGGTGAGTTTGTTTCCCCGTTTGACATGAAAAAATCTTGGCTCGTTGCACTGATCGTCCTGCCACTTGTGATCTGTGGTTGGATGCGCTTGCATCTGGAGACAGATATCTTAGCGACGCTTCCTTCAGACCTACCGGAGGTCCGCGCGCTAAAGCTTTTGCGGGATGGCTTTGCTGGGGGGAGCGATTTGGTGATCGCTCTGGAAGCGACGGATGATTTCCGTGCTGAAGAGGCCATGACGGCCCTGGCAGAGGGCCTCCAAAAGCGCACGGATCTGGTCAAAGAAGTACGCTGGGCACAGCCCCTATCTCAACAGGCGCAGTCCGGAGCCGCACTGCTGGCTTGGTCCCTACAAAACGCTGCCCCAGCCAAAGTACGAGCGCTCAAAGCACGTCTTGAAGGTGCAGGCACCACAGCTCAATTTCAGAAGTCTCTTCAAACCATCACAACGGCTCTGGATGCAGAAAAAGTTCAGCGAGCCTCCTATGATCCTCTGGGTCTTTTAGACTGCCTAGACACGTCGGCCGCTAGTGCACTTGAAGGATCCTTGTTTGGCTTGGTCTCTGAGGATGGCGCCTTTCGCATGTTACTCGTCACCCCTTCTGAAAATGTGGGCAATTACAAATCAGCCGCAGCGTGGCTGGAAAAAATCAAAGCAGAAGTAGCAACACAGCTGCAAGACAAGCTAGCAGGTCAAACCATGCCGACGCTTCGCTATACAGGTGAGCCAGCCTTCCAAGCAGAAATCGGGGCGGGCATCGAAAAGGACATGTCCAGCACGATGGGTCTCACGGAAGTGCTGATCGCGATTCTCTTTTGGGTCATGTTCCGGCGGCTGAAGCCGCTGATGTGGATTCAGGGCCTATTAATGCTCAGCATGGTCATGACGCTCGGAGTCGGTGGTTTATTGATCGGAAAACTTAGCATCATGTCCCTAGGCTTTGCGGCCATCGTGCTCGGCATCATCGTGGACTATGCGGTACTCATCATCCAGGAAGCTCGGCAGCATCCGCATGAGGATGCCAAGGGGCTGCGCAAAATGGCAGCTCCAGGTATCATTGCTGGAGCCTGCACGACGGCCACGGTGTTCCTTTCACTTCTCTTCAGTGGACTGCCTGGCTTGGCGGAGCTGGGCTTACTGGTGGCGCTTGGCGTGCTGGTAGGACTCGGCGTCATGCTCACCTTCGCACCGGCTCTTGCTGCGGGGAAACAATCGGCTGACTCGGTCATCCATATCATCGCAAGACCTGTGCGGCATCGCGCCGCCGTAATCGGCACAGTGCTTCTTTTTGGCGGCATGACTGCTATTTTCTTGTCCAAGGGACTGCCTGTCTTTCAAACGAGCGCTGAGGCTCTGCGCCCGACCCAAAGTGAATCCATGGACACTTTCCAATGGATGCAGGAACGCATGGGCCGGGACGATGAAGCCAGTCTGCCAGTGCTGATCACAGGTCCAGTGGCCGAACTGCAAAAGCGCACCGAAGCCCTCGCCGTGAAGCTGGACGCCGCAGTCAAAGTTGGCACGGTCTTGCGCCACGCTTTACCGACCATGCTCGTCGGATCACCATCAGCACAATTGGCAAATCGGGAGATTCTGGATTGGATCATTCAGGAGCAACCTCGTTTTGAACAAGTAGCGGATGCTGCAGGCTTTACCGAATCCTCCACAGCGCTGCTTCGGGGGCTGACAACTGTTTGGAAGGACGGCCGCTCGACCTGGCCCGAGGATGAATCAAACGCCGCCGCCATGCCCATCCTCAGCCGCCTGATTGCCACCGGTGAGCGGGCTAAATCGGCTGGCATGCCGGAAGGGGAAGGCGCGGTGCTGGCCTCCGTGAATATTCCCGGCAAACCAGGATTGCCCGATCCTGCAAAGTTGGCCGAGCTTCAAGCCATCCTAAGCCCTGAAACGAATGCTAGGGTGGCGGGCTGGGAAACCCTTGGCGGCAGTCTTTCCTCTTTAGTTCAGCGGGATTTAAATCGCCAATTAATCCCGATCTGCCTAATTCTAGCGCTGACGTTGTTGATGACCTTTAGAAACGTCAAAGATCTACTGCTTTCCATTTTGCTGCTAGGCGGTGGACTTGGTGCCTTGGCAGCGACGATGAGTGCCCTCGATATCGGCTGGAACCTCGCCAGTTTGGCGGCCATCCCACTGCTTTTAGGCACTGGCATTGATTATGGCATTCATCTCCTGCTGGCCCTCAAGCGGACTGACAACGACATCCGCCAAGTCCAGGCGACGACTGGTCGAGCCGTGTTTTTTTCTGGCATGACGACGGTGATCGGTTTCTCCAGCCTCTTCTTTGCAGGAAATCGCGGTATCTCCAGCCTTGGCCTCGCCTGTTGCGTGGGCACCCTCTGGATCTTACTCATCGTCCTCTGGCTCCTTCCGCATTGGCGGAGTTGGCTAAAGGCTTGAAGAAGTTCTACACCTCAAAAATCGTTTCTGGGTTCTACGATAACTCGCAATGACGGAACCCGCTTAAAAGCAGAGTTTGTGCAGGTGATGAAATTCCTCCTTGCCAGAAAGCAATCACCTATTACAATTCGCCCCCCTTACCCGACTCAGTCGGAGTATTCCATTTGCCCTACCCCGATGAAAGCCGAACTCGTTGAACAAGCTGCCCTGGTCGTTAAAGACACGCCCGTCCTGATCAACATGGTCTCCAAGCGCGTCAAGCAACTCACCAGCGGTCGTGCTCCCCTCGTCGAGCGCCGTCATGGCATGCGTGAGGCAGACATCGCCCTGATGGAAATCATCCAAGGCAAGATCAAAGCCGAATTCCCAACGGATGCTTAATCACTAAGCGTTCTCAGGGCGGCAGCAACTCCGCCGCCGCATGTCCGACGAAATCGCTACCAATCGCAAAGCTCTCAGGGACTACCATATCCTTGAGCGATATGAAACTGGCGTCGAACTCAGAGGCAGTGAGGTCAAATCCATCCGCCTCGGCAAGTTGAACATCAGCGACGCCTTTGCCCGTATCGAAAGAGGTCAAATCTGGCTCTATAACATGGACATCCAGACTTATGAAAAGGCCAACGGCTGGTCCCAGCATGAGCCACGCCGCACTCGCCGGCTGCTGTTACACAAGCGCGAAATCCTGAAACTCTTCGTCCTCACCCAACAAAAAGGCAATTCTTTGCCCGTACTCCAGGCCTACTGGAAAAACGGCAAAGTCAAAATGGAGATCGGGGTCGGCAAAGGTAAGACCAAGGGAGATCAGCGGGAAGACCTCAAAGAAAAAGCCGTCAAACGGGAAGCTCAGCGCGTCGTTGCTAGTTTCAATCAGCGCGCTCGAGAGTAATCCCTATTTTTTGCTCGCTCAAGGGTCCCTGTTCTGAGTAAAACAGTATGGTTATTCACTTTATCCCCTATGATCGAACTCGAAGTCTATGCCAAAGGTCTGCGCTCAGAGTCTGCCCTCATGGAGTTTCACAGCCAGATGGATCTCATACCTGCCGTTCATTACAAGGTCGATACGCATCACGACTTAGTTTACTTTGAGATCGAACCAGGCTCAGGCGTGACCCTGCGACTTTTAAACGAGTCATTTACCCATATTGGCCTCATGCCCCGCATCGTCGGCCAAGTGCCGGCGGCTCTTGCTGAAGGCCATGGTGGCACGCAGCGCTTGGTTTGAGGAGAAATGGAACTCGGTTTTCCATTCCTCTGAGCAACTCTGAACTGATGATGACAGCTTGTTGCACTGAGGACTTTACCACGGGCATCCTCCGCTCATAGTGCACGCCCTCATTTCAGCCTTTATCTCTCAGCCTTCTGCTTTTTCCCATGGTTCCTTCCGCCGCCCAGATCCGCCAGACCTTTCTCGATTTCTTCAAGTCGAAGCAGCACACCATCGTCCCCAGTGACAACGTGGGCTACACTAGCCGCGACGGCGCGCGCATTTTTACCAATGCGGGCATGAACCAGTTCGTTCCCATCTTCCTCGGCGAGCGCAGCGCGGATGTGGACACTTGGCCCGGCGTGCTCGCCAAAGGCCTGCCCACCCGTGCGGCGGACACCCAGAAGTGCATCCGCGCTGGCGGCAAGCACAACGACCTCGAAGACGTGGGCCTCGACACCTACCACCACACCTTCTTCGAGATGCTCGGGAACTGGTCCTTCGGCGACTACTTCAAAAAAGAAGCCATCTCCTGGAGCTGGGAACTCATCGTCGAGCGCTTCAAATTCCCCCCAAGCCGTGTCTTCGCCACCATCTACCAGCCGAACAAGGAAAAAGGCGACCCCGCCGACCGCGATGAAGAAAGCTGGAACCTCTGGGCCGAAAAATTCCGCTCCGTCGGCCTCGATCCCGACATCCACATCGTCAACGGCAACAAGAAGGACAACTTCTGGATGATGGCCGACACCGGCCCCTGCGGCCCCTGCACCGAAATCCACATCGACCTCACCCCGGGCCCCATCGAGCTGCCCGAGGAGCGCCAACGCGAAGGTGCGAAGCTCGTCAACGGCAGCGACGCCAGCTGCATCGAGATCTGGAACAACGTCTTCATCCAATACAACGCCAACCCCGACGGCACCTTCACTCCGCTGCCCGCGCAGCATGTCGATACCGGCATGGGCTTCGAGCGCCTCACCAGCATCATCCAGGGCACGAAAAACTTCACCGACTTCGAAAACGCGAAGATCAGCAATTACGATACGGATGTCTTCAAACCCATCTTCGACGAGCTGACCAAGCTCAGCGGCAAGCACTACCAAAGCACGTTGCCCATAGCCAACGAGCAGGGCCACGTCATCCCCGTCACCGAGCAGGAAAAGATCGACGTCGCCTTCCGCGTCATCGCGGATCATCTGCGCACCCTCAGTTTCTCCATCGCCGACGGCATCCAGCCCGGCAACAGCGACCGCAACTACACCCTCCGCCGCATCCTGCGCCGCGCCGTGAAGTATGGCCGCACGCTCGAATTCAAAGAGCCCTTCTTCTACAAGCTCGTCGATGTCCTCGCCGCGCAGATGGCCGATGTCTTCCCTGAACTCCGGGTGAAGAAAGAGCAGGTCAAAGCCGTGCTGAAGCTGGAGGAGGAAGCGTTTAACCGGACGCTGGATCGTGGTGTAGCACTTTTTGAAGATCAGGTCGCATCGGTTGGGTCCGATCGATCACTGAGTGGTGCTTTTGCCTTCCAACTCTACGACACCTTCGGCTTCCCCATCGACCTCACCGAGCTCCTTGCCCGTGAACGCGGCCTCACTGTTGACACCGCAGGTTTTGACAAGTTGATGGACGAGCAGAAGCAACGCGCTCGCGAAGCCGGTCAGAAGAACAAGCAGGTCGTCTCCGTCAGCGAGATCGAAACCAAGGACTCCACCAAGTTCATCGGTTACGACACGCTCGAAACCGACGCCAAGGTGCTCGAAGTCGTCTCCATGAAAGACAAGACGGCGGTGGTGCTCGACTCTAGCGTTTGTTACGCCGAAATGGGCGGCCAGATCGGCGACACGGGCGCACTCATCATCGGAGCCAACAGCATCCCTATCACTGGGACAACCAAAGTCGGCAACACTTGGCTCCACTTCATCTCGTCTGAAGATTCGTCATTCGTCATTCCACATTTGTCATTGTCGCTCCGCGTGGATGCCACACGACGTAGCGCCATCGAGCGTCACCACACCGTCACGCACATCCTGCATTGGGCGCTGCACGAGGTCGTCAGCCAGGACGCCACGCAGAAAGGCAGCAACGTCACGCCGGACAAGCTCACCTTTGACTTCAACAGCGCCGCTTTGACCGCTGCGCAGCTGGCCGACATCGAAAAACTCGTCAACGAACGCATCGTCGCCAACGACGTCGTTTCCTGGACTGAAGTGCCCTACACCGAGGCGAAGGCCAACAGCGGCATCATGCAGCTCTTTGGCGAAAAATACCCCGAGAACGTTCGCGTCGTGCAGATCGGCGGCAAAGCGCATGCGCTCGATGGTTGGAGCATGGAACTCTGCGGCGGTACCCACACCCGCCACACCGGTGAGATCGGACTCTTCCGCCTCGTCGCTGAAGGAGCCGTCGCCGCTGGCGTGCGCCGCATCGAAGCCATCGCTGGGATGGAGGCCTACAACGCTGCCAAGGCCGATGCTGACCTCCTGAAACTCCTCGCCGGCAAAGTCAGCGCCCAAGGTGCCGCCGACCTCGAGAAGAAGCTCGATCAAATCCTCACGCAGCAAAAAGAGCTCGAAAAAGCCCTCAAGTCCGCCCAACAGCGCGAAGCCTCTGGCAAAGCCAAAGACCTGCTCGGAACCGCCGAAGGCAACCTCAT
The DNA here is from genome assembly GCA_945869675.1 of Prosthecobacter debontii. Lineage (GTDB taxonomy): Bacteria > Verrucomicrobiota > Verrucomicrobiia > Verrucomicrobiales > Verrucomicrobiaceae > Prosthecobacter > Prosthecobacter debontii_A. Next base: position 16,683 of record CAMBPS010000024.1, on the reverse strand, counting down.
CATCGCCAACCTCGGCGACGTCGATGCCGATTACGCTATGGCCGTCAACGACGCCCTCAAAGGCCAGTTCGGCGGCGTGATCGTTTTGGCTGCCACCGGCGGCGGAAACGTCACCCTCATGGCCAACGTCGGCAAAGATCACCAAACCAAGGTCCAGGCCGGCAAAATCATCCAAACCATCGCCCCTATCGTCGGCGGCAAAGGCGGTGGCAAACCGGACTTCGCCCGTGGCGGTGGCAAGGATGTGTCCAAGGTTGATGCGGCCCTTGCCGAAGCACAAAAACTCTGTTCCTAAGTTCATCCCAACTATGATGAGGACGCTCCTTTTCTCTTTCGCCGTTTCATCGCTCGCTTTCTCAGAGGCACCGAAACTGCCTGGCATCGGTGAAGCGATGCAGCAGATGATTGCTCAGCAAGAAGTTGCTGGAGCCGTGACCGTAGTTGCGAATAAAAATTCAATTCTCCATCTGGAAGCGTCCGGCATGGCAAATATCGGCAAAGAGCAAGTGCTGAGTGTGGATGCGATGGTCTGGATCGCATCCATGACCAAGCCCATCACGGGAGCCGCAATCCTCATGCTGCAGGACGAAGGCAAACTGGACATTGCGGACCCAGTATCCAAATACCTGCGCGAATTTGCGGCGCTAAAGACGCCTTCGGGCAAGCCCGCCAATCTCACAATCACACAAATCCTCACGCATACATCAGGCCTTGGAGAGGCGGGCGGTCCCAAGGCTCAAGACGCGCAAACTCTAGCCGATTTGGTCCCCATCTGGCTCTCGACACCGATGCAGTTCGAACCTGGTTCGCAATGGAAATACTGCCAGTCTGGCATCAATGCCGCCGCTCGCATCGTCGAGGTCCTAAGCGGCATGAGTTTCGACGAGTTTCTGCAAAAGCGTCTTTTTGATCCACTAGGCATGACAAACACGACCTTTTACCCCTCCGACACTCAGTGGGCAAAGCTGGCTACTGGTTACGCGAAGGACAAGGCAACCGGTAAGCTCGTAGTGGTGTCACCGCGTGGCGATTTCGGGAAGCGCGGACGTCCGCCACAGGGCAATGGAGGCCTGTATTCCTGCGCCAAAGATTACACCCGCTTCTGCCAAATGCTGCTCAACGATGGCACGCTCGATGGCCATCGTCTCCTTAGCGCCGAAGCGGTGAAGAGACTCTCCTCCGTGCACACCGGAGATCTACCTTGCGGTTTCTTTCAGCGAGAGGAGTTCGGCAGCCACGGCAAAAACTACGGATGGGGCATTGGCACCTGTGTGCTAAAAGAGCCACATGAAGGCCTTGCCGACATGCTTTCACCCGGCACCTTTGGGCACGGTGGTGCCTGGGGCACACAAGCATGGATTGATCCGAAAAAGGACGTCATCTACGTGTTGATGGTCCAGCGTGCGAACTTCCCGAATAGCGATGCCAGTCCCGTGCGAGAAGCCTTTCAGAAGGCAGCAGCCAAAGCACTGGGCAAATAAAAATTCAAATCAGTAATTGTCCATGAGTGGCTAGCGGAACACCCGCCAAGGCATCACATCATTCAAAGATCGCGACCTAGTTTGGCACCCTTGAAATTATATCAAAGCCGAGACTGCTAGGGGCGTCAGATCGTTCACGCCTTTGGGGAACATTCGCTTACGATAGGTCAGAATCTCTGGATCCTTGTCCGTAATGAGCACGACATGCTCATAGTGAGCACTTGGGGCCCTATCCTGGGTGATGGCAGTCCAGTTATCGCTCAAGACTCGTGTCATGGCAGTTCCCATGTTCACCATCGGTTCGATGGCGATGGTCATGCCAGCTTTGAGGCGGGGACGATCTCCCTTTTTCCCGTAATTCGGCACCTGTGGTTCTTCGTGAAGCTTCCGGCCTACGCCATGGCCGACAAATTCGCGAACGACAGTGTAACCGTATTGAATCACATGTTCTTCAACAGAGGCAGACAGGTCTCCTAACATCCAACCGTCACGAGCATGCCGAATAGCGCAATGAAGGGACTCTTCGGTGGCAGCTAATAAATGCAGGGTCTCTTTGGCCACGTTGCCAATGGGGACGGTCAGGGCATTGTCTCCGATCCAACCATCAAACTCGATGCCGACATCGATCTTGACGATATCCCCATCCTGAATGACGCGCGGACCACCGATGCCATGAACAACTTCCTCGTTAATCGAGATGCAAATATGACCAGGAAACTTACGATACCCTAAAAAGGCACTTTTGCAGCCTCTAGCTTTCATCTCGGCAGCTGCATAGCGATCTACCTCACCGGTTGTGATACCAGCGACTGCTTGAGCCGCTGTTTTGAGTAGAATATCACGAGCGATTCCATTCGCGACACGCATCCCGTTTTGTTGGGAAGCATGTCGAACGGGGATCTTGTTGGAAAGCAGTCCCATGTTGGCTCACTTCCCGCCTGTCGAGATGTAGTATGCAACACCCAGAATGGCGATGATCGAAATACCGACCCAAAGCCAAACAACGGTCGTGGAGTCTGCGACCTGACCAGTCTGAGCCATACGATCAAAACGTCCACGGATACGACCCTTCTTGAGGAAGCCGTCATAGTGACTTTGGAGAAGGTGAGTTTCGATCTGGCGCATCACGTCGAGCACAACACCCACAAGAATGAGAAGGCTAGTGCCACCAAAGAATTGCGCAGTCTGTGGAGCAATACCCATCAATCGGCTAATGACAGCTGGCATGACATAAAGGGCTGTCAGGAAGATAGCGCCAGCAAAGGTCAATCGGCTCATGGTGAAGTCGAGGAAGTCAGCTGTTGGCTTACCTGGGCGGATACCCGGAAGATAACCACCACTCTTTTTAAGATCTTCGGAGATCTGCGTGGGCTGGAACATAGTCGCGACCCAGAAATAACTGAAGAAGAAGATCAGGGCAGCGGAGATCCCGTAGTAGATCCAGCCAGAGCTGACCCAAGTGGAGAAAGTCTGCACCCAGCGCACGTCAGGGAACATGGAGCTAAGAATCTGGGCTGGAAAAAGAAGGATGGCCTGTGCAAAGATGATCGGCATGACGCCGGAATAATTCACTTTCAAAGGCAGATACTGAGTCTGGCCGCCATAAACTTTACGACCGACCACACGCTTAGCGTATTGGATGACAATACGACGAGTTGCTTGAGTCAAAGCAATGACGCCAGCAATGACGATGATCATAAATGCGAGCAACATGACCAACTTTGCAGGTTCACCCATGCTTTTGACGTTCGGACCCACGTAGGTCTGCCAGACTTGCACCAAGGCACCTGGAAGATCGGAAACGATGTTCACGCAGATGAGGATGGAAACACCGTTGCCGATGCCACGCTCGGTGATCATTTCACCCAACCACATCATGAGCATGGTGCCCGCCGTGATGGTGATGACCGTCGTAAAGATGAAACCAAAACCATAATCGGGAACCAAGGGACGACCCAGACGATCAATGACTTCCTGGAGCCCGCCAAGGAAGATGTTTTGGCCAGGTGATGAGAGTGATTTAGCCAACAGATAACCCTGGAAGAGGCAAAGAGCGATGGTAGCCAAGCGCGTGAACTGGGTGATCTTTTGACGACCGCCATCCTCACGTGCCATCTTGCTCAGAGACGGAACTACGGCCGTGAGGAGCTGCAGCATGATACTGGCACTGATGTAAGGCATGATACCAAGAGCAAAGATGGCGCAATTTTGAAGTCCACCGCCACTGAATACGTTCAAAAGAGCTGCAACCTGAGCACCCGCTCCAGCGGAATCCGCTGTGCGTATTTTGATCCACTCGTCAAGGACCGACATGTCCACACCCGGAAGCGTGACAGCGGTGCCAATACGAACGATGACAATCATTGCCAAAGTGAAAAGAATGCGTGAACGAAGATCAGGAATCTTGAAGCTATCGTAAAATGCGGAAATCATAGTCGGTTGTCTTAATCGGGTAAAAGGAAAGCGGGCCGTGTCTTGTTACAACCTTGCGGTTGAGCTCAGACCGGCCCGCTCAAAGTTTCGGGAAATGTATCAGGCAGCAATTGAACCGCCAGCCTTCTCGATCTTCTCGCGGGCAGATGCACTCACGTTTTTGATCTCGATGGTCAACTTGCGGCTCAAATCACCTGAACCAAGAATTTTAATGGCATCGCAATTACGATTTACAAGACCACTCTCACGGAGGGAAGCTTCGTTGATGACAGCACCGTCTTCGAAGGCGTCATTGAGACAGCCAACGTTAACGACTTCGTAAACATCACGGAATTGAACGTTACTGAAACCTTTTTTGGGAAGACGACGGAAGAGTGGCATTTGACCACCTTCGAAACCGGGACGAATGCCTGCACCTGCACGGGCTTTCTGACCTTTGTTCCCTTTACCAGAGGTTTTGCCGTGACCGGAGCTTTCACCACAGCCAATACGCTTGCGGCGCTTTTTGGCACCAGGGCGGGGTTTCACATCTTGAAGTTGCATGGAAATGTAGAGTTAGATTTGAGAATCAATTAGAGAGCTGCACGCTCTTTGAGTTCCTTACCGCGAGCACGCATGATTTCGTCTTTCGGACGAAGAGCGCCAAGTGCAGCAAGAGTGGCTTTAACGACGTTCGCGTGGTTGCTAGAACCAAGAGATTTACCGATGACGTCTTTGACGCCAGCGGCCTCAAGGACAGCACGAGCACCGCCACCGGCGATGATTCCTGTTCCAGGGGAAGCTGGTTTCAGCATGATGGCACCACCACCGTGTTCACCGATCACTTCATGAGGGATGGTGTTGTTGAAAAGATGAACTCGGTTCATCTTCTTACGACTGGCTTCCGTTGCCTTTTTGATAGCGTCGGAGACTTCATTCGCTTTGCCAAAACCCCAACCCACTTTGCCCTGGCGATCACCAGAGACAACGAGTGCGGAGAAGCTGAAGCGACGACCACCTTTGACGACCTTTGCGCATCGGTTGATGTGAACGACTTTCTCGACGGAATCAGAGCTATCACGCTCAGCACCTGGACGACTATTTTCTGCTGCCATAAATGAGTATAATAAGGGATTAGAACTTCAGACCCTTTTCACGGGCGGCATCAGCAAGAGCTTTCACTTTGCCATGATAGATGAAACCACCGCGGTCAAAGACCACTTGGGTGACGTTTGCTGCGATCGCACGTTCGGCGACGGTCTGTCCGACCTTTGTAGCATGAGCAATGTTTGCTTTGCCTTCACCGTAGCCCGTCTCTTTTGTAGAAGCGGAAACAATGGTCTTGCCGGCTTCATCATCGATGAGCTGGGCATACACATTGGTGTTGGAAAAGTAAACAGCCAGACGAGGACGGGCAGAGGTGCCCTTGAGCGTCTTGCGGATACGCGTATGAATACGCGTGCGAGTGAGTTTGCGATTTTTCGCTGCCATAATGACTGATCTCCAAAAAGGTTATTTAACGCTCTTACCAGCCTTACGGCGGATCTGTTCACCTGCATAACGCACACCCTTAGCCTTGTAAGGTTCTGGCGGATAGTAGGCCCGGATATCGGCAGCAAGCTGACCGACGATTTGTTTGTCGATGCCTTCGATGGCGATCTTGGTGTTATCAGTAACGACCACTTTAACACCTTCTGGAATAGGGTGCAGGCGTGGATGTGACTGACCGAGGTTCAAGTCGATCACGTTACCTTTAACGGCAGCACGGAAACCGACTCCGTGGATTTCAAGATTACGGGTGTAGCCTTTGCTCACGCCCTCAACCATGTTACCAATAAGGCGTTGTGAAGTGCCATGCATGGCACGTACACGACGATCTTCACTGCTACGTGTGACATTAACGTCTTTGCCTTCAAAAGCAACGTTGATGCCGATGGGGAGAGTCCAGTTAAGCTTACCTTTTGGACCTTCGACGAGAACACTGCGGTCCTCTCCGATTTTCACAGAGACTTTCTCTGGAAGTGTGATGGGTTGTTTACCGACGCGTGACATAATAGAGTGCTTCTTGGATTACCAGACTTGAGCCAGAAGTTCGCCGCCCACTTTGGTTCTCTTGGCGCGTGAACCGGTCATGATACCACGGGAAGTGGAGAGGATTGATATGCCAAGTCCACCGAGAACGCGTGGAATTTGGTCACAAGAAACGTATTTACGCAAGCCTGGCTTGCTAACGCGTGAGAGGTGGCGGACAACAGGGGCTTTGCCCTGATATTTGATTTTCAGCTTCAGGCGTGGGAACGCTGCGCTGGTATCAACTTCGTAGCTCCACAAATAGCCTTCTTCTTGAAGAATACGAGAAAGCTCACTCTTCATTTTAGAGAAGGGGATGAGAACTTCCTGCTGGCCAGCGTTTGCGGCGTTGCGGATGCGGGTGAGAAAATCGGAAATAGGATCAGTCATGGCTCGGTGGAGTCGGACGCTTCAGTTTAGGTTATGCAGCAGCAGCTTCGGACTCAGATCCATCAGCTTTTTGCAGGAGGTTCCCCTTACCACGGAAGGGCATGCCGAGCGCACGAAGTAATTCACGCGCATGATCATCGTTATTTGTGGAGGTAACGAAAGTGATGTCGAAACCCAGGGTGCGCTTGATTTTGTCGAGCTCGATTTCTGGGAAGATGGACTGATCGTTTACGCCGAGAGTGTAGTTACCACGTCCATCGAAGGCACGTGGAGCAACACCACGGAAGTCGCGCACACGTGGAAGGGCAGTGCGGACGAGACGCATGAGGAAGTCATACATGCGAGGACCACGAAGAGTGATCTTCACACCGACATTTTCACCCTCACGGAGTTTGAAATTAGCGATAGCCTTCTTGCTCTTGGTGATGACTGGCTTTTGACCGGTGATCAGAGTGACTTCATTGACGGCATCTTCGACGGCCTGCTTGCGCTCGCCTTGGGAACCGACAGAACAATTAATGACAATTTTTTCGAGCTTTGGCACTTCGTGCACATTGCTAAGTGCGAGCTGCGTTTTGAGCGAGTCGCGGAGTTTCTCTTTATAGAGAGTCTGTAATGCTGGGATCATGTATCAGTGTTAGTGCTGCGTGGCCTTTCCTCTGGGTGCCTTTAAACAAAGACGAATCGCAGGGGGGGGCACATGTTAGGGGACTACTTCTTTTTAGCAACCTTCTTCTTGGCTGTTTTTGCCGTAGGGGCAATTGCAGCGGCAAGCTTCACGTTGGAAATGTGGATTGGACCTTCGATTTCGATGATCCCGCCAGCCTGATTTTGTTGGCTTGGGCGAACGGTTTTCTTGATCATCCGAACGCCTTCGATGAGAACGCGATTCTTGGAAGTCTGAACTTCTTTGATGATTCCTTGGGCACCTTTATGGGCACCAGAGATGACGACGACATTGTCGCCGGTATTGACGTGGGTTTTGACTCGGCTCATAGCACTTCTGGGGCAAGGGAAACGATCTTCATGAAGTTCTTGTCACGCAGCTCACGAGCTACAGGACCGAAGATACGAGTTCCTTTTGGATTGTTGTCTTTATCGATGATGACGATGGCATTTCTGTCGAAGCGCAGAATCGAACCGTCATTACGACGGATTGGATGAGCAGTGCGAACGACTACGGCACGAACGACTTCACCTTTTTTCACGTTCGCAGTCGGTGTTGACTCACGAATATGCGCGGTGATGATGTCGCCGATATAGGCGAAGCGGCTGTTTTTCTTTCCCAGCACGCCGATCATAGTGGCCAAGCGGGCTCCGGTGTTATCTGCCACCGGGATTGATGACTCCATTTGCAACATAGCTTTTTTTCCTCAGTTGATTGGGTTAATCGCTCCAGTGGATTAGTGCTTGAGCACTTCCTCAAGGTTCCAGCGCTTCAGTTTGCTCAGTGGACGGGTTTCGGAGATGAGAACCCTGTCACCAATTTTTGCCACTTCATGCTCGTCATGAGCATAGAACTTGGACGTACGACGAATGATCTTTTTGAATTGTGGATGCGGCACGCGGCGCTCCACCTCGACCACGATGGTCTTGTTCATTTTGTCAGACACAACCTTACCGACGCGCGTTTTACGCACAGCGGCTTTGACTTGGTCTGGTGTGGCGGTTGCAGTATCGCTCATGGAATGGGAATCAGTTCAGCTGGGTTTGAATCAATTATGCGGCCTTGGCAGTGCGGCTGCGCTCATTCACGATGGTCTCAATACGAGCCACCTCACGACGGAGGATGTGAAGGCGGGAAGGGTTTTCGAGTTGGCCGATCTGCTGTTGAACACGAAGGTTCAGCATTTCCTGGCGCAATTCGCGGCGTCGAGCACCGAGCTCTTCGACGGTCATCTCACGGAGTTGTTTAGTCAGCATGGCGTATCAAAAATAGAATTAGTGGGAGATGGTGCGGGTCACAAAGCGAGTGCGAAGACCCAATTTGTTGGCAGCGAGGCGGCAGGCTTCACGTGCGATGGCTTCAGTCACGCCAGACACTTCGAAAAGCATGTGACCTGGGAGAACCACAGCTACCCAGAATTCCGGTGAGCCTTTACCTTTACCCATACGAGTTTCAGGTGGACGAGCCGTGACTGGCTTGTGAGGGAAGATGCGGATAAAAACCTTGCCCTTACGCTTGAGGAAACGGTTGATGGCAACACGACAGGCTTCGATTTGGTTATTTTTGATCCAGCCGCGATCAAGCGTCTGAAGACCAAAATCACCGAAGTCCAGTTTGTTAGCGCTGGTGGCAATGCCAGAGCGGCTGCCGCGCTGGGTTTTACGATATTTTACTCTACTTGGAAGAAGGGCCATGGGTCAAACTCCTGATTACCTGTTGTTCTAGAAAGGGGTGAAAACTACTCTGCGGCTACTGGAGCTGCTGCTTCTGCCGTTGGTGCTGGGGCACCACCACCTGCGCGCTCACCACGACGTGGTGGGCCGCCACGATCACCGTCACGGCGCGGACGGCGCTCCTGACGAGGTTGGCTGTTCTCAGGCGCGTTACCGCGATTGAGCCAAACTTTGACACCGATGATACCGTAAACGGTGCGGGCTTCAGCAAAGCCATAATCAATCGGGATACGAAGAGTTTGAAGAGGCACTTTACCCTGACGATATTGTTCGTCACGAGCAATGTCAGCAACACCCAAACGACCAGCGACGCGGATACGAATACCGTCTGCGCCCATGTCCATAGCAGTCTGTACCGAACGCTTCATAGCACGACGGAACGAAATACGACGTTCAAGTTGGACAGCCACACCTTCAGCAACGAGTTGAGCGTCTAATTCAGGCTGTTTGATTTCAAAGATGTCAATTTTGACCTGCTTGCCACCACACATTTCGGAGACCTTCTGGCTCATGACCTCAATCTCTTGACCTTTACGACCAATGACCAGACCCGGACGAGCGGTGTGAAGGGTCACGCGAACTTGATTCCAAGCACGCTCAATGATGATTTTGGAGAGCGCCGCTTGCATGAGCTTCTCTTTGAGATAGCTGCGAATAGCAAGGTCACTGTGCAGAGCATCAGCGTATTCTTTCTCAGGTGCGTACCACTTGGAGCGCCAGTCCTTGGTGACTGCGAGGCGGAAGCCGATCGGATTAACTTTCTGTCCCATAAATACGTGGTGTGTGGAGATTATTCTGCTGAGGCCTTGGCCTTGGACTTATTGATGCGCTTAGCTGGTTTAGCAGCTTCTTCTGGCTTGTTACCCAGAACAACAGTGATGTGTGTCATGCGCTTGATGATCGGAGATGCAGATCCACGAGCACGTGGCATGATGCGCTTCAAAGAAGGACCTGGTGTAGCCACAGCACTTGCGACGATGAGATCTTCAGCATCAAGCTCATGGTTATTCTCAGCATTTGCAACAGCAGAGCGGAGGACTTTGCCAACCAAGAAGGCGGCTTTCTTTGGGGTGAAATCGAGAACGCTTAGCGCCTGTGACACTGGCATGCCTGTGATGGCACGTGTGACCTGACGCGCTTTCTGTGAAGAAATACGAGCGTATTTAAGGATTGAACGAACTTCCATAAACTTAGAGTGACCGGTTTGTATCAACTTTGCCTTTATCACCGACCTGGACAGGGTCAGCGATGTTTGCCAATTCTTGCACTACAGCGCCACTCACAGAGTTGCGGACTTCAGTGACAAGAACCTTCGCGATAGGTTTATCTTCGCGGTAAATTTCAAAGGGCATCCCTGGCTTCACGCCGTCGCGGACACCAACACTCAAGACAGCAATGCCGAGTTCATTTTTCAAACTAACGATGCGTGCATCTTTCAAATCAGCGGCAGGTGCGGTGTTGTCGAATGGACGAGCCACTGCTGCAGTCAAAGTAGATTCGGCATTCATGAGCGACTTCTGAAGACGGTCGCCTGTAACTGCATCAGGAGTAGCAACCGTCTTAGCGAAAGCGACAGAAGACTCAGCCAGTTCCATCAGACTATCAGCCAGCTTTTGGCGTGATGTTTCAGCAATACGCAGATCACTGAGAGAAGAAAGGAGGCGGTCCTGTGTTTTTTCTGGGTTGGTTTCGATCGCAGAGATACCGAGACCTTCCAGAAGGCCACGAAGACGATTATAACGATCTTTGAGATCGATCGCTTCCTGGTTTGAAGCAGCAGCGCTCTGGGCGAGCGCTGCGTTTTTGTCCTTAGATGCAGCCAAGGCTGTCTCCAAGGTTTGAATCTTTTGCGCTGCTACCTGCAACGTCATATTCAATTCCTGCAATTCAAAGGATGTCTGAGCCTGCACGCGACCACACAGGGCCACCGCTGCAATAAGCAGAGCGCACTGGTTGAAGCGTTGGAACAGGCATGAAATCATAGAATAGAAAGAAAAGTGACGAAGATAATTATTTGGCAGCTTTAACGGTATGAGCACCGTGACCTTTAAAGATACGGGTCATGGCAAACTCACCGAGACGGTGACCAACCATGTTTTCCGTAGCATAGACGCTCACGAAATCTTTGCCGTTATGAACGAGGAAAGTGTGACCAACCAGATCAGGAGTGATCATTGAGCTGCGAGCCCAAGTCTTAACCGGACGCTTTTGTCCGGCGTCGTTGAGCTTGTCCACTTTGTCGAGCAGAGCCTGCTGGACAAAAGGTCCCTTTTTGAGTGAGCGTGCCATAGTATCAGTGATTCAGATTAGGAAAGGATTACTTCTTAGCGTGACGAGTCTGAACAATGAGCTTGTTCGTGGACTTCTTCTTGTTGCGAGTCTTTTCACCCTTCGCATGGCCCCACGGGCTGAGAAGATGCTGACGACCACCACCAGATTTGGAACGACCTTCACCACCACCATTCGGATGGTCAATCGGGTTCATACACATACCACGGACGGTTGGGCGGGTGCCCTGCCAGCGGGTGCGACCTGCTTTACCGGAAACCACGTTCATGTGCTCGGTATTACCGACCTGACCGATGGTTGCATAGCACTCGGCGTGGATCTTGCGGATTTCTCCGGAAGGCATGCGGACCAAGGCGTAGTCACCTTCTCTGTTAGAGAGAACAGCGGCTTGACCAGCGGCACGGGCGGCGACACCACCACGACCAACGACGAGCTCAATGTTGTGAATATTGGTTCCAAGAGGGATCTTGCGCAGCGGCAGGGCGTTTCCAAGTTCAGGAGCAGCTTTTTCGCCTGCCATGACTGAGGCACCAACACCGAGGTTCAGTGGAGCGAGGATGTAGGCACGCTCTCCGTCCTTGTATTCAATCAAGGCGATACGTGCGGAACGGTTAGGGTCATACTCGATCGCGATGACCTTGGCCGCTTCATCACGACGAGCGCGCTTGAAGTCGATCAGACGATAACGGCGTTCGTGTCCACCACCGATATGACGGCAAGTGATACGACCTGTATTGTTTCGACCGCCGGACTTACGCAGTGCAACGGTCAGGCTGCGCTGTGGGGTGTCCTTAGTGATCTCCTCGAAGGAGTTCCACTCTTTGTAGCGATTTGATGGGGTGTTAGGCTTGAATGTTTTCAGCGCCATGGTGTGCGTCCTTCAGATTAAGAGGTTGTGAACCGGATTTGCCCTTATACGAGCTCGATGGTTTCGCCGTCTTTAAGACGCACGATAGCCTTTTTGTAATGATTAGTGCGACCTGCGTCAGCACGCTTTTGACGGCGAGCTTTGCCATCGACATTGAGAGTGCGAACCGCGACGACCTTTTTGCCGAAATGCTTTTCGACGGCCATCTTGATTTCAATCTTTGTGGATTTAGGGTTCACGATGAAAACAAACTCGTTGTTTTCTTCGCCGAGCCGAGTCGCCTTCTCAGTCAGGCGAATGGTGTGGATGACGGAATGGGGGTCTTTCATATCAGGCAGTCCTCCGAGCAATGGTTTCAAGAGCTTCAGTCGTTACGATCACCTGCGGATAAAGCAGCAAGTGTTCGGCGTTCACGTCGTCAGCGGAGACGAGTTGAACATTTTGGACATTGCGTGCAGAACGGAAGGTCAATTCGTCAAACGTTTGTCCGACAATGAGGATCTTCTTGGCGGTCGAAAGAGCATCAACAGCGGCAATAAAAGATTTGGTCTTACCATCTGCGACGGCGAAAGAAGGAACGGTCATCACTGCACCGTCAGTGATCCGAGCGGTCAGAGCGGTCCTGAGAGCCAACTTCTTGATAGCGCGAGGGATCTTGACGCTATAGTCACGGGTGCGGGGTCCGAAGACCACACCACCACCAGACCAGACAGGGGAGCGCTTGCTGCCCATACGAGCGTTACCAGTGCCTTTTTGACCCCAGAGCTTCTTACCACTTCCGCGGACTTCAGAGCGATTCTTGGTGTTGGCATTGCCTTGGCGACGATTCGCACGGTAAGCAACGAGGGTGTCATTGAGAGCTTGCTTGCCGTGGTGACCTTCAACGAGGTTCACATTGGCTTGCTTAGCGCTTTCAGTGGATAAAATAGTAGCAGACATGATTCAAGTTCCTCTGGGATTTACTTGGCGGGTGCGAGCTTCTTCTTGGCCGGACGCACCACGACGATGCTACCTTTATTGCCAGGAATAGAGCCACTGATGAGAAGCAATCCATCTTCTGGACGGCTCTGAATGATCTTGAGATTTTGCGTCGTGCGACGATCCACACCATCTTGGCCAGGCATTTTTTGGTTCTTCCAAACCAAACCAGGAGTCAAACGGCAACCGATAGAACCTGGACGACGATGCATCATGTGACCATGAGTGGCAGGCTGACCGGCGAAGTTCCAGCGTTTAACAACACCTTGGAAGCCTTTACCTTTGGTGGTTCCAATAACGTCCACCCATTGACCGTTGCTAAACAAGCTAGCGTCGATTTTGGTTTCGTCGGTCGGAAGAAGATCGTCGGATGCTACGCGGAATTCTTTCAAGATGCGCTTTGGGGTGGCATTGTGCTTCTTAAAGTGACCCAGCAAAGGCTTCGTCATTCTTGATTCCTTGCGGTCTTCGTAACCCAACTGGATGGCGCTGTAGCCGTCCTTGCCGGAAGATGTTTTGACCTGGACCAGAGCGTTTCCGCTCACGTCCACGACGGTCACAGCGATGGCTTCACCTTTATCGGTGTACACCTTCGTCATTCCAAGTTTTTTTCCAATTAAGCCAATAGCCATAATGTGTTCCTCCAGTTGAGATCGTTTCGGGGGTGGAAACTAAATTTTGATCGTAATGTCCACTCCGGATGGAAGGTTGAGCTTTTTGAGCTCGTCCACGGTGCGGGAAGTTGGGTCAACGATGTCGAGCAAACGCTTGTGAGTGCGGATTTCGAACTGATCCATCGACTTTTTATCAACGTGCGGTGAACGGTTGACGGTGAATTTTTCAATTCGGGTAGGAAGCGGGATCGGTCCAGCAACTTTAGCTCCGGTGCGCTTGGCGGTCTCTACGATGTCTGCGGTGCTCTTGTCGAGAACGCGATAATCGTAAGCGCGAAGGCGAATTCTGATTCGTTGATTGCTCATGTCGTTTGTCCGGCGTGAATGGGTTACTTCAAAAATTAGCTGTTCTTCGTACCGCGCTGCTCAGAGATCTGTTCAACGATGTTATTAGGCACCTGCTCGAAGTGAGAAGGCTGCATGGAATAGGAAGCGCGGCCTGAGGAAAGAGTGCGGATGGCGGTTGAGTAGCCAAACATTTCTGCCAGAGGAACTTCAGTGCGGATGATGGCAGTCGTGCCACGGGTGTCGATGCCTTGAATCTTACCCCGGCGACGGTTAAGGTCACCCATGATGTCACCCTGATAATCTTCAGGTGTAGAGGCTTCAACGGCCATGATTGGCTCAAGAAGAATGCACTTGGCTTTCTTCAGAGCGTCTTTCATCGCGAAGATAGCCGCCATCTTGAAAGCATTTTCGTTAGAGTCAACGTCATGGCTGGATCCATCGACGAGGTCGATATGGATGTCGATCACGGGATAGCCCGCAATGATGCCATTAAGTGTAGCCTCGACACAACCAGCTTTCGCAGGATTGATGAATTCTTTCGGGATCGTTCCACCGACAACTTTGTTATCGACAGTCACACCCTTGCCTTTTTCGCTTGGGAAGACTTTCAGAACGACGTGTCCGTATTGACCGCGACCACCGGACTGTTTGACCAACTTACCTTCGCCATCGGCTGGAATCGTGAGTGTTTCACGATAAGCGATCTGTGGCTTACCAGTATTGGTTTCAACTTTGTGTTCGCGCTTGAGGCGGTCGCAAAGGATTTCAAGGTGAAGCTCACCCATTCCGGCGATGATGGTCTGTCCGGTTTCTTCGTCAGTCTTGACGAAGAAGGTTGGATCTTCTTCAGAGAGACGCTGGAGAGCATTGCCCATTTTCTCTTGGTCAGCCTTAGTCTTTGGCTCGACAGCCATGGAGATAACTGGCTCAGGGAAGGTCGGCGGCTCAAGAAGCACATCAAGACTTTCGTGACAGAATGTATCACCGGTGCGGACGTCTTTGAGACCCACAAGAGCTGCGATGTCACCGGAGTAACAGCAATCGATATCCTTATGCACGCTGGCTTGGATCTGGATCAAGCGACCCACACGCTCAGACTTACGAGTGCGAGGATTGTAAATCGTGTCACCTTTACGGACGCAACCGGAATAAACACGGAAGAATACGAGACGACCGAACTTATCAGACCAAAGTTTGAAACCAAGAGCAATGAATTTACCATTGTCATCAGGCATCGCTGTCACAATGTTCTCAGGCTCATCGATCACGTGACCTTTTTGGGGCTCAATGTCGAGTGGTCCTGGAAGGTAATCGATGACGGCGTCGATCAGATACTGAACGCCTTTGTTCTTGAAAGCAGAACCACCAGCCATTGGGATGATCTTATTGGAGATCACTGTGCGACGAAGTGCCGACTTAAGTTCCTGGATGCTGATTGGCTTTTCTTCAAGGAACTGCATGCCGAGTTCTTCGTCATGGCTGCAAACTTCATCTAAAAGACCTTGGTAGGCTGCCTTAGCTTTGGCAATCTCGTCACCTTCTAGTTCGCGAATGGTGTATTTCGAACCGAACAAGGCGTCATCACTGTAGATGATAGCTTTCTGATTCACGACGTCGATCTGACCAATCAGATTGTCTTCAGCACCAATTGGAATGAGGATCGGCCAGGCATTAGCACCAAGCTTCGTGCGGACATCTTTAACAACATTCTCAAAGTTGGCACCTGTTCGGTCCATCTTATTGACAAAAGCAATACGCGGGACGCTGTATTTCTCAGCTTGGCGATAAACGGTTTCAGATTGTGGCTGAACGCCGGCAACACCACAAAGAACGAAGATGGCACCGTCAAGAACACGAAGGGAACGTTCCACTTCAGCCGTGAAGTCCACGTGCCCAGGGGTATCGATAATGTTAACCCGGATATCTTCTTCCTCACGGAGCTTGAAGATTCCAGCTTCCTTGAGCTGCTTCCAGCGGGCAGTTACAGCAGCAGAGGTGATGGTGATACCACGCTCCTTTTCCTGTTCCATCCAGTCTGTCGTAGCAGCACCGTCATGCACTTCACCAATTTTGTGAATCATGCCTGTGTAGAACAGGATTCGCTCCGTCAGCGTGGTCTTGCCCGCATCGATGTGAGCACAAATCCCGATATTACGGGTGCGCTCAAGCGGGTATTCACGGTTAGGGGAGTTCAAATTGGACATGTGTCTGAAGAGCTACGGTGTGTGGAAAAAAGGAGGAGGAGCGACTTCTAATTAGAAGCGGAAGTGAGCAAAGGCGCGGTTGGCCTGGGCTTGCTTATGAACATCATCACGCTTGCGGACGGATGAACCTTGGCCTTGGGAGGCTTCTTTAAGCTCGTTGGAGAGCGCGCGGTGCATCGGCTGACCTTTACGGCCACGAGCATAAGCGACGATCCAGCGCATGGCCAGGGACTCAGATCGCTCTGGGCTAACTTCAAGCGGCACTTGGTAAGTAGCACCACCAACGCGGCGAGCTTTCACTTCAACCTTTGGCTTGGCATTCTCAATGGCGCGGTGGAAAAGCTCGAGAGGATCGATCGTTTCTGTTTTCTCGTTCAGCTGCTCGATAGCAGTATAAACAATACGCTCAGCGAGTGATTTTTTGCCGGACTGCATCACACGAGCAATCAACTGAGCAACAAGCTGGCTGTCATAGCGTGAGTCTTTGTGGACTGGCTTGTCGTAAACGCGTTTTCTGCGGGCCATAAGTCGATGTTTAAAAAATTAAGAACTAGTTAGGAAAGCGAAGCTTATTTCTTGCCTTTGGTTGGAGCAGCGGCAGCGGCGCCCTTCTTCGGACGTTTTGCACC
>CAMBPS010000023.1 GCA_945869675.1 Prosthecobacter debontii | reverse complement strand
AGACGACGATGCAGCCAGGCTGGGCCTCACACTCGCTGAAGAAGCCGACTTTGCTGCGGATGTCTTTATGCACGGCGGTGGTCTCGATCCAGCCGCCATTTTGATTGAGGTAAAACGGATTGTCGGTCTGCCGGCTGATGCCGAGGCACCAAGCGACATAGCCACTGCAGTCACATTGGCCACTGGAGTCTGGACGCGCGTTTTGCGGTTTCATTCCGCCTTTGCCGAGCTTGTATTCGGTCTTGTGGCCGGAGGCACTGCGGGCGCGGGCGAGGAGTTCGGTGACATTCATGAGACGCTGATGGGTTGAGGAAATAACTGGGCTAATAAACGATTTCCAAGCAGTTCTGACAAGCTAGGACATGCGAGGAGAGTCACATTAGCGGATCTGCTGGATTACAAAAGCGGCGATTTGTTCTGCTGCTTCAGGGGTCACGATCCAGTCTTGGGTGGATTCAGCGGGCGTAAACTCGGTGCGGCGGGCGATTCGACCGGCTTTCCAAACCCAGGCGCGGGGGTTGTAGGGGCCTACTTTGCGGGGATCACTCCAGGTATGGATGCCGAGGGTGTGGTCATTGACCCCGGCAGCGATGTGCATGGGGCCGCTGTCCACGCTGATGACCCAGCGAGCCTGTCGAAGTGCCCAGATGAGTTCTGGCAGGGTGGTGCGGTGGCTGAAATCGTCGATGTGTGCGCCTCTAGGCCGTGTTTTCGACTCACTCATACCAACGAGGACGACGGGGTGGGGTGCCAAGCTGTCGCAAAGAGCCTGCAGGGCTTCATCAGAAAGGGATTTGCCTGCGCCACGTGACCATGGGTGGATGACGATCAGGTCATCCCGCTCAGGCCAGTTCTTTGGCGCGCTGCCCTCCGCCAATGGAAAGCTGAGATCTTTGGCTGCAACAGGGATGCCGAAGGCTTGAGGTAGTTGGAGATAACGCTCCACGGCATGGGCTGTGGCATTGACAGGGACGATGTGATCGTGCAGGTGCCGGGCCCCTTCGCGAGAGTCTGATAGACCGACAATGGGGCGGGAGCCACTGGCCCTTGCCAGGAGAGCGCTGCGAAAGAGGCCTTGAAAATCGAGCACAATTTCGGATGGAGCCTGGGTTGGCAGCGCTTTTTGTGCCCAGCGTCTGGCTTGGAGGATTCCTGTTACTCCACGAAAGGTTTTGCGCGGAAAGGCAATGACTTCATCCAGCCAAGCTGTTCCTTGAATGAGTGGACACCACTCGGTATTGGCTAACCAGCGCAGTTTGAGCTCTGGATAAGCCTGCCGGATGGCATGAACGGCGGGTAGAGTGTGAACGATGTCACCCAGTGAACTGGGTTTCACGATCAAGGCTGATCGGAAGTCCGCGAGGGATGGCAACGCGGCTAAACTCATGGATCACTTGCCCAAGGAAAGGCGATCTGCCAGCAAGGTGGGCAGCCCAGCGGCGCGTATTTTATCCTGCGTCGTCTGGATATCATACTCCACTCGGCGGATGGAGATCGTTTGCGCCGTCACATCATAAATGGCGTAGGAGGCACGCCAGTCACCGTCACGCGGCTGACCGACACTGCCGACATTGACAAAATACTTCACCCCGCGCTGGAGCTGCACATCATTCCCGCGAGCCGCACGCACGGCATCGTCTTTTTCAAAGATACGAGGCACATGCGTGTGGCCGTAAAAGCAGACTTGGGTGAACTGGTAGCTGAAGCTTGCCATCGCATCAAAGCGGTTCGTCACATAACCCCAGGCGCCTGGTGAATCCAAGGTAGAGTGCACGACGGTAAAGTCCCGCACCTGACGGACGAGCTTTAATTCACGCAGCCAATCGCGCTGTTCTTCGCTGAGTTGAGCGCGTGTCCAGAGGAGAGCCGCCTGGGCTAGGGGATTGAGTTCTTCGAGATTGCTAAGGCTGGCAGCTCCTTCGTCGTGATTGCCCCGCACAACAGGGCAGCCAAGCTCGCGCACGATCTCCAAGCACTCCGATGGATTGGCGGCATATCCGACGATGTCACCCAGACAGACAAAATTGGAACAGCCTTGTTCCTGAGCATCCCAAAGCACGGTTTGGAGCGCCTCAAGATTGGCGTGAATGTCTCCAAAGATGGCAAATTTCATCAGACTAAGATCGGTTGATTGGCTTTAGGGGCGCGGATAATCGAGGAAACTAGGGGGAAATCAAGCAATTAGGCACGCTTGCATCATCGAAAGGACAGCGCGGGCTGAATTCGTCAGCAGGATGAACGCAGACTTGAATGGAAAATTCGCAGGCCCCGTGCTGTATTCTCTTTCTATGAATCCACCCCGCCCATGGCTGATTGCCGAAACGAATTGGAAGCAAGTCAACGCGACTCAATACGACGTCGCCGTTTTACCCTGGGGAGCCACAGAGGCTCATAACTGGCATTTGCCTTACGCAACGGATAGCCTCCAAAATGAAGCCATGGTCGCTGAATCAGGCCGTATTGCTTGGGAGGCTGGGGCTAAGGTGGTCATCCTGCCAAACATTCCTTTTGGCGTGCAGACAGGTCAGCTAGACATTCCCTTTTGCATCAACATGAATCCCAGCACGCAGTTAGCTGTTTTGGAAGACATCCTCAGCTCCCTGGAAGGTGTCGGCGTGCTTAAATTTGTGTTGTTTAACGGTCACGGTGGCAATGATTTCCGCCAGATGCTGCGTGAGCTTCAGGCTAAACATCCAAGGATGCACCTCAGTGTGGTGAACTGGTTCGGCATGGATGCCGGAAAAGACATTTTTACCATTGTTGGTGACCATGCGGATGAGCGGGAGACCAGCCTGATCCTGCATCTGCATCCTGAGCTGGTGTTGCCGAAAAGCGATTGGGGTAACGGCACTGATAACCTCCCCAAGCTGACCGCGTTCAGAGAGAAATGGGCCTGGGCCCAGCGTCCATGGACGCAAGCGACGAACGATACAGGTTCAGGCGACCCCCAGCATTCCACCGCCGAGAAAGGCGCTCTGTATTTCAAACGCCTGACCCAAAAGTTCGCTGGTTATTTGATGGAGTTGGCGGAGGCAGACATCGCCACTCTTTATCAGCATCCTTGATGAGGAGGCAACAAAAAACACGCACAGCCCGGGAGACTGTGCGTGTTTAAACCTAGATTGAGTTGCCTCCGTGAACCGGAAGCAATGAATTAGAACTTGTAGCGGAGACCAGCACTTACGCCATCGACGTCTTGAACAGGATTGGCGCTCGAAAGACCAAGTGAACCCGTTACAAACAGGTCAAGTTCTGGAGTTGCTGCGTAGATCAGGCGAAGGAAAGCATTCCATTCGGTGCTAGCAAAGTCATTGGAGTTATAGGTAGCGCCAAGGTGTGTTTCAAATTTACCGAAGCTAGCACGGAGGTGTGGAGTCACATAGATACCCCAAGCATTGTCCTGGTTCAGGAAATCAGCATAGTTAGCACCCAGTTCGGTGACGAAATGGATGTTGCCTGTCAGTGGGATGTATCCACCAATGCCAGCATTGGCTGTCCAATAGTCACCAAGATTGATGCTTTGGCTAAAAGGACCGATGTTGGCTGAGGCTTCAATTTCATTGTATGAACCGCCAAGAGCGACGTAGAGATTATTGACGGGAGAATATTCAATAGCCAGAGCAACTCCGTCGAGATCTAAATCAATCTTCTGACCGCTAGGGCCGCCGAGTGATAGGTTACCTGAAGCGTATTGCTTGGAGAGCGAAATGTTCGAGTAGGAGATGGATGATTCTGGCTCGATGGTAGGGGCGATAACGCCTTTGCCGGAAGGAGCAGAAGTGCCAGCTTGTGCGGTCGTGGTGACGACAGCCAGAGCCAGGAGGGCGAGTGTCTTTTTGATCATGGTATTTATTTTAGTTTGGTTGTCTGTTGCAGACTGGTTAAACCCAGCAAGCTGCAGCGGTCTGGAGTTTATGGGCTTCCTAGAGGCTGTCAAATGCATAAAATGAGCATTTCTGATGCGGGCTCTCCCTTGCTAATGGATGGGAAGAACGACTGCAGGTGTAAATTTCACCTCATCGGGGTGTTTTTCGCGATGAGTCTTTTGTCGGACGTCTGAGTAAGGCAGCCACCTTTTTTATTTACCCAAAATAGCTAGATTGAGCCGACGGCGTCAAGAAGTTCAAAGGATGGCGCTTTCCCGCCTCAAGATGGATTTTTCGACTGAAGTGGGCTTGGACGCAAGATTAGGCAGTGAGGATCGTTTTCGCTGTCTGAACTTCTTGGCTGGTTTTCAACGGCTCAGATGTCAATTTAACCTCCTCCTCTTATGTTCCGTATTCCTGGCGCTCTCGGCAAAGACCTGTGTGACAAAGACCTCGGCATGACCCGCCGAGACATCCTGCGTGTGGGCGGTGCCTCCATGATGGGACTGACGCTCAATGGCATGTTCCGTGCCCAAGCAGCCTCCGTCAATTCTGCGGCCGCAGGTCGTGCAGGCTGGGGAAAAGCAAAGCATGTGCTCATGATTTACCTTCAGGGCGGCCCGAGTCATTTGGACCTTTGGGATCCGAAGGAGAATGTGCCGGACAAGGTTCGCTCGGCTTTCAAGACGATCCCGACCAAGGTGCCAGGGCATCATTTCACGGAAATCCTGCCCCAGTTAGCCAAGGTGAATGACAAATTCACCATGATCAATTCCATGAGCTACACGCCCAATGGATTGTTCAATCACACGGCAGCCATCTATCAGATCATGACGGGCTACACCACGGATAAAGTCAGCCCTTCCGGTCAGCTCGAACCACCGAACGGCAAAGACTACCCAAACTTTGGGAGCAACATCATCCGCCTGAAGCCGATGGATGAGCCGATGCTGCCCTTCGTCATGCTGCCGCGCCCGTTGCAGGAATCCAATGTCGTCGGCAAAGGCGGCACGGCTGGTTTCCTCGGCAAAGCCTACGATCCTTACACGCTCTATCCGGATGGCGATGATCTCGACATGGGCAAGATGGATCGCATTAAAATCGAAGACCTTCAGCTGCGCCCGGATCTCTTCAGCGTCCGCCTCCAGCGCCGTGCGAAGCTTCGTGATGCTCTCAATGACCAAATGCCCACGATTGAAGCTGCGGTGAAAGACATGAGTCTCGATAGCTACTACGATCAAGCTTTGAACCTCATCGCCAGCGGTCGTGCACGTGATGCCTTTGCCTTGGATCGGGAGTCGCCCAAACTGCGTGATCGCTACGGTCGCAATACCTTTGGCCAGAGCTGCATGTTGGCCCGCCGCTTGATCGAAGCCGGCACGCGGGTGGTCGAGTTGATTTGGCCGAAAGTGGCGAACTCGGACAATCATTCCTGGGATCATCACGTGGGCCTGACCAAGCGCATGAAGGACCAAAGTGGCCCCATGCTGGATCAAGGTCTCAGTGCTCTCTTTGAAGATCTGGATGCCAGTGGTTTGCTCGATGAGACACTCGTCGTCGCTCTGGGTGAATTTGGTCGCAGTCCGGAAAAAGGTGTCTCCACTTCTGGCAATGGGAACAGTGCCGATGGCCGTGACCATTGGCCTTATTGCTACACCGCCATCATCGGTGGCGCGGGCATCAAGCGTGGTTACATCCATGGCAAGTCCGATAAAACCGGCTCCTCCCCAGCGGAAGACGCCGTCCATCCGACTGAGCTGTTGGCCACCATTTACCATGCGGTCGGCATCGACCCAGAGACGATCGTTCACAATCATCTCAACCAACCGCGCGAACTGGTGAAGGCCAAGCCCGTGACCAAGCTCTTTGCCTAAAACGGTCCGCATCCTGATTGCTAGTTCATGCAGCCTTGTCTAGGCTAGGCTGCATGAATAAGAAATCGCTGAAAACAGCTACGCCAGCCTATTTGGGGATTGAGGCCGGCGGCACCCGCTCTTCCGTTTTACTCGTCGGGGAAGCCGGCGGCAACTTAGCTTCCTTTCAGACAGGCCCTGCGGTGCTGTCCCTCATGTCAGATCGTGAGCTTCAGTGGCATCTGCGGGACATCGCAGACCGCCTGCCGCAGACGCCGTCAGCGATTGGCATTGGCATGGCAGGGGCGCGCAGTGATTCGGATAAAGACCGGCTACACCGTGTCGCCTCACGTATTTGGCCCGCCGTGCCATGCATTGCCACCAATGACCTTGAAACGGCGCTCGCCGCCGCACCGAAGGGCAAGAAGCCAAGCGTGCGTGTGCTGGTTTTGAGTGGCACAGGATCCTGCTGTTTTGGCCGCGCACTCGATGGTCGCACCGCCAAGGTTGGCGGACGTGGTCACGTGATTGGAGATCGTGCCAGCGCCTGTGACATAGGCCTACGTGCGCTGCGTGCCGTCATGGCTGATTTGGATCATCACGGCAAGCTCGGGCCACTTGGTGTCGCCATTTTAAATGCCCTGCTCTTCACTGAGCCAGAGCAGCTCATTTCCTGGTCCGTTCATGCGGCTAAAACCGAGATCGCCGGTCTAGCCGTGACTGTCTTTGCCACAGCCGCCAAGGGCGATGCGCTTTCCAAACGTTTGTTAGCTGAAGCTGCAACCATGCTGGCTGAGGACGCCTGTGCTTGTGCGCATCAGCTCATCCCCAATAGTTGTGATCCAGTCGAGTTTGTGCTCAACGGCGGCGTCATTTTAAAGAACCCGAGCTTTCTGCGTGATGTCAGTCGCCGGCTGAAACAAACCTGGCCCAGTGCGAAGGTCACGCCAGTGGTTGAGTCCTCGGTCGTGGGGGCCGTCGTGCTGGCTCGTCAGGCTGCGGCGCATCATGGGGCTGCCTTATCCCTGCCACATGAAATCGCTGCTGAATGGGCTCTGCCTGCTGTCATCGCCGACATGGCTGTGCTGGCTGCATCACCGACCGAGCTGAGGAATCCGCGATCACGGAAGCTAGACACCATGCCGCTAGGGCAGGGGATCGACCTCATGCTCTCCGAGGATGCGACTTTGAGCCAAGCCATCCGTGCTGAGCGGAAAAGCATCCAACAAGTCATCACAAAGGTGGTGCAGGCTTTTGAACGTGGTGGCCGACTTTTTTATGCCGGCGCAGGCACCAGCGGCCGCCTCGGCGTCTTGGATGCCAGCGAGATCCCGCCCACCTTCCGTGCGCCGCGTGAGCAGGTGCAGGGCATCATCGCTGGTGGTCGGCAGGCCATCTGGAGTGCGGTGGAAGGTGCCGAAGATGACGTTCTGGGCGGTGCCCTTGCCATGAAGAATCGTGTCGTTGGTCCGAAGGATGTCGTCATCGGTATTGCCGCCAGTGGCCGCACTCCCTTTGTCTGGGGTGCCATTCGCGAGGCCAAGAAGCGCCGTGCTTTCACGGTGCTACTCTGTTTTAATCCCGCCATGAAGCTAGCCGCCAAGCGCCTGACCGATGCCTCATGGCGGCCAGACGTCATGATCACGCCCAACGTCGGCCCAGAGATCCTCACTGGTTCCACGCGGCTGAAGTCCGGCACAGCGACCAAGCTCATCCTGAACATGATCACCACTTTAGCCATGACCAAGGTCGGCAAAGTCATCAGCAATCTCATGGTGGATGTCAATCCTTCCAACGTGAAGCTGCGAGATCGTGCTGTCCGCATCATTGCCGAGCTCACGGGTTGCAGTCGGGACGAGTCCAAAGCCGCCCTGATTCACAGCGGCTGGATCGTTAAAAAAGCCTATGAGTCTCTCGTCAAAAGCAAGGCCTAGCCATAGGACTGTGCAGAACACGCAATTTGAGCTCGCATGACCGAAGAAAGCGACCTCCCGCAGCCACCCGTCTGCGCTCACTGCGGTAGCCCAGAAGCCACGGCATTTGACGATCTCTTCATCTGCGACGCCTGCTACATCGCCAGCGGCTCCTGTTGCGCTGGGGATGATGGAGACTCTTAGCCATTCCTGAATCTAGCAGACAATCCACGGGGCGTGGGATGTGGAACGAAGAGTAACTTTGGCCGTATGAGTCGGAGACAACAAAGCAACTGGAGACTCCATTCTACAGGAAAACAGAAAGACAAGATTTACAGGTCAGAACCCATTCCTGTGATTAGAAACTCGAATCACGAACAGTCTCATACCATTCATGGTGTGCGAAACAGCGCATAACTGCACAGCAAGTTAGTCGGGAGGTTTAGCGTTAAGCTTTTTGTGCGATGATGAAAACATGCTTTTCCGGCATTTGATCATATTCAAGATGACGGCAGACACATCCAGCCTCTGAAATCGTCTCCAGTGTTTTCGGAATGCCCAAGACACTGTAATAGATCGGAGGCCCCATGCTCGAATCCTGCTTTTCTTCGGGGCCGTCCAAACCGCCCGTGGTCCAGATGAAGATACCTCCTGGGTTTAAAGCGCCGCAGAGCTTACGTATGACGTTCTCGCTGCTCTCGAGTGGCACATGCCAGATGCTATCCCAAGCAGTGATGAAGTCATACGGCTTGGTTGGCATCCACTCGCACACGTCGGCATGATAAAATGTCGTGGTGGGATTCCTTGTCTTTGCCAGTGCAATCATCTGCGCTGACACATCCAGTCCCTCGACTTCGTAGTCGTGATGCTCCAACAATCGAAGAAACCGGCCGCTGCATCCGCAGCCGACATCAAGCGCCAGTCCGCCCTTGGGGCGAAACCTAAGTGCTTGCTCGTGCTGGCGAATACCGTTCGTGGTGAGATGCGGTTCTAGCCACTGATGCGCGATGGAATCGTAGCTCTTGGAAGTATCGGTGGGCTGCATGGATTCAAATCAGGCGATGGCTTTAGAGTTTCTTCCAAAGATACAGCCAGCGCTCGCTTACGGCTTTGCCGTTGGCGTCTTGGATTTCGCAGGTCAGGTCGATGTCGCGCAGATCTGCATTGGGCTCCAGGACAAAGAAGGCGCGCAGGACTTGGGGCATGTGGACAGCGGGATTACGACCCATTTCCAGCGGGAGGCTATCGACATTGGCCATGCTGAGATCGGTGATGTCGGAATGCACGATTTTGACATCGCCTTTATTGGCGGTGACGACAGCTTTGTAGCCTTTGATGTCGTCCCATTTCATCTCGCCGACTTTCTTTTCAGGGTGCAGAGGCTTGGCGAAGTCGATGGTGAAGAGCAGCTGTTCAGCGTGTTGCACCGGATTGCCAAAACGAGTGTCTTTCACCGTAAAGAGGCCGGATGGCTTCGGATCACGCTGCCAGACAAGGCTATATTTGAAATGGAAAGGTTTGCCAACTTCAGGCTTTGGGCTGGGTTCAAAGACGAGGATGATGTTGTCGTTGGTTTCGTCCTCCGTTGGCATTTCAATGAGATGCAGGACACCCTGATCAAAGCCTTTCACAGGCTCCACACGCACGCTTGGGCGATTGTGATACTGGGCCTCCACATCCTGGTAGGAGGTAAAAGAACGATCCCGCTGCACGAGCGACCAGGACTGAGCTTGATCCAGAGAGAAGACGCAGTGACGGAAGAGTCCTGGCGTCTGATCGAGCGGGCGGAAGTGTTTGGCACCCGTGGAGAGCTCCATCAGCAGGCCGTCGCTATCATGAATTTCTGGGCGGAAGTCGTAAGGGCGTGGATGGGTGATTTCACCATACCAGAACATGCTGGAAAAGGGGGCCAGTCCGAGTTGCTGAACTGTCTGACGCAGGGTGATTTCCGCTTCGATCTCCATGACGGTTTCAACGCCCGGTGTGATGTGAAATTGGTAGGCACCAGAGACACTGGGGCCATCGAGAAGTGCCCAAGTCGTCATGCTTTTGGCGTCGGGCTCGGGTGTTTTAAGCCAGAACTTCTGGAAATCAGGAAACTCCTCCGGCACACCTGGCAGGCCGCTATTCAGAGAAAGACCACGCGCGGAAAGCCCATACGGGGCCTTAGCCGGAATGCTGCGGAAGTAGCTAGCGCCAAGAAAGACCAGGTATTCATCCATGTAATCGGCCGAGTTCAGATGGGTGCGCGCGCGCCAGCCTGCGTAGCCGGGCGGTGAGGGAACATCACTCGGAATCGTTTGTTTGCCGTAGTCAAACAGGCTGCGATCAAAGATCAGCGGCTTGGTTTCTAAACCTTTGACTTCAAAAAGCTGAACGGATTTTTTAGCTGTCCAGCCAGGGTGAAAGAAGTCGATGGAGAAAGGCTTCTTTTCGCTCGACCACAGGCCCTGCTCCATTTTAAAGCGGATGTCGCGGTGCTGATCATAACTGAGGTTCTTCCAGAAATCGGCTAGATCATCTGCCTGCGGGACGAAGGGTGCAGCTGCCCGTTCTTTGGCCAGAGCACGGACCGATTCAAAGGAAAAACCTTCGGCCATGGCGGCACAGGAAGCAGTGAGAGCAAAGGCAGAGATGAATAGAACGCGAATCATGCAGCGGATATCTTGAGAGCAGGGATGCATAGACGATCCCTGCCCTGATGCAATTGCAGTGTTGCCTTGACGATCACGGCAGCCGCCATCTAGCATGGAAGCGCATGAAAAAATTCGTCGTTCTCTTTACCCTGATTTTCACTTTCCAGCAGTCTGCTCATGCGGACTGGACCTTGATCCAAAAGACCGCGGCCGATGGCAAAGCCGACGAGATGACCATCAAAGTCAAAGGCGACAAATCGCGCGCTGATATCGGCCAGAAGATGAGCATGATTTCAGATGCTGCCACGGGAGAGATCCTCATGTTCATGCACGAGCAAAAAATGCTGATGAAGATGAATGGCGACAGCATGAAAGGTATCCTGGCTTTGGCTGGCAATCTTCTGGGTAAAGGTGAGCCCTCCGCCAAGCCTGCTGCCACAGGCAAGCTGGAAAAAGTGGGTGACTATGAAACGGAGATCTACACTTGGTCCGGTAAAATCGGTTCTGGCAGGTTCTGGGTGGCTAAGAACTTTGATCACTTTGCCGAGCTCAATGCCATTCAGGACAAGCTCATGAAAGCCATGGGCAATCCAGCCGCCGCGATAGCGCCTCAAAACAATGATTTCCCTGGCATGGTCGTCAAATCTGAAATGTCGGTCATGGGGAAAATCGTCACGAGCGAGCTGGTCTCTGCGAAACAAGAGGCGCTGGATGACGCGGTCTTCACAGCTCCGGAAGGCTATCAGGAAATGAAGATGCCTTCCTTGCTGGGTAAGTAAGCGCGGTCAGGTAGAAGATGCTGGATGAGTGATCTGGGCTAGGTTCATAGCCAATAGGCTTCACCAATCGGCTTCACTTCTTTAACTTAGCCAACTGGGCTTTCATTTTCGCGATCGTTTCTGCATGAGCAGGATCTGAAGCTAGATTTTGAGTTTCCTGGGGGTCGCTCTGCAAATCATGAAGCGTGGCTCCTTGGCGACCTTCATCCCACTCGGTGTAGCGGAATTGCTCACTGCGGACACTGATACCAAGGAAGCCTTTTCCCTTTCCTTTGCCTTTTTTCTTCAGTTCCTTGGGGTTGAAGTTCGGCGCAGTGCTGCCCACAGGGGCTCCGCGCAATACTTGAGTAAAGGCAGGCCGATCCCATGCGGCAGCTGGATTGTCTAAAAGAGGTTTCAGGCTGGTGCCATCTGTTTTCGGAATTGGTAGCCCACATACATCCGCGAGTGTGGCATGGAGATCTACAAGCTCGACCGTGCGTCCGCAGGTCGTGCCATTCTTTGTATTTCCAGGAACACTGATGATCAGGGGCACATGGGCGGAGTTCTCCCAGAGACTCTGCTTTTGCCATAATCCATGATCACCCGTGTGGTAGCCATGGTCACTGTGGAAGACGATGACCGTTTTTTCACGCAGGCCCAGACGCTCGACGGCGGCAATCAAATCACCGACTTGGTCATCCATGAAGGTGGTGCTGGCAAAGTAGGCCTGGAGGATCTCCTTTCGCATCGCATCCGTCAGCTGATTCTGCTCCTTCTTGTAACTGGCGTAGGCCGCTGCGGGGATGCCTGGAACATCCTTCATGGGCCCCGTCGCGAGTTGGATTTTATCCAGCGGGTAGAGGTCAAAGTACTTTTGAGGTGCTACATAGGGCGTGTGTGGGCGGAAAAAGCCGACGGCAAGGTAGAACGGGCCATCCTTTTTGGCCTCCAGCAGCTTGATCGCCTCAGTCGCACCCACAGCATCCGTTTGCGGTTTCTCAGATGGATCGGCAAACCAACTCAGCGTCCCGCCGAACTGTCCAAGCGTTAGGGTATGGATTTGGTCCTCTACCTGCTTGTCATGGCCGATTGGATTGACCACCATTTGCCAGGATTTTGGGTCATCCAGTCCGCTGGTGCCGATCTGGGTAGGGACGCCGTAATGGTAAAGCTTACCCACTCGTGCTGAGAAGGCGCCGGCCTGGGTAAAGGTCTGCGGGATGCTAAAAACATCAGGCAAATTCTTGCGGAAGTCGGTGCTGTTTTCATACACCTTCGTGCTGCCTGGTCGCATGCCCGTCATGAAGGAACAGCGGCTCGGATTGCATAGGGGGAATTGGCAATAGGCCTTTTCAAAGCGAACCCCCGAAGCTGCCAGCTTGTCGATGTTGGGCGATTTGACCTGCGTGTTGCCATAACAAGCGAGGGAGCAATTCAAATCATCCGAGACAATGTGCAGCACATTGTAAGTCGGTGCGGTGATAGCTGTCGAGGCCAAGCAAGTGAGGAGAGCAGTGATGAGTGACTTCATGGAGCAGCTCAAAACGCTGGCAAAGACTGAACCTGTCAGGCATTTGCAGATTCAGCGTATCGACTGAAAGCGGAAGACTCACTTCACCAATGGTGCCTGAGACAGGACTCGAACCTGCACTAGTTACCCAACCAGATCCTAAGTCTGGCGCGTCTACCAATTCCGCCACTCAGGCAATGAGAGTCGTGAAGTACATGATTCCAGATGCTGGCTTTTTCTGCAAATGGTTTATCACTTGTCTTTTTTGGAAAGAAGTCGTGTCGCAAGCCAGCCGGTCAGAAGAACGGTGAGCAGTGGCGCTAGGCCAATTTTGAGATTTTGACCGATCCAGGGAAGCCAACCTGTCTGGTGGAGAGTCAGGCCACTGAAGTATTTGAGTCCGAAAACCCAGCCTCCATGCAGGCCGATTCCTGCCCATAGGGCTCCGGTGTGCATCCGAACCTGAGTGAGCACCCAGCCGACGGCAAACAAGGTGGCAAATTCGGCTAGAAGGAACTGAACACTGCCAAACCCAAGCGCGATCTGCCCAAGCACGGCAAAGCCACTCGACCAAATGACCTGATCATCAGGAATCTGCCAGCCATCAGGCGGCTTCAAGAAGTGGACGATGGCAAAGATGAAGGTGGCCCAAAAGACGGCTGAACGGGCGGTCATGGTTCGTAGGAGCAGGCCCAAGAGAAGGGCTCGGAAGAAAAACTCTTCGACGATGCCGGCACCTAGCGCCGCTGTGATAGGCTCGCCAAATTTCAACCAACCAGGGTGGGGGCGGAGGCGGTAAGCGCCAGCTTGGTAGAAGAGTAGCCCCAATAAAAGCAGGAGTCCTGCGGCTAAAGCAAAGCCAATGATCCATTGTCTGAGACCCGATCGCAGCGGCCGCCATGAGGGCAGGAGACTGCGATCTAGCTTCACCCAGCTTAGGAAAGGCCAAATAAATAGGATGGCGCAGATGAGGACCGCACGATTAAAATAGCGAGTGAAGTGGGCTTTTTGAATCTCTGAGAGAAGCCACTTCCCCAAGCCACTTTCACCGATCGAGCTGCTTTTTAGCCAGACAAGCACGGCTTGTCCCAGCTCAAACAAGGGTGCCGAAAGCAGAGCTCCGCCGAGCATGACGGCCAAAAGGTACAGGACCAACTTTGGGAGAGCGGAGGTGTGATTGGGCATGGCAGCTTGCATGAGAGCGATACTAGCGCATCCTGAGCGCTCTCAATGACCAAAAATCAATCTCACGAATGGCACGAACGACTCGAGGACGGCCGCAAGCAGTATTTCCGCGGTTACTGGAACTCTCGTGAGTGGCTCTTTCGCCTAGCTCATCCTGATGGTGAGGAGTGGATGCCGCTGCAGCCGACGTTGGAAAATTGGCTGGCTCTGCGAGATGTGCTGTTCCGCAAGTATCAGCGGAAACGGTTGCCACTGAAACATCTGCAAACCGTGGACAATGTTTTGGAAAGCCTTGGTGTGCGCGTGAATGAGCACGGGGAAGCTGAGCAGATCGATCATACTGCATAAACCAAGTTTCAGGGCTCATCACAATTAGAACTTCCCTTGAAAGGAAGGTCACCGCATTCTGTTAAGAGTGGCATGTTACGCTATCTGAGCCTGATTTTCCTTTCCTCTGCACTCACTGCGCAAGATCTACTGCCCAAGATAGAGGTCCTTCGCCACGAGGGCCACCAGTCTGACTTTCCTGCGCTGACGCTGGATTCCAAAGGCCAGCCCTGGGTGGCTTATGTGCAGTGGGACGGTCAGCAAGACAGGCTGCATTTGGCCCAATCAAAAGCGGGAGCACTCGAGTCTGTCCTGAAGATTGGTGAGGCAGGGATCATCCATCAGCCGGCTATCGCTACGGATGGAAAGGGCATGCTGCATGTCATCTGGTCACAGGTGAATGACAAAGACGTCATGGATCTACATGCAGCGATCATCAGCGAGGGAAAAGTGGAGTCCATGAAGCTGGCCAGCACAGCCAATGGCGGCAATGTCTTTGCCAAAGCGGCTACTGATCCTACCGGTAAAGTGTGGGTGGTTTGGCAGGGAATGCGCGGTGCGCAGGGCGATATCTTTTGTCGCGTTTATGATCCGGCTAAAAAGGAGTGGTCGCGTGAAATCCAAGTCACTCACGATGCGGGCGGCGATTGGGAACCCTGCGTGACCTTTGATGTTCAGAACGCTGCCTGGGTGATTTACGACTCATCGCGTGGCAATGAATTCAATGTGTATGGCACCCACATCCAAGCTGATTTGAAAGTGGGAGAAACCAAGACGCTCATTGGCACAGATCGCTATGAAGGCCGTGTCTCCGCGGTGAGTAGCAAAGATGGGCATGGCATCTGGTTAGCCTGTGAGCGCGGCAATCAACAATGGGGTCTGGATATGCGTGCTCATGGTGGTGCTCAGGGACTGAATGGACGAAAGGATACAGTCGTTGCTTATTGGGACTTCAAAACTGGGAAGGTCGAAGAGCTAGTTTCGCCAGATGCATTGTTTGCCGGGCTCCCTGGCCCTACACCTCTGGCTGCGCCAGTTCCGCGCGGCAATAACCCCAAAGCAAAAAAGAAGGCCGTGGCGAAAGGTGAAGCCAAGAAAAAGAACAATCAACCAAAGCCCAACGAAGTAGCTGCGGTGAACCTGCCTCACCTGATGCTGGATGCAGTAGGCAGGCCGTGGATGACGGTTCGTTACTTCAAAGCCTATTGCTGGCGCATTGCTCTGATGCGCTACGATGCAGCGGCTAAGCAATGGACGAAGCCTTTTGCACTGCCAGACAGCGTTTACTCACAGGATCGTCAAACGACTCATGCCATAAGCGCAGATGGCAGTTTGTGGATTGCCTGGCCGAGTGATTTACGCACTTCGAAACTGCAGCTGACTACCGGGATTCATCTGGCAAAAGTGGCCACTGAATTGGATATTCCCTTGGCCCCGACACCTGCGGCCATGGCTCGTGAGCCCTTTGCGGCTTACATCAACGCAGTCACTCCAGAGCGTGCCCGTGAGGATCGTCACACCTGGATTCATGATGGCGTGACCTACAAGCTCTATTGGGGGGATTATCATCGCCACACCGATGTTTCAAATTGCATCACCGCCAATGACGGCTGCGTGCAGGAACAGTTTCGTTACGCAATCGACATGGGTAAGCTGGACACACTCGGCACCAGTGATCACACCGACATTGCCAAAATTTACACACCCTATGAATGGTGGCTGAATCAAAAGTTGGTCGATGTGTTTTATTCGCCTGGAGTCTTCAACAGCATGTATGCGTATGAACGTGAGCAGAAGTGGCCCTACGGTCACCGTAACATCGTCTTTGCTCAGCGCGGCGGCCCGATCGTTTATATCCAACGTAAAAACTATCTAGCCTCACCTTGGCAGAGTCTTTTTCCCGTTAAAACAGAGGGTGATCCTGAGTTGCATCCGACCGAGCTTTGGGATGTGCTGACTCGCTATGGCAAACCCGTCACCGCCATATCTCATACGGGAGCCACCGGTATGGGCACAGATTGGGATCAGATTCCCCCAGTGGATCATCGTGTCGAGAATGTGATCGAGATCTATCAAGGCGCGCGTGTCAGCTATGAGGGACTCAATGCCCCGCAACCCACCGTGGGCCTGCGTGTCGGCGAGGAATACAACCACTCCTCCACCGTCATCGGTAAGCCTGTCGTCGGCGAACCGATCCGCAGTTTCACCGAGAAAAACAACGGCGTTTATCAGCACGCGCTCGAGCTCGGCCACAAACTCGGCGTTTGGGCGAACAGTGATCACATCAGCACTCACACAAGCTACGGCGGGGTGTATGTGAAAGATTTTACCCGTGAAGGAATTATTGAAGGTCTCAATGCCCGTCGCACCATCGCGGCTACAGATAAGATTTTCGTCGAGTTCTCCTGCAACGATCAACTCTTGGGAACTGAGATTGCATTGAGTGGCAAGCCGGAGTTTAAATTCAAAGTGGATGGCACCGCTGCGATCAAACGGGTCACACTTGTGCGCAATGAAAAGAACCATCAGCAATGGGAGCCTGGCAGCAAAACCTTTGAGCAAACCTTTACCGATGAAGCGCCCATCGCGGATGAAAATCGCTACTACCTGCGTGTCGAACAAGCCGATGGCAACATGGCCTGGAGTTCTCCAGTTTGGGTGCAGATAAAATAACCCCGTTTTACCAAAACGGGAGTCTCAGGATTTCTTCCGGAGAAGCATCACGCATAAGAAACCAACCGCCAAGAGCAAGCTAATCAACGTCACTACCCAATTCGAAAGACTGAGTGCTTGGTCATTCGGCGTTATTGCCTCTTTCACAGGCTCCTGAAACAGGTCCTCCACCGCATATCCGGTATCATAGAGGTAATCAGGTTCACCCTGACTAAATGGGACCTGAGTCATCAGGTCATCCTGCTCATAAGTAGCTTCAATGCTGCCTAACGGTCCCGTTTGCTGCCAGAGATCAAAACCCAGCCAAAGATCAGCGAGGACGGGTTTTACCTCATGAGTAAAAGTGATGTCCACATAACGCACTGGATAGTCCACCTCCGAAACGGCACTTGATCCATCGGTCACAGGCCACACGCATTCAAAGGGCTGCGCTCGACCTAGCGCGGTCTGTTTTTCATTGAGGTGAAGTTCAATGTGCTTGTTGAAATACTCGTTTAAAACCAGCGCTGCCGCATCTAGCTCAGCCTTTTCGATTCGACGATCCTGATTGGCATCCATGGAGGCGAAACGTGTCAGTGAAAGCAGGTTAAACGTGAACCGCAGCTCCACCTTTTGCCGCTGTACTTTTACCCGCAAATAACTGATGTCTGATGGGTGAGCCTGCGCAGAGGAGAGGCCGCTGCAAATCAGCATCACTAAGGCTAAATAATTTCCAATTCGTGATTCAGACGATGCTTTAGGCTGGTGTTTAACATCAGGTGCTCGCGGTTTCATCATTACGTCGATTATGGCGAATCAGTGTTGTTTAGACATGATTCGTTCTCTCTCATCAAGCCATTGGCCACCTAGCATTATCATTGCCTCTCGCTTCCGCAAATAGATCAATAGGTGATCATGTCCGCATCAAGTTTGCGATCCTGACTGAGATGGAAGGGAATTAGGAGCCTTTAGAGATGTTCGATCTTTGGTTCACCCGCATCTAAATCATTTTAAATATTCGCCTGCTACGACCTCTTCATCTTCAGTATCTTCATGGATCACATCAGCAATGACACGTTTAGTGATCTCTTCGAGGTAGGTCTTTAAGACGGCACTAAGTTCTAAAAACTCAGGCCATAAGGTCTCGTTCACGAAACTGCGCGGCACCCTCACCATCACGGTATTGCGGCGCTGTCTTGAATAGCGATAAGGTTTTAGTTCATAGCGCCGCAGCAAAGCAAGAAAGAGCTTTTTGGCCCAACCATCCAGAAGGGTGAATTTAAACTCGATAGGTTTGTCCACTTTGGCGACTTCACCCAGCCGATTCCGAATGCGGCTCATTGCTTCAGCAGCGGCCTCTTTTTCTCCAGCGGTCGCAGCGCCAGCGTAGAGGCGCTCGATCTTCCTTAGTTTCTCGAGGAGATCACTTTCTTTCATCGCACGGATTCATTGGAAGCTGGATTTTTGGGGAAACGTCTCTTCCAAAGCCAAGCAAGCGTCACGAGAGAAAGGCTGCCGAACAGCACTGGCCAGAGTAGGAAACTCCAGTCCGCATGCATCGCAAAGACAAGCAATGGGTTGCCGCCAGCCGGAGGATGTACGACTTTAAAACTAAGCATCAGGAAGATGGACAATCCCACGCTCAGCCCTTGCGCCCACCAGACGTGTCCGAATAGCTTGAGGCAAATCAGCCCCAGGGCAGTGCATAAAACATGTGCTGTAACCACATGAGACGGACGACAAAATGGCGATTCAGGAAAGCCAAATACTAACACGGAAGAAGCACCAAGAGAGCCCATGAGAAGCGGCCAATGAGACTTTTCTGTCGTGACTGCGATGAGGCTGATTGCGATTGCTCCGCCAAGCCCCGCCAGCAGAGCTTGGGACCAGTGAATGGAAAGTGTTTGAACGGGAGGCAATGGCATAAAATCAGCTGCCAACTTCCAGCGGTAAGAGCTGTAAGCAAGAAGCGGGGCTTGATTCTTATGATAATTTTCATCCATAAGTCTCAGGAAGGTTCTTTTCTCTCACGCAGATACTCGGATCGGCTGGGCGTGGCAATGTTCATTAGATGGAGAAGCTGGAGCTGATTGTGAGAAAAATCTCACGGGCATCCTCTAGAAAAGGCAAAAATAGCGATCGAGTCCTCATGATGGTTTCATCTGGAAACTTCTCTCATCCTCTGCCTGATTGAAAGGGAATGACTCCATCTTCCGCCGATCCCACCTCACTGAATGATCTGTCTGAACTGCCTCCGCAGAATCGGCGGTCGCTCTGGTTCGTGCTCGGCGTCCAGTCGCTGAATGCGTTTAACGATAATTTTGTGAAGATGCTTCTGATCGCCTTTGCGGGCGCTGTGGCCCATGGTACGGACCTTGGTGATTCGATGCAGGTGTATCTCGGGGCCATCTTTTCCGTCCCCTATATTTTCTTTGCACCACTGGCTGGTTGGCTCAGTGATCATTATTCAAAGCAGCGGGTGATTGTCTGGATGCAGATGGCACAAGTGGTGGTTTTTGTCGCATTCATCGCCGCCATCGCTCTGCATGAGGCGGCTTTGACGCTGTGGTTGAGTTTACTGGCGTTTTTTTTGTTGGCTACACAGGCTGCCTTTTTTAGTCCTGCAAAAATGGGTATTATCAAGGAGTTGGTCGGAGATCGGCGTCTGGGCTCAGCCAATGGCCTGCTTCAGATGACCATGTTCCTGGGCATTCTCAGTGGCATGTGGGCTGGGGGCACTTGGTTCGGTCAGCGTTTGGCGGAGCATGGTGATCCGTGGTCCGCTGTCTGGGTGCCGATGCTGGTGATCAGCGCACTTGCGTTACTGCAGATTCCCGGTGCGCTTGCAGTCCAACGGACGCCGGATCATGCAGCAGTGAAGTTCCACCGTGGTGTGTTGTTTGAGCATTTTACGCATTTGAAATTGGTCTTTGGAAATCGACCCATCAAGCTTGCCGCTTTTGGGGTCAGTTACTTTTGGTTCATGTCAAATGCCGTAGGCTCCATTCTCGTGACACTCAGCCATGAGCGTCATGTTGGCAATGCGGCTGAAGCCTCGTCGGCGCTTTCCGCCATGGCCGCTATGCTTGGTCTCGGCGTCATCTTCGGCAGCGCCATCGCCTCTATCGCCTCGCAGCGGAAGATCGAACTCGGCATCGTCCCCATCGCAGGCATTGGCATGGCATTGGCCACACTTGCTGCGGGGCTCTCTCCACATCAGGGGCCGATGGTTTATTTGGCCATGGTTGGGATTGGATTTTCGGGGGGTGCCTTCATGACGCCCCTGTATGCCTTTGTGCAGAATCGCTGCCCGCCTGAAGAACTCGCGCGTGTTCTTTCTGCCATGAACCTCATGGACTGTATCGCTTCCATCATCGCCAATATTGCCGTGGTGAAAGTGATGTTGATTTTGAAACTGCCAGCTACGACTCAGCTCATCTTGCTGGCACCTTTGGCGATCGTCGCAGCCGTTTACATGACGCGTCTGCTCAGTCAGGATTTTCTGCGCTTCATCCTTCTGACCATCGTTCGCTCAGCTTATGATGTGAAAGCCGTGAATCTATTGCAGGTGCCGAAAACAGGAGGCGTGCTCCTGTTGCCAAATCACGTGAGTTACGTCGATGCATTGCTAATTGGTGCTGCCTGTGACCGTAAGGTGAGATTTGTGATGTGGGACGTGCTTTATAACATCAAGTGGCTCACGTGGTTTTTGCGCATTGTTGGTACCGTTCCTATTTCAGCCACGCGGGCAAAAGATGCCATTCGTAGTGTCGCGGCCGCTTTGAAGGAAGGTCAAGTGGTCTGCTTGTTTCCGGAAGGTCAGATCACTCGTCATGGCATGTTCAATGAGCTGAGAAAAGGGTTCGAGCTCATGGCAAGACAAGGAGACGCACAAGTTGTGCCGGTTTACTTAGAGGGAATTTATGGCTCGATCTTTTCGTTTGAAGGCGGGACTGTTTTCAAGAAACGGCCCAAGAGTCTGCGTTATCCTGTGAGCGTGTGTTTTGGGGTTCCCCTGGTGGCGCGTGAAGCCACGATAGAAGCAGTCCGTAATCAGTGGTTTGATCTGTCCGTCGCGGCTTTGGATTCACGTGCGCTTGGGCTCTCAGCGGTTCCGAATGCCGTGCCTCAGGCGACCACTAATGCTCTTCGACTCATGGAGATCGAGTGGGCGCGCGCCGGAGATACGCTCCTGTGCCTAGCAGCACCAGGAAGCGTCATTCATCAGACACTCACGGCTTATGCAAGAATCAAGCCGGGAATCCACATCGTAACCTCGCCGGATACAGTTTTAGCCTGTGCTAAAAGCAGCGTTATCGCTATTGGTACGGCCGCTGACATGAGTAAAGTTCAAAACATCCCCGATTGGTTACGTGTGGGTCGATTTGTCATGTGCTGGGATGCCGTGGAAGCAACGGCACTCGATAAGCCCGAAGTGTATCGGGGGCTCCTAGAAAGCGGTAGCGGAGCCCTCATTGCCGCTAGTGTCCCCGATCCAGTTATGCCGGTTGGTGAGGAAGGCAATCAAGTTGGACGGCGTGTCGGCACATTGGGTCATCTTTTGCCTGGTGCGTTGAGCCAAAAAGCACTCCAGGAATTCCTGACCTCAAACTCGCTGACTCTCACCGACGATCATTTTCTGTTATCTATTCCGCTAACCTTCAACGAAACTATATGACCGACTGGGAACAAAACTACGTGGAAGGACACACTCCTTGGAACAAAGGCAAGGCCTCTCCTCCCTTGGTGGAGTGGGTGAGCCAAAATCAGCCTCAGGGGCGTGCCCTCGTTCCCGGCTGCGGGGTCGGTCATGATGTGGTCATGCTGGTCGATGCCGGTTTAGATGCGCATGGATTGGACATCGCGCCTACGGCTATGGCCATGGCTCGAGCCGCTTATCCAAATCAGGCCACTCGTTTTGTGCTTGGGGATCTCTTTGCAACGCCCCTTGAGTGGCAGGAAAGCTTTGATTTCCTTTTTGAGCACACCTGCCTCTGCGCCTTGCCTCCTGAATGGCGGCCGCGTTATGAAGCTGTCGCTTATCAATTGTTAAAAACGGGCGCTCAACTGGTGGGGATTTGGTTCATCCATCCCGAAATGGATCCTGATGAAACCGGGCCTCCTTTTGGTATTTCCCTCTCTGAACTAAGCTCGCTCTTCGATGAATCACGGTGGCAAGTCATCGAGGACCGTGTGCCTGAAATCGGCTATGATGGCCGCGTCGGTCGTGAGCGACTGCGTGTGCTGCGGAAGCTATGAACGATGGTCAACGGCAGCCTCGTTTTTAGAGATACGGCTCGATCGGTAGCTTGCCGTTTGAGGCGCAGATAAACATGGTTCCAGGTTTTACTGTGCTCGGAGAGGTGCTGACTTTACCACCCGCAGCTTCGACGAGCATGACACCTGCAGCAATGTCCCAGAGGCTGATTTGCTCTTCCACATAAGCATCCAAACGTCCGCAAGCAATGTAAGCCAAAGCCAGCGCTGCGCTGCCCAGCATGCGTGTCTTCCGAACATCATAAGCGATCCGCTTGTAGCGCTCAAAGCCGGCATCAAGGGCCGATTTACTTTTGGAGAAGCCAACCGTGACGACGGCCTCAGCCATTGTCTTTCGGGGACTGACACAGATGGGTTTGCCATTCAACATGGGAGGCCCACCCTTTACGACGCTCCAAGTTTCGTTCATCATCGGATCGTGAATCACACCAAGAATCATTTCTTTAGTCTGCCGATTTCGTGCCGCGATAGACACACAGAAATGTGGGATATTAAAATAGTAATTCACTGTGCCATCAATCGGATCGACGATCCACTCCACCTCACCATCGCCACCAATATCGCCCTCTTCTTCTCCAAGAATCGCGTGAGTTGGATCGTTTTTGAGAATGATCTCAGTGATCAGTTTCTGACTGCGCACATCCAATTCTAGTTTGATGTCATGCCGCTGCATTTCATTGACGGTGAGATCTGAGCCGAAGTTACTTTGAATAAGCAGACCTGCCTGAGTGGCAGCGTCAAGAGCGATGGGTAGAAGAGACATGACTGAGAGGTTAAGTGGCCTGAATGGCCATTGATTCTTTCTTATAGGCTAAGGCTTCTGGCAAGTGCAGCTTCAAATGGCCGAAGGCTTAGGTTATTGGACACTGCCCACGCAGGCTTTCGATCTCACTGCGAGGCTGATCCGTCAGTGCCTTCTCGCCGTATTGAAGAAATCGATAAGCCAGAGGTGTGATGAGACTGATCCAAGGGATGGCAAAAATTAATCCAACGAAGAAAGCTAAGACTCCCGCCAGCACAATCAGCATAGATATCACGCCAAGACCGAAGAGATTTAATCGATTATTTTGAGTCAGTCGGGCACTGTATTTGAAGGCATCCATCACGCCTAGGTTTCGATCCACAATGGCTTCTTGGTAGAACGAATACCTTAACATAAGGATGATTCCAGGAACGATCAGCAAGAGAAGCCCGGCCATAATCATCAGCCCAAACAAAAGGCTGGCTAACAGCGCATTGATGAGCTTTGGGCCCTGACTAAATAAGGTAGCAATCGTTGCTTCATCACCTGAAACAAGGCTAAGACAACAGCGTGCGAGCCCCAATCCAATAAACATCGAAAACACAGTTGAGGCTAAAAAGCCTGCAATACTGTGCTGTGTTGTAGCTTCAGGTAGTTTCGCGCCGAATCCACCAGGAAAAGTTCCGAAAGTGTTCCAACCCAGTGCTCCTTCAATCGCAGAAAGTCCAAGTTCAACTCCGACGACAACCACTAAGTAAGTGATTCCAATGCCCATCAGTAACCCAAAGTGCCGTTTGGTCAGCGTGAAGGCACGCTTGGCTATCGCCACGGCATCTAATTTCACGGAACCTGGTGCAACCTCATCCAATGAACCCGCAGGTGATTGAGCAAGCAAGTTATTTGGAGAAGTTCCAGGCGCTGCATAAGGATTAACGTTCTCAACAGAAGTCGCCACATTAGACCCAAAGAGATCATCCATGTGATTGATCAGTTTCCAGTCTGGCATACCATCCGTCCAGACCATATCTTTCTGAACATCGAGCTCGCCTCTGTAGGCGAGGCCTTGTAAGTTAACAAGCGAGACGGGGCCCTGCCGCTCTCCATTTTTAGTATAATACCATTGTTGCATTGTGTAGCGAGTCTGGGTCAAAGACGAGTCCCACGCAACTTAAACTCTGAGCAGAGAGCTGGCCTAAAAAGAACGAATGAGATGCAGTTGATTCGTGATTCTTTGGGTCTGACATGAAGGTGCTTCAATGTGACTTGCATTCCATGTCATTTACCGCGATGGCCCGACCTCACCATGCTGTATTTCCATTTGGGGGCGTGTATCGGGAATGCGCTTCAAGGGAGGTATGTTCAGCCGTTCTTCGAGGTTTTTGAGTTGATCGATCACACTCGGTGGGCGTTGTTTTTTGTCATACGCCGTTTTCAGGAGTTCGTAGCCTTTGACCCATGATTCGCGATCCGATGCCTGCGCTAGCTGATAACCAGCAAAACGTGAGTAGCGATCATTGTGACTGATGCGGAAAACTTCCAAGTAACACTCAGCGGCTTTTTTCGGGTCGTGCACGCGCCGCTCATAAATCTCTGCTAGCGAATTCCATAGGCGAGGCTCATCGGGCAAGAAGAGTAAGCCTTCTTTTAAAATATCGATGCCGCGCTGAACGTGTTCTTCGTAAAGTTTGCCGCGCAACATGGGATTGATTTCCTGATTGTAGAGATAACTGGAGGCGGCATTAAAAGCCATGTGCCAAGAAGCTTCGTCCCAATAATTAAAGTAAGTGGGTTGTAGGCGGGTGGTGATCTGGAAAAGGCTGTCCACCTTCGCCCAGTTGATGTTTTCCCATTCACGATACGCCCGCAAATAAGTGATGCTTGCTACCAGTGACCGCAGTCCACCGAGTGAGGCTGCAAAGCTTGCTTGGCCGAGACTCTCACGCAAGCTAATCGAGATAGGCTTTGTCAGGAGCTTTGCCTCACGCAGATAGCAGGTAGCAACCTCTTCGACAGGGAGTTTGCCTGCCCCGAGAACTAAAATAACAGCAAGTGCTTGGATCTGGCGTTTCATCAGAGTTCCTTTTCAACAAAGAGAAGATGAGAAACTAAGACATACCCAGTGACATATATGGCCGCTGTTCCTATCATAACACCGGCGCTGATAGCAGAGACGATCTCGCCGTTAATGACATTATCAAGAACATCAAAGATGCCAAGATCAGGCGTCAAGATGGCCAGCACCGCTGAGCCCAGTTTTTTCATGATCTGATTCATGCCCTCACTGAAAAAGTACTCACGAATTAAGCCTTGCCCGTGCCCGATGATCGTCACTAGAAGGGAAATCACCACCGTGAAAAGAGTGCTGCTGGCAAAGCAGGAAATCATCAATGACAGCGCGGCGATAATCGAGGCCTTCAAAAAAATCGCCAGCACACCAAGATGAATATTCCAGGTGAGACCTTGTTTGCCGACGAATTCAGTCAATTGAGCAATGGCCTCTGGTGTTGCGACACCTTCTTGCTTCAAAGCCCCGACAGACTGCGCTAAAACGAGGCTTTGACGCAGCCAAAGGACCGCACTGAAAGCGATGTCCATCAGAAATAATCCAGCGCCAATGAGCAAGAGGACGCCAATGAGTTTACCGAGTAAATATTCATATCGCGGCACTGGTTTTGACAAAATAGTGTAGAGTGTGCGGTCCTCCAGATCACGGGGTAGAAGCAATGCTGTGGACACGATGGCGATCACCACACTGAAGATCTGCAACGCCCCGAAAGAGACGTCTTTAAGCAGCTTGAGTTGCTGCTCGGGATTCATGACTGGAAAGGCAAATCCTGCAGCCACAACAATGACACAGAAAACGACCAGAAAGGCCATGATTTTCATGCGCACGAGCTGCGTGACGGTGGCAGTTGCTAGAGTCCAGATGCGGGCTGGTGAAAAGGAGTTAGAATTCATGACTTGGGCTCCTCAGTCGATTCGAGAAACAGGCGCTCCAGAGTGGTGCGTGAATGGCCCGAGCGGATCCATTTTGCTCCCCTACTTTCGGCAAGAGTTCGGATCTCGGCCAGCAAGTCGGGAGAGGCATCTGCCAAGATTAGCTCGGTCTCATTTTCTACGGCAATGAGATCATCCAACTTGCCTTCGCGGACCATGCGTCCATGGGCCATGATGCCGACGCGATCACAGACTTCCTGGATCTGCTCCAGCAAATGACTCGTCACCAGCACCGTGATGCCGCGTTCTTTGAAACCCATGATCAGGTCGCGGATCTTACGAGAACCCGCAGGGTCCACCCCAGCGGTCGGTTCATCGAGGATGATGAGGCGCGGTTCGTGTAACAAGGCTTGCGCTAGACCCAAGCGTTGCAGCATGCCTTTGGAAAAGCCAGCCACTCGACGATTGGAGGCATCTTCCAAGCCTGTGAGCATTAGCATTTCCCGCGCTTTATCTTGGAGAT
Organism: Prosthecobacter debontii; assembly: GCA_945869675.1. Taxonomy (GTDB): domain Bacteria; phylum Verrucomicrobiota; class Verrucomicrobiia; order Verrucomicrobiales; family Verrucomicrobiaceae; genus Prosthecobacter; species Prosthecobacter debontii_A. The sequence goes on along the minus strand of CAMBPS010000023.1, from coordinate 16,955 downwards.
CACGCCCACTCATGCTGCATAGGCGGCCGTAGAAGAGCAAGGTTTCCAGGCCGCTGAGATGTTTGTAGAAATAAGGGTTCTCAGGAAGGAATCCAACATCGCGGCGGCTTTCGACTTCAGTGCTTGATTTGCCGAAAATCGTCGTCTTACCCATCGTCGGCGAAAGCAGGCCGAGGATGGCTTTCATCGTCGTTGATTTACCAGAGCCATTGGGGCCGATGAGACCATAGACTTCCCCCTTTTCGACCGTCAGCGAAAGGTCGCGCACTGCCACAAAGGCCTGCTTACCCAGGCCGGACTTGAAAACCTTGGTCAGGTTCTCAACGGTCACAGCTGGGGGAGATGGAGCAGAATCTGGCATGGACCTTTAATGAATGAATCAGGGCCACTCTGTCAATACGGCAAGAGGTCAGTCACGAAACTATCCCTTCCGAGGCCGGACTTTAATTTCCACGCGGCGGTTCATGCCTTGCTCTTCGACGCTGCCAGCTGTGTTGACGATGGGTTTACTCTTCCCCATGCCCATTGCCTGAATACGATCCGTGCCGAGACGAAGGGAGGCTTGGAGCCAATCAACGACGGCGTTGGCTCGGCGAAGGCTCAGCTCAAGATTAAATTCTTCACCTCCGAAGCTGTCGGTGTGGCCTTCGACGATGAACAGTGAATTGGGATTCTTTTGAATCAAAAAGCCCAGTTTCATGAGACTCAAACGAGCACCTTCAGCCAATTGGTCACTGCCATACTCAAAAAGAAGGTCTGTCGGCATCAAAATGGGAGCCGTGCTGCCTCCCATCGTGCCTCCGCCTCCAAGCAGATCGTCGAGATTGCTAAAGCCTTTGACCCTTGTGCCCGCGGCGTCAGTGCCTTGCCCCTGAGCCTTGACTTGATCTAAAAGTTTCATGTCCACGCTGCCTGCGTCACCCGGATCTAGGGCGCCGGCATCCATGAGCATCTGCTTTTCAGACACGGGTTTGGATAAAACATCACGCCGTAGGCTCGCCATTTCTTTGGCTATGTCCGGGGCGGCTAAAGCCTGTGGAGCCAGCATGGCGGCCATTTCAGTCATTTTTCCGCCGGGCGTTTTTCCATCGCCGGGATCACTGGCGCGGAGGAAGTTGGTCACTTCCTTTACATTGGGCGTCATGTCGATCTCTTGATTTTCTTTGATCATCTCGGCCTTATCAAAATTATCCAAATTGGCCTCAAAAGACTTAATATCTGGCTTCGTCCCTGGAGCGATCATCTCAGGGATCTCTTGGATGGCCTTTTGCTCCTGAAGCAGACGTGGATCAATTTTGATTCGATCAGGCATCTTAGGTGCCTGCACAGGCTTGATCTTGGATCCCATAACCAGTCCGATTTTATCCATGCTGATGACGAGAAAACCATGAAACAGGAAGGAAAGGATCAGAGCAAACATGATCCACCATTTCAGGCTCCAGTCCTCGCGAGAGCGAAAAGAGGCGCGCGGAGTGCTGCTCCAGCCAGAGGATGAGGTGACGTCTGCCATGAATTAGAGCCAATATAACACGGCTTCTGACAGTGCGACATTGCATTTTAGGGGATCAATCGGGTCTGCTCATCAAAAGGATGAGGAAAATCCCCTTTGCCAAATCGGGTCTGGGGGGTATGTCTCAGGCCCTTAAATTATGAGCAAAAAAAGTGACTTCGGATTGATCGGCCTCGCTGTGATGGGCCAAAACCTCGTTCTCAACGTGGAAAGCCGTGGCTTCCAAGTGAGCGTCTACAACCGCACGACCAGCGTGACGGACGAATTCCTTGCCAAGCATCCTGACAAACAACTTGTCGGTGCCCACACGCTGGAAGAGTTCGTTCTGAGTCTGGCTACGCCACGGAAAATTCATATCATGGTGAAATCCACCGCTGTCGTCGATAGCGACCGCGATGCTGTTGATGCCGTAATCGAGCAGCTTATCCCTCTTCTCGATAAAGATGATATCATCATCGATGGAGGTAACAGCTTCTATAAAACCACCGAACGCCGTGATGTCTATCTTGCCGCCAAAGGCCTCCGCTTCATCGGGGCTGGCGTTTCCGGTGGTGAAGAAGGTGCTCGCAAAGGTCCTTCCATCATGCCTGGCGGCCCTGCCAGCACTTGGGAAGTCATGAAGCCCATTTTTGAAAGCATCGCCGCTAAAGTTGATGGTGAGCCCTGCGTGATCCACATTGGTCCTGGCGGAGCTGGTCACTATGTGAAGATGATCCATAACGGCATCGAATACGGTGACATGCAGCTCATCTGTGAGGCGTACAACATTTTCAAGCATGCTGGCTTCACCACCGATGAGATGGCTGCCATCTTTAACGAATGGAATGAAGGCGAACTCCTGAGCTACCTCATTCAGATTTCTGGGAAAGCCTTGGAACAAAAGGATCCAGAGACTGGCAAGCCTATTGTTGAACTCATCGTCGATAAAGCAGGCCAAAAAGGCACCGGCCAGTGGACCCTCATGAATGCGGCTGAAAATGCCATCGTCATCAGCACCATCAATGCAGCCGTCGAAGCTCGTATCCTTAGCTCCAAGAAAAAGGCCCGTGTTGCCGCCAGTAAGCTGCTCACTGGACCTGCGGTGAACATCACCACTGAAAAAGCTGTTCTCGTGAAGAAAGTACACGATGCGCTCTACGCCTCCAAAATCATCAGTTACGCTCAGGGTTTGGATCTCATCAAGTCCATGGGTGAATCCAAGAAATGGGGCTTGGATCTTGGCCGTATTGCCAGCATCTGGCGTGGGGGTTGCATCATCCGTGCACGTTTCCTGAACAGCATCACGGATGCTTACCGCCAGAACCCAGAGTTGAGCAATCTCATGCTTGCTCCGTTCTTCATTGATGTGCTGAGCAAGACCCAGCAAAACTGGCGTGAAGTCGTCTCCATTGCTACCTTGAACGGCATTCCTTGCCCTGCCTTCAGTGCCAGCCTTGGCTACTACGATAGCTACCGTGCCGAGCGTCTGCCAGCCAACTTGCTGCAAGCTCAGCGTGACTTCTTCGGTGCCCACACCTATGAGCGCACGGACAAGCCAGAAGGCCAGATGTTTCACACCGATTGGCCGGAAGTGATCGGTTAAAGCAGTTTTCTCGCTCTGCGAGTTGATCTACGAAATCCAGCAGGGCGGCTGAAGCAATTCAGCCGCCTTTTTATTGGTTATTCCACAAAGCTAGCCACCACTCGTGGCGGCTGGCCTACTCCAAGCGCAAAGACCTCAGAACTGGCCGCGTGTGCGTCTTCTTCAAAACGAACAGCTAGGTCCTGAACAAATTCCTCCAGCGCTTCAGGCTTCGCAGGAAAAATATAAAGAGAATGGCGGTCAGGCGTAGCGACCCAAATTTCAGATCCAAAGACCTCTTGAAATTTCTGAGGCAACGAGGGAGCCATCAATAAACAGGACATGATGGGCCGTTCACCGCGATAAACGGCGTATAAAACCTTGCCCTTAGCATCTTTGATTAGATCTGCTTTCAGTTCTCCCAACAAACGATCAGCGGTCTTTTTGGACCTTGCCGCAAAAGTCTCAGGGCTGAGGCCATAGCGTTGAAAGTCCTCCTTGGGATAAACCTCAATACCGGGAATGCCGTCGATCTCTCTTGCAGGAGAAAAAACGGTTTTTTGAGCCTCGGCCAGAACGATAGAAAGCTCTGTTCGCAGTGCGCGAGGCTCGGGCAGCATGAGCAGCGTCTCAAGTCGGGGACTATCCTGACCATGGGTCCATGAGGTCAATATGATCAGCCAAAGCAATCGTAAAATCATGCAGCAACGATGAACGACATCGTGCTTCTTTGCTAGTCTATAGATCAAACCTCTTGCGTCTTCTGCTCGGCGCGGCTTCATCAGCGCCCATGATTGCCTTTCTCCGTGGAAAACTCGCTGAAGCCATGCCGCACCAAGCCATCGTCGATGTCGGCGGTGTGGGCTACGTGACTCATATCCCTCTCACGACTTTTGATCGTCTGCCGCAGCAAGGAGCTGAAGTGAAGCTCTTGACACACCATCATGTGACTGAACGTGAGCATTTACTCTTTGGTTTCTTCAGCCATGATGAACGTGATCTTTTTCGCCTCCTGATTGATCGTGTTTCAGGTATTGGGCCAAAGATGGCGCTTTCTGTGATAAGTGGGATGCCTGTGCCAGCCTTTAAAGATGCGGTGATTCGCAATGACACGGCAGCTTTGGCCAGGATCAAAGGCGTGGGCAAAAAGACGGCAGAACGTATTGTGCTAGAGTTGAAGGATAAAGTCGGTGTCGTGGATGCCTGGCAGGCTGCTCAGGTGGCTAAGGGAACTCAAGACCCAAAGCAGGAGGCCATGAGTGATGCCGTGTTGGGCCTGATCGCCCTAGGTTATAAACAGAGTGAGGCACAGAAAGCGGTGAATGAACTGGTGAAGCAGCCTGGATTCGACCCTGCCACGAGCGCCGACAAGATCATCCGCGAGTCCTTGAGGGTGCTTCAATAGTTAAAAATCATTGGGCCAGGGACAATCTTCACGCCGCCAGTGCCGAGTGGGTTGCCTTTGGTTTCTTCAATGGTCTCAACGATGCTGTTTTTGAAGTTCACACTGAGGCTGCCGGTCTCGACTTTCAGATAGGTCACGGTTTGAAAGGGACGGCCAAAAGCATCAAAACTGGTGTTGAACTGCGGCACCCGTTCATAGACGATGTACTCGAATTTTTCATCTTTACCGGCAGCACTCAGCTTGCTGGTTTTGCGGCTCGGTTTACCCATGGAGGCCATGACTTCTTCGCTCGTCATTCCGAGGGCGATCTGGTGTTCGGCGATCAATGACTCCACCTGCATTTGGCGCGCATGCATCTTCTTGAGATTCGGTAGCAGGTTGGGATCTGGCGAAAGAGCATCTGCCATGCGCACCCAGCCCGAGGTATCCCCATGTCGGGCGCGGCCGCGGACACGGTAAGCCGAATCCGAAAAACCAACCAGCTTGACCAGCGTGCCTGGAGCCATGGATCCCGTGGCGCGATCCATGGTGGCATTGGCATAGATCGGGGTATCGACCAGGATTTTCAGGATCACAGGCCGAGTGAGCATATCTTCGACATGGATGGTGCCAAGCTCGACCGGTAACTTGGAAGTAGAACGTCTGGTGCTGAGCTGTGCCGAGGCTGGTGTCAGACTCAAAAGGCCAGCCAATCCGGCCAAAACGATGAAGGAAGATTTCATGACAAAACTTAGCGTATCAAACTCCCGTCGCGTTGTGAAATCCTTTGTTTGGCGGGAAATTAAACCGCTGGCAGCAATCGTGCGGCCACATCCGCAGCGATACTCAAGAGTTTGACCTTTTCATCCTCGCTGAAATCATAAGGAACGATTTTACCAATGCCGAGTGTTCCGCAGAGTCGGTCGCCCTCCATCACAGGCACTGCCAGACTGCCCTGAACTTGGGTTTGTTTGGCATCCGGCTTGGCCACGCCACTTGTATCCGTCTGTAGATTGCAAAGCTCGACAGGTTCACGACGCTCTGCGGCAGCTCCAGCGATCCCCTTGCCCACAGGTATGGACTGGATCATCGGCATGATTTGTGGGGGAATGCCTTGATAAGCCACCAGTTTCAACTGGTTAACGGCTGGTTCTAGACGGTGTAACGTTGCCGTGATGCAATCAAAGTCGCCAGCGACGCTGCTGAGGAATTCAGACCAATCTTCAGAAGTGGGTAGATGAGGAAGAGAAAAAGGCATGGTTGGAAATGAGGATTGTCTATCTGGCTGGGGTCGCGTAATCTGACACGATTCTACACACCGACCATGAAAAACTATGCCGTCATTTTTGCCCTCACTTTGCTTGTCCATGGAGGCATCTTAAACGCGCAAGGCCTGCAGCGGATTCACGGCCGCACCATTTATCACGACGATAAGTCACGCACAGAGTCCGTGAGCGACCCTAGTACACGGGAAATGGTGGAAACGACTTTTAACACAGCTGGTGTGGCCACCGTGAAAAAAGTGTTTCTGCTCAATGAGAAAGGAGAGCCTTTACAAGGTAACGTCTATGATGGACGCGGTAGTCTGATCGCCCGCTGCCAGTCTATATATGATGAGTTTGGCCGCCGCAAAGAAGACCGTCTCATGAACCTCAATGGAGAAGTCTTTCAGCAGGTCCTTCATGAATATGACAGCGCTGGGAAAGCGCTGAAGCCCAAAGTGATCAATTTAAATGTCGCAACACCCTCTATTCGTCCGCAGTCGGTGGATTTCACTCAGCCGACGAATCCCAATGGTGCCCCAAGCGCCGGCAGATTCGCCCCGATTCCAGTGGGAGAAGGTAGTGCCCCCACAGCGTCTGGCTCAGCTCCAGCGACTCCTGAGGAGAAAAAATCTAAGCCCAACTTCTTCAAGAACCTCTTCAAAAAGAAAGCTCAGAAATAGCTCACAAAACTGCCAGGATTTCCTCCGCAGTTCGTATGGCCGCATCGGGTAGACTGATGGAAAGCATGTTATCCCGCATTTTCTGACCTAACTTACTTCCGTCAGCTAGGATCAGGGCCGCGGCCTCTCCCGTTTCTTTGGCCGTTTTACTTTGCAGGGCGCAGTCGCGAGTGAGCAGGTAATTGGCATTTCCTTCTTCCTGCCCGGGGACGACGTAATCGATTACGGCTGGAATACGTGCCGCCATGACTTCATGTAAAATGGCACCACCAGCTTTGCAGATGACGACGTCGTGGGTGCGGAGCAATTCAGGAATTCGAGTCGTCCAGCCAATGATCTCCATGGCATGAGCTGGCACGGAATCGGTAAACTCACGTAAAATATGAAAAAGCCTCGAACTGTGTTTCCCAACGGGTAAAGTCAGTCGTGCTCCTGCCAAAAGCAAAGGCCGCAACGAGGCAAGTGTCGCTGCGACATGACTGCTAGGCGTGGATGGCAGATACAGGATACGCTGATGATTCGACCGGGCTTCTGCAGGCAGCACTTCGGTGAATTGAAGACTCACTGGAAAGCCCGTGATCCGTGTCTTTTCAGACGAGATACCCATGGCGCGGATGACATCCTCCGTCTCAATGTCTGCCACGCAGTAAAGATCACTGGGCTGAGTGATCCAGATCGGATGCACGCTTGTGGAGTCCGTGATTACGGTGACTAGTTTTGGCACCGGCATCTGTTTTCTAAGGGCATCTAGCAGACCTGCATAGAGAGGGTAGGTGCTCACGATCACCCTTGGCTTTAGCGTGTCTAACTGTTGTCGTAGTCCTTCCACCAGCGGGATCAGCCAGGCGCTCTTGGCTGGATCCATTTCGGATTTTTCCAGCAAGCGATAAACAAAGCGCCAGCCACTGGGAAAATGGGTGATCGCGAATTGATACAGTGCCTTGAGCACGGTGGTGAAATTTGGCTGAACTTCACAGATCAGATCAGAGACGAGCACCTCCTCACCTGGACAGAGTTTTCTCAGAGCCGCTGCTGTGGAAGCTGCTGCTGTATTGTGTCCGTCGCCGAAGCCTGCTGTTAGTACGAGTATCACGCGGCGCATGGCTGGCTGCGGATGGGCCTTAACTCAACCAAAAAAGCTTCTAGCGCCGGTGACATCTCTGCTTTTTGCTTCATCTGGCCCATGCCCATCGTCACCTCTAGCTTTCTTTCCCCACCTTTGCTTGATGGCGGCCACCGGCAAACCATCCTGCCCGTCTTGCTGTCACGGCGTTTTCGGCCTTGGCAGCAGCGGCAACGGCTGGAATTACCCGATGGCGACTTTTTGGACCTTAGCTGGCAGCAAAAGGGGCATTCACGCCTCGTGATCCTTTCTCACGGGCTGGAGGGCTCTGCCCAGGCGATCTACATTCGCGGCATGGCTGACACCCTGCATCAGGCAGGCTGGGATGTGTTGGCGTGGAATTATCGCAGCTGTGGCGGGATTGAAAATCGCCTCATGCGCTCCTATCATAGTGGCGCTTCAGATGACTTGCGGGCAGTCATCGACCATGCCGCTCAGGGGTATGAAAACATAGCGCTGGTCGGTTTCAGCCTTGGTGGAAACATCACGCTGAAGTATGCTGGCGAGTCGTTCCCCCACCCGGCCCTTTGCGCTGCCATCGCCATTTCAGCGCCCGTCGATTTGGCCTCTAGCGCGCAGGTGCTGGATGATGATCCCAAAAATTGGCTCTACTTGCGGCGCTTTCTCAGAACGATGAAAGCCAAAACGCTGCTCAAAGCTCGGCGCTTCCCTGAACTGCGAGAGCGTCTCACAGGCCTTGATGGCGTGGAAGCTGTGCAGACGATTCGCGAGTTTGATGAGCGCATCACGGCACCTGTACATGGCTTTGCAGACGCTGCCGATTACTGGGCAAGGGCGAGTTCTCTCCCGTATCTCCCTCAGATTCAGGTGCCGGCACTTCTCCTGAATGCCCGCAATGATCCACTGCTAGCGGCGGCTTCGTTTCCTGAAGCTTTGGCAGAAAGCAGTGCCCTCTTTCATTTGGAGGCTCCAGCGAATGGAGGACACGTTGGATTTGTAGACTTCAAGGTAGGCCTGCACCCCTATCATGAACGCCGGGTGAAGAGTTTTCTCGACAATCTTGGTGTGTAAGGATTCCATAGGCTTCCTCGTTCAACTTTATCCATGAAGAAAACCCTTCTCCTCCTCTCACTCCTCGCCGCGACGACCTTCGCGGCTCCTATTCCAGACACCGCCAAAGTCGGCGAGTTCTTTGCAGGTTGTCAGGCCTACAGCTTCCGTCTTTACACGGTGTTTGAAGCCATTGAAAAAACCGCCGCCGCAGGTGGAAAAACCATCGAGTTCTATCCCGGTCAAAAATTCTCAGCCGAAAAACCTGAGGCAAAATGGGATCACAACGCCTCCGCTGAAATGATCGCGGCCGTGAAGGCCAAACTGGCTGAAAAAGGCCTGACCGCTGTTGGTTACGGTGTCATCAAGCTCGGCAAAGACGCTGCGGGTGATCGCAAAGTCTTTGAGTTCTGCCAAACCATGGGCATCGGCATCGTCATCTCTGAGCCAGACGTGGCTGGCATGGACGGCATCGAAGCTTTGGTCAAAGAGTTCGATATCAAGATGGCCATCCATAACCATCCGAAAAAGCCCCTCGATCGCGGTTACCTCTTCTGGGACCCCAATTATGTGCTCAGTCTCGTCAAAGATCGTGACCCACGTCTAGGTTCCTGCGCTGATGTCGGTCACTGGGTCCGCAGTGGATTGAATCCAGTCGATTGCATCAAGATCCTCAAAGGACGCATCTTTGACAGCCACATGAAAGACCTCAACGAGTTCGGCAATGTGAAAGCTCACGACCTGCCCTTTGGTCAAGGCAAGAGCGGCATCGCCGATATCCTTGCTGAATACCACGCCCAAGGCTATCCCGGCCCACTGCATTGTGAGTACGAGCACAACTGGGAAACCAGCGTGCCAGAGATCACCCAGTGCATGGACTTCGTGAAAGCCTGGAAGCCAGCCAAATAAGCAGCCTCTTTTTTCAATCCCAAGGCCCGCCGGACGTTAGTCCGGCGGGCCTTTTTTGTGCCTCCTCTTCAGCTAACCTCAGCCAACAACTTCCCGAGCAGGTCGCTGATCTTCACGCGTTCTTGCTCGCCGCCATCGCGGTGACGGAGGGTGACGGTGTCTAGGAGTTCGGGGCCTTTTTCGCCGAGGGTGTCAAAGTCGATGGTGATGCCATAAGGCGTGCCGACTTCGTCCTGACGGGCATAGCGGCGACCAATGCTGGCGGTTTCATCATAGAAGACGTTCATGTGACGCTTCAGGAGAGCGTAGACCTCACGCGCTTTGGCGACGAGTTCGGGTTTGTTCTTCAGCAGGGGAAAGACGCCGACTTTGATCGGAGCCACTCGCGGATGCAGTTTCAGCACGGTGATGACCTCTTTCTTGCCCTTTTCATCGGTCTTTTCGGTTTCCTCATAGGCATTGGCAATGATCGCCAACGCCATGCGGTCGAGGCCGGCGCTGGGCTCGATCACGTGGGGAACGTAGTTGCCTTTGAAGAGACGCTCAAACCAGGCACGCACATCGGCCTCCGGCATCGGGGCACCTTTGACCTTCGATTGCTCGGCAGCCAGGCGCTTTTGGATCATGGCTTCTTTTTGTTCGTCGCTGAGCTTGGCTGCGGCGACCTTCAGCTCTTCGTCGAAGACTTCCTGACTCTTACCGCTAGCGTTTTGATGAGCGGTCAAATCAAATGAGCCACGCGCGGCGATGCCTTCAAGCTCTTCGGTGCCAAAGGGGAAATGGCAGAGGATGTCCACACAAGCGCGGGCATAGTGCGCCAGATCTTCAGGCGTCTGCCAATAGTATTCCAGGACGCCACCGAGGCCAATCCCTTCATAGAACTTGGTGCGCTGATCCACCCAGTAGCGGTGCCAGAGATCCCAGCCCCAGTTGGCCTGCGGTTCACTCAGATCCGCGCCTTCTGACCAAGCGGCGACTTCGCCACTGATGATTTCAATCGCTTCATCAGGCTTGATGAAAAACTCGAGTTCCATTTGCTCGAACTCACGACTGCGGAAAGTGAAGTTCTTCGGCGTCACTTCGTTTCGGAAGGCCTTACCGATCTGGCAAATGCCAAAGGGAACCTTCACGCGGCTGGCATCAAAGACGTTCTTGAACTGGGCAAAAATCGCCTGGGCTGTCTCTGGGCGCAGGTAAGTGACATCGTCCTCAGTCGCGGTGGGGCCGAGGTAGGTCTTGAGCATCAGATTGAAGGGACGCGCTGGGCCCAGGGCACCGCCTGTCTCTGGATGGTAATCGATGCTGCCTTCGACAGCGTCCGCTTTCGCTTCACCAAGAAGGACGATTTCTTCGGGCTTGCCTGCTGCTTCACCGGCATTGGAGGCGATGAGTAAGCGCACACGCTTGCGGAAGCTTTCGATGTGCTCGCCCTTTTTCATGAGCACGGAGATCACGCGATCCAGCTTCCAGCCAGTGGCCGCTTCAGCACCGGTGTAGTTCATGATCACGCCGTCCTGTGGATCGACATGGTCAGCACGCACACGCTTATTCGTCAGGGAACACTCACGCATGAGATCGGCAAAGGTCTCAACATGACCACTGGCCTTCCAGATGGTGGGATTCATGAGGATGCTGGCATCCAGGCCCAGCACGTCTTCACGATCACGCGTCATGGCATTCCACCAAGCAGTGCGCAAATTACGCTTCAGCTCAGCGCCCAGCGGGCCGTAGTCCCAGACGCCCCCGCAGCCACCGTAGATCTCACTGCTTTGAAAGATGAAGCCGCGACGCTTGCAGAGAGAGACGATTTTCTCCATGAGGGCGGTATTGTTCTTGGCGTCGGTGGACATAGCGGTAGGTAGGGTTAAAAAGCGGCGCGTAAGGAGCGCCAGTGCAGGCTTTTCGCAAGGGAAAGCTAGATTTCTAAATTTCCTCCTTCATCCTTTCGTCCTCATTTTTGTTCTATGCGCGCCCTTATCCAACGCTCCCAAAACGCTTCCGTCACCATTGCAGGTGAAATCACTGGCAGTATTTCTCATGGGCTGGTGGTGCTGCTGGGTGTAGAACACGAAGATACGGTGGAGGATGCGGATTGGCTGGCAGGTAAGATCGGCCAGATGCGGATCTTTGGGGATGCCGAGGGGAAGATGAACCTAAGTGTCAAAGACGTCGGCGGCAGTGTGCTGCTGGTGAGTCAATTCACGCTCCATGCCAGCACGAAGAAGGGGAATCGGCCGAGTTTTTTGAAAGCAGCGCGACCCGAGGTGGCGATTCCGGTTTATGAACATTTCATGAGAGCGCTGGAAGCAGAACTGGGTGCACCAGTGATGCATGGAACTTTCGGGGCTGACATGCAGGTGGCGCTGGTTAATGATGGACCCGTCACGATTTGGATGGACACCAAGGCAAGGGAATAGAACTTCGCTTGAAGCAGAACAAATCGAAAGAAGCAGCCCTTGGCCACCGTGACTAGAAGCCACATGTCATTTCTTTCACGACTCGCTTTTCTCGGCCTATGCAGCAGCTCTCTCCTGAGTGCTCAAGTAGCCACGACACCGCTGTTTTGGCCGGATAAAAATGGGCCGACTTATGATGGCATCGTTCCCGCAGCTGAAGCGGCACGCTTACCGTTGAAATGGAATGCGGAGACGGGCGAAAACATCATCTGGAAAACGGATCTGGAAGACGAAGGGCACAGCACTCCGGTAATCGGGGGTGATCGGATCTGGTTCACGGCAGCCTCAGTGGATGGCAAGAAGATGTATGTCTATGGCATCGACCGTCAAACGGGGAAGATCGTCCATCACATCCTGCTGTTTGAAAATGCTGATCCTGAGATCCTGGGCAATCCACTGAACAACTACGCAGCACCTTCCCCCGTCTTGGAAGCTGATGCCCTTTACGTTCACTTCGGCACTTATGGCACAGCTCGGATTGATCCTCAGACAGGAAGCACAGTCTGGCAGCGGCGTGACATCAATGCTCGACATTTTCGCGGGCCGGGCTCATCTCCAATTGTTCATGGCGACATGCTGTTTCTGACCTTTGACGGCATCGACCAGCAGTATGTGACAGCTCTTGATAAAAAGACCGGAGCTACCCTCTGGAAAACCAACCGCACGACCGAGTACGGAGATCTGGATAAAGAGGGCAAACCAACGCGTGATGGAGACATGCGCAAGGCATACCATACGCCGAGTGTCATGAATCTAGGTGGTAAAGAAACGCTTGTTTCTGTCGGTTCACGAGCTGCTTTTGGTTACGATGCCACTACAGGCAAAGAACTTTGGACGATCCGTCATGGCGGATTCAATGCGGCCATTCGTCCGCTGATTGATAAGCAGATTCTGATACTCAATACCGGCTCTGAGCGCGCCCATACTTTGGGTGTCAAGATCGACGACAAAATGTCCGGCGACATCACGGAAAGTCATGTCGTTTGGGACCGTGAAAAGCGCAATGCCAGCGAGTCCTGTCCCGTTTTGGTGAAGGGGTTGCTCTTCCAAACCACACGCGGTGGCATCGTCACCTGCATGAATCCTGAAACCGGTGCGGACGTGTGGGAAGATCGCTTTTCAGGCCAGCATCTACCGTCTCCTATCGCAGCCGCTGACAGGCTTTACTTCAGTAATGATCGTGGTGACACAAGAGTCATTAAGGCTGGAGATAAGTTTGAAATTCTGGCTGAAAATAAATTGCCAGATGCCATGACCTCTGCGCCTGCCGTGGCTGATGGAGCGATCTTCATTCGCACAAAGAAGCAGCTTTTTAAGCTTGGATCAAAGTAACCGCAAACTGCCCAAGCTTGGGGGTTATAGACTGCCTATTGATCGCTCTAAAATGTGATGCTCGGCGTGACAAAATCTTCGCCAACTCGGTTAAATCGGTTATACTCTTTAATCTATGTCAACGACACCGACTCGCAAAACTAGTTTTACTCGCCGCGTTCCTGATCATGTTACAGACGAACTTGTGAATGTCTTATCTCCTGGGGATACACTCGAGTTCAATGAGCTCTTCAAGCTGGTTTATGCCAATCTAAAGGTGAAAAACGCGGTTAGCGGTGGAGAGGAAATGCTACGTCTGCGCTCTTATGAAAAACTGCAAGGTCTCGTGAACCGTGGTCTTTGTGCCAAGGCTGGTAAAACCTATCGTGGGCTGGAAGGTCTGCGTGCGGCGCATCAGGCAACTATTGCCGCTCGAACGGCTGCCGTTGCAGCCCGCTAATTAGCTCAGTTATGCTGCGCTGAGCATGATCTCCAGTGGCAGTATCATTGGCCTACTTGACGCCTCGTCCTGACTCGGCTAAGATTCTCACTCCCCCACTTCCCATGCTAGAGACCTACCTTCCAGTCCTGCTCCAGATCGTCATTGCCAGCGGCTTTGCTGGCGTCACGCTACTGCTTTCAGTGCTCCTCGGAAAAGCTGCCAAACGCAGCGCCATAAAAGACAGCTCCTATGAGTGCGGGATGCTCCCTCTCCAGGAAGGTCAGCCGCGTTTTAGTGTGAAATTCTACATCGTGGCAATGCTCTTTGTGCTGTTTGACATCGAGGTTGTTTTTCTCTACCCCTGGGCCGTGATCTACAAGGATTATCTTCATGCCTACGGTGCAGGTATTTTACTCACAGCGTTTAGTTTCATCAGCATCTTGGGCGTGGCCTTTCTTTATGCTTGGCGCAAAGGTGTCCTGAACTGGAAAAACTAAACCTCACGGGTTGCATGCCAGTTCTATGATTGCATACCTCAGTTTATTCAAACTCAAATCTGAGGTCACGCTTGAGAAGTTAGAGGAGATGATGTCACAGACACGCGTTCAGCTGTTGCGTGTGCCTGAAGTTTTGACCGTGAAAACCGGAAAGCGAGTGAATCCAAATGATCCTTTCGCTTGGTTCGTTTATCTTGAGGTCGAAAGCATGGACAAGCTGGTGATCTGCCAGGATGACCCGCATTACATCAAGTTCCGAGAAGAGGTGCTTAAACCGAATGTCGCCGAAAAAGAAGCGACTGCCTTTGAGATGGAGCCACGAAAGGATGTGAAGTATTCATGACCTGCAACTAGGTCGGAACAGGTGATGCCAACAAAAACCCCAAGACTCGGAAGAATCTTGGGGTTTGCTGTTCAAGGGATTAGCTTGTCAGAGGTTATCCTAGATCCGGGAATGGAAGGTCGTTGAGTTGCGCCAGGGCTTGGTTTCACAAGGCTTCTTCGACTCGAAGCGGCTGTGTCTTGGGTGACACTGCCCGAGAGGCGAAAAGCCTTGTGGAATCAATGACGGATGCAAATCGGCGGTCAGCCATTCCTGAATCTATCAGACAATCCACGGGGCGTGGGATGTGGAACGAAGAGTAACTTTGACCGTATGAGTCGGAGACAAAAACAAAACAACTGGAGACTCAAATTTACAGGAAAACAGAAAGACATGATTTACAGGTCAGAACCCATTCCTGTTAATCCTGTGTTAGAAACTCGAATCACGAACAGTCTCATACCACTCATGGTGTGCGAAACAGCGCATAACTGCACAGCAAGTTAGTCGGGAGGTTTATGGCAAGTCGGTTTGCCCCATCAAGAAACGATCGCACTCTCGGGCAGCACCGCGGCCTTCGTTGAAAGCCCAGACGACGAGGGATTGACCACGGCGGCAGTCGCCGGCGGCAAAGACGCCTGGCAGGCTGGTGGTGTATTTCTCGTGCTCGGCTTTGATGTTCGAACGCGGGTCGCGTTCGACGTTGAGGGCGTCAAGCAATGGCTGCTCAGGACCTAGGAACCCCATGGCCAGCAGGACAAGCTGCGCAGGAAGAACTTTCTCGGTGCCTGGGATCTTTTGCGGACCAAAGTTGCCTTTGTCATCCTTCTTCCACTCGACATTAACGACGTGAACGGCTTTGACGTTGCCGTTTTCGTCGCCTTCAAAATGGGTGGCGGTGGTGAGATAGACGCGCGGATCGTCGCCAAAACGGGCGGCAGCTTCTTCTTGACCGTAGTCCATCTTGTAGGTCTTCGGCCACTCTGGCCAAGGATTATTGGCAGCACGAGCAAGAGGCGGCTTGGCCATGATCTCTAGCTGAGTGACGCTCTTGCAGCCATGACGTAGGCTGGTACCCACGCAGTCGGTGCCTGTGTCACCACCGCCGATAATGACGACGTCCTTGCCATCAGCAGTGATATTGGTAACGCTACCATCAAGCACAGCTCGGGTATTAGCGGTGAGCAGATCCATAGCGACATGAATGCCTTTCAATTCGCGGCCAGGGATGGGTAAATCACGGGCTTTTGTCGCACCTGTGGCGACGACGATGGCATCGAAGTCTTTACGGAGCTGCTCGGCAGTGATGTCGGTGCCGACGTTGACATTGCATTTGAAGAGGACGCCTTCGTCTTCGAGCAGCTTCACGCGGCGGAGCACGACTTCGTTTTTATCCAGCTTCATGTTCGGAATGCCATACATAAGCAGGCCGCCGGGACGATCCGCGCGTTCAAAGACGGTGACGAGGTGGCCGGCTTTATTCAGCTGAGCTGCAGCGCTGAGTCCAGCAGGGCCTGAGCCGATGATGGCGACGGTTTTACCGGTGCGGGCTTGGGGAGGTTCTGGTTTGACCCAGCCTTCTTCCCAGCCTTTGTCGATGATCGAGACTTCGATGTTCTTGATCGTGACAGGCGGATTGTTGATGCCGAGCACGCAGGAACCTTCGCAGGGAGCGGGGCAGACACGACCGGTGAACTCGGGGAAGTTATTGGTCTTGTGCAGGCGATCCAATGCTTCACGCCAGTGACCGCGGTAGATCAGATCATTCCACTCAGGGATAAGGTTATTGATCGGGCAACCACTGGCCATGCCGCTGATGAGAGATCCGCTATGGCAGAAAGGAATGCCACAGTCCATGCAACGCGCGCCCTGCTTTTTAAGCCTGTCCTCAGGCAGGTGCAGATGGATTTCCTTCCAGTCTTTGACGCGCTCTAGCGGGTCGCGGTCAGAAGGTAGTTCGCGTTCGAATTCGATGAAGCCTGTTGGTTTTCCCATGATCTAGCGGTGTGAAAAAGTAATGTCTGTTGGTTATAGCAATCGGTCGTGAGATTCTAGCCCCCACCGATTCGTGCGACGTCTTTGGCGTTGGCTTCAAAGGCAGCGTTGAGTGCTTCGTCACCTGTGAGTCCATCGTCATTGGCTTTTTTGAGCGCTTTGAGGACTCGGGCGTAGTCACGTGGCATCACTTTGACGAATTTCGGCAGCATTTCTTCCCAAAGGGCGAGCACCTTGAAGGCTTTCTGGCTCTTGGTCAGGTCTGCGTGTTTCTTGATCAGCTCATAGAGACCGTCGATGTCTGCCTGCTCGGTGACTTTTTCCAAGTCGGCCATGCTGGTGTTGCAGCGTGTGGCGAAGTCGCCCTTCTCGTCGAGAACAAAAGCGACACCGCCACTCATGCCTGCAGCAAAGTTGCGGCCAGTCACGCCGAGAACGACCACGCGGCCACCGGTCATGTATTCACAACCGTGATCACCCACGCCTTCG
>CAMBPS010000022.1 GCA_945869675.1 Prosthecobacter debontii | reverse complement strand
ATCCTAGATTCAGGAATGGCTGACCGCCGATTTGCATCCGTCATTGATTCCACAAGGCTTTTCGCCTCTCGGGCAGTGTCACCCAAGACACAGCCGCTTCGAGTCGAAGAAGCCTTGTGAAACCAAGCCCTAGCGCAACTCAACGACCTTCCATTCCCGGATCTAGGCTAATTGACCCAAGCCAATCCTTGTATCTGTCAGTTTTCAGGAAGGCAGTAGCCAAGGTTCAGCAAACAAGAACCAACGTGGCACTCAATAATCTTGAGCCATTGCGGTCATTTGAGTCCTGCGATGGCTTCACGCATGGCAGTGAGAACCTTCACCACCTCAACAGCCGGGTCGTAGTCCTTGCGTTTCATCGCCAGCGTCTCAATGGGAACAAAGCCACGATAACCACCATCATGGATGATCTTTGCCAATTTTGGGTAATCGGTTGGGGGCGACTTGAGACTGCTACCCAGCGTCTCCTTGATCTGCCAATTGACCGCATGGGGCACCATCATCGCAATGTCAGCATACGGGTCATCCGAGAAATACTTGCCCGTATCCACGAGCGGTCCGCACCATGAGTGATCCACCCTCTGAAGCAGGCTCAGGTGCTCAGGGCCAGTGCGAATGAAGTCGCCGTGATTCTGCACCGCAACGGTCACGCCAAACTTCTCACCATGCTCCGCACAGGGATGCAATGCCTCAGCCATCCAGCCCTCTACATCTTCACGCTTCGCGTTGCCCGCGGCGGCCTGCCAGTCTTTTGAATTCTTGGTCTGCGGACCCGCGAAGACACGGATGACTGGAGCCCCGAGACGCGCGGCAACTTCGATCCACACCTTTGTCAGTTCAACGCCCTCAGCACGCACGGCCTTGTCCGCGGTAGCAAAATCATTTTTCACTCCTGTGCCGCTAATGACGATGCCGCGATCATGCACATAGCGCTTCATGCGGTTCACGTAACTATCTGCCGGTGCCTTGGGATAGCCGGGGAAAAAGTAGCCCGTTAGATCCACCGCCTCAATGTCATGCTTAGCACAGAAGTCCACCACACCAAAAAGATCCACGCCCGTGCTTGGGTCGGCTAGGTTGGCATTTAGCTGTTCAAGAAACGAGTAAGCATTCAGAGCGGGGGTGAATGAGGCAGCACCCGTTCGTGAGATGGGGGTCAAAGCGCGTGACGAGGAACCTGTGGCCAGCGGTGTCAGTGCGGCGAGACGCAGGAAGTTTCGGCGAGTGGACTTGAGAGAGTTCGGTTTCATGAAATGGGCAAAGTTAAATCGACACCTCGCCATTCAGATCAGGTGCTGGCGAGCAGCAGTCATACGACAGATGCCATAGAAGCCCTTGCTTGCATCTGTTTTATGCGGCCTTCGTTTGGCGGTGGTCCTGCTCATCAAGGCTCACCTGCCGCCTCGTCATCCGATGGCCCAGAACTAGGTCTAGAAATCGACATTCGATAAAACAAGGCTACAATCCCAAAAACCAACAGCAACGAGACCACGAATGGCAAATCTGCACTTCCATTCAAGGAACGCACCAGCTCTCTAGCTCCGAACGCAAATGCCAGGAGCAATCCCAAGAAGGGCAAGGCTAATGGGCGAGCAAAGTTGAGCGTCCATCCAAGTCCTCGAAGGCGCTTTGGAACGACGATACGCTGATCCGCTTTGCAAAAGTAAATGAACCCCAACTTCCAGTTGTTGGCGTCGTAGTAGTGTCGATCAAAGGCTGATCTGCTCATGACCACAATCTGGTTTAGATTTCAGTGCCTGTCGAGAGATGACTGGCGGGCACTGGCAAGAATGGTCACGCATCTTTGGTAAGATATTTGATTCGAGCGAGGCGTTGTTGTGCATGCCGAATGTGATCGGCCACATTTGCTGGGAGCGTAAGCACGAGAGAAAATTCGCGCTTGGCAGACTTGAAGTTACCACAGGTGAAATGAATCTGACCGAGCCAAACATGAGCTTCGCTGATGTGATGCGGGTTGGCACCTGGAATGAAAAGCACCTTAGAGTAAGCCTCGATCGCTTGGCCAAGCTTGCCTTCGTCGCGGAGAATGTGACCGAACCAAACTTGTGCCCCGCTTCGGGCGAACGGAGATGCCGCTGTGTCTGCGGCAATGTGCGCATAGATTTCTCTGGCTGCCGCCCGCTGACCTTGCTCGCGCAAGGAATGAGCCGTCATCAGTTGCGTTTGACTGTCGTGTTTAGGTTGCTGCGGCGGCTCCGCCGCGAGCAACGGAAAGACGATGAGGGTCAAGAATGCGGTGAGTTTCATGAGGGGCATTTTAGCGAGACAGCAACTGGATCTTCAAGTCTTGAGACACGGGTTTGGGCTGGGCAAAGCGCATGAGGACGACAGTGCCATCTCCTTGAATGACTCGTAGCTGGACGAGCAGCTTGGTGGACTGGCTGATCTGGAGATCGAGCTGATTGAGATAGCGCCGTATGAAGGGGGCTTTGGGCTGCAAGGTCACCGTGGTGATGCCGGGACTATCGACCGCTTCTTTGACGACAAAATGGCGGCTGATATCCTTGGGTGAGGCCTCCCGACCGCTGAGAAATCTGGCCCACATACGGTAGCGGGCATCATCCTCTTGTAAAACCTGCCAAGGGGCCTCCGCGGATTCACGGACACGGAACTCTTTCAAATCATGAACTAAGATGGTCGCGGTAGGAGATCCCATTTCCCATCGGAAGGCACCGTCGGTAAAGCGCCAAAACTTCCCTGGTGCCATCACGGGCTTTTTCAGTGCTGGGATGGTTCGGGTCTGCTCAAAGGCCACTTCCATGTCACCCACGGCCTGTTGGGCCTCGGCCCATTCTTTCATGATGGCGGGCAGTTCAGGGTCAGGCTTGGGCAGGTTTACAGCCTGCGGAAAGGCGGAGGACAAGGCCAGTAGAGACAGGCCAAATAGGCGCAGAAAAGGGGGCATGAGCAGCAAGAGAAATGAGCAAGGGTTCAGGGAAGCAGCGCTTTCACTTCCTGCACATACTGGGAAATGGAAGCAGCCTGCAACAAGGCGGAAACCACGACCACCCGGCGCGCGCCCGCTTGAACGATCTCTGGCAGGCGCGGCAAATTGACGCCACCAATGCAAAAGATGGGCAGCTTCACCTCTTGATGAACTTGGCGGATGTCATGAATGCCGATAGGCACGTAATCAGGCTTGGTGCCGGTGGCATAGAGCGGTCCGAAGCCAATGTAATCGGCAGCTTCAACCTGAGCCGCTGTAGCTTGGGCTAGGCTGTGGGTGGATTTACCGACAAAGACCTCGGGCCCGACAACGGCGCGAGCCTTGGCCACAGCATCGTCATCCTGACCAACATGCACACCCTCAGAGCCAATCTCAGCAGCGATGGCCAAATGATCATTGATGATGAAGGGCACGCCATGCGCACGTGTGATGGGCAACATAAGACGGGCTAGTTTTTCGATCTCTTGAAGCGTCAGCTTCTTGGCACGGAGCTGCAGCAGGTCCACCCCGCCAAGACAGAGAGACTCCGTCATCGACTCGACCTGCGTCGGCAAGACATAACCAAGGTCGAGGATGCCGTAGAGGCGGGCAGCTTGCAGAGTGGGGAAAGAAGGACGGGCGTCAGACATGGGACTGTATCAAAGGATGGTTCGAGGCCAATGTCCACTGCAGCCCTGCGAGAAAAGACTCAACCAGCTGTCTGATCGATCGTGATTTAAAAAAGCTTCTTGGATTCGACGACGCGATGACTCCAGTGGCGATCGTGCCTTTGGCCTGCAGTGCAGCACGATTAACCTCGTCTTGACGATTCCAAGGCAGCGGACACGGTTGGTTCATGCTGCTGACCATCGCCACTCTCGCCTTCTTTGGCCTGCTGCTCATGATGCTGGAAACGTTTCTTCCAGGCTGGATTACAGGTATCCTTGGCTTTGTCTGCCTGGTGATGGCTCTGACGCTGACGCTCAATTCGGAAGAACTGTCAGGCTGGTCAACCTGGGGTCGCAGAGGTTTAGCAGCGTGCATTCTCTTTTTCTCAACCGTGAGCTTACTGGTCTGGCTGAAGTATATGGCCGTGAAGTTTTGGAATCGTACGCTGACACTGACGACGCAGATTGAATCCCCAGATAACAGTCATCAGCCGGCTCTGAATAGCCAAGGTGTGGCAGTCACTGAACTGCGTCCGCTGGGCCGCGCTAAGATCGGTGGCAAGCACTGGGAGGTGCGCTGCGAGGATGGGTTCACCCCAGAAAAAACGACGATTCGAGTCACAGGCAGCGAACCAGGGAATCTAATCGTGCGGGTTGTCTCGTAACATTTCACTCTATGAAACCCCATCCGGCTCCAGGCAGCAAAGCCCCGTCCTTCTCAGCACTCGTCGTCGGTGGCGATTATCCTGTCGCTAAAACACTCAGTCTGGCGGATCTGAAAGGCAACGTTGTGGTGCTGTATTTTTATCCGAAAGACGACACGCCCGGCTGCACCAAACAAGCCTGTGCTTTGCGTGATGGTTGGGCGCAGATTTCAGACAAAGCCACCGTCCTGGGCGTCAGCATTGACTCCATCAAGAGCCACGAAAAGTTCATCCAAAAGCATTCCCTGCCCTTTGCCATCCTGAGTGACGAAGCTCACGAGATTGCCAATGCCTATGGCGTCTGGGTCGAGAAAAGCATGTATGGCAAAACCTACATGGGCACCGAGCGGACCACCTTTGTCATTGCTCCAGACGGCAAGGTACGTGCGGTCTTCCCGAAGGTGAAGCCGGATGAGCATCTGAGTCAGGTCCTGGCGGTGATTTAACCCTTTGCAATCGGGCTAGAGAATCAGCATGCAATCCCCATAACTAAAGAAGCGGTAATGCTCGCGGACGGCTTCTTTGTAGGCCTGCATGATAAGATCCTTGGTGGCAAAAGCGCTCACCAACATCATCAAGGTGGATTTTGGCAGATGGAAGTTCGTGAGCAGTGCACCCACGGCGTGGAACTTGTATCCTGGATAAATGAAGATGTCGGTGCTGCCAGAAGCTACCACCACGCGGCCATGATCCCGAGCCACGGTTTCTAAAGTGCGCATGGCCGTGGTGCCTACTGCAATGACTCGGGAAGCTTTGGCCACAGCCTCTGCTGTTTCTTGAGTCACAAAATAAGACTCGGCGTGCATCTGATGCTCTTCGATCTTTTCCACCTTCACTGGCTGAAAGGTGCCGACACCGACATGCAGCGTGACAAAGGCATGCGGCAATGCTGCCAATAACTCGGGGGTGAAATGCAGGCCTGCGGTGGGTGCAGCGATCGCACCCTCCGTCTTCGCATAGACCGTCTGATAGCGCTCACGATCGGAAGGCTGGTCATCCCGGTTCATGTAATGTGGCAGCGCCAGATGACCGTGCTTTGTTTCATCCACGATCTGATCCCACTCGATCACACGATCTCCATTGTCTAAAATCTCCCTCACCGTCCCCTTGCAGCCGCCAATACTGACCGTGTGGCCAAGTTTGAAGCGCTTGCCAGGCTTGACCATGCAGCGCCAGAGGGTGGGTGTGAGGGGCTCGACCCGCAGAACCTCGCGCGAACTGTCGTCAGAAAAGAAGCGGGCTGGCACAACTCGGGTATTATTTAGCACCAGCAGATCGTCACTCCGAATGAACTCTGGCAGATCACGGAACTGCCGATGCTCAAGGATACCACGATCCCGATGAACGACCAACATGCGTGAGCCAGCCCGATCCGCGAGTGGTTGGCTAGCAATCAATTCAGGTGGCAAAGGGTAATCAAAGTCAGTGGTAAGCACGGCAAGAAAAAGGGGGAATCAGCCTGCATCTTTGACACAAGGATGCACTTTCGTCATGCGACTCCTGCACCGAAAGGAAGTTTGCCGACCAGCAATTGTCACAAAGGAATTGGCCCTCAGCACACAGTTTCACTTTTCATCCCCGAGAATGCCCCCATAATCGCGGTCCTTACATGACTACGGAACGCCGCACAAAAACACCCCCTTGGACCATCGAAGATAGCGCTGAACTCTATGGCATCCGCGAGTGGGGCCACGGATACTTTGACGTCTCTGCAAGGGGTGAGGTAGTGGTGAACTTAAAAGACGGCAAAAAGACCAAGCCAGTCTCACTGGCTCAAATCGTCAAAGGCCTGCGGGATCGCGGCACTCAGTTGCCTGTTTTGATCCGCTTCGGAGATCTGCTCCGCTGGCGCATCGATGAGCTGAACGAAGGCTTTGCCAGCTCCATCCGCGAAGCTAAGTATCAGGGTGCTTACCGTGGCGTCTATCCGATCAAGGTCAATCAACAGCAAGAGGTGATCGACGAGATCACTCGTTATGGCCGCAAGTATCACTACGGGCTCGAAGCTGGCAGCAAGCCTGAGCTAATTGCTGCCTTGGCCTACATGCATGACCCTGAGGCCTACATTGTCTGCAATGGTTACAAGGACGAAGAATTCATCGACCTAGCCCTATATGCTCAAAAAATGGGCCTGCAAGTGATCATGGTTCTGGAAATGCCGTCCGAGCTGAAACTCATTCTAGAACGCAGTAAGAAAATGGGCGTTCGGCCCACTCTGGGCGTGCGCTTTAAGCTCAGCGCTGAGAGCGCCGGTCACTGGGCCGGTTCAGGTGGTGATGCCAGCGTCTTCGGCCTGAATATCTCCCAGCTCATGACGGTGGTCGATACCCTGCGTGAAGAAGGCATGCTCGATTGCCTACGCATGCTGCATTATCATCAAGGTAGCCAGATCCCGAACATCCGCGCCATTCGCCAAGCAGTCACTGAAGCCGCACGTGTGTATTGCGGACTGGTTCAAGAAGGCGCTCGCATGGGCATCCTCGATCTTGGCGGCGGCTTAGCCATCAGCTACGACGGATTTAAAGGCACCACCTCGGCATCCAGCAACTACGGCACCAAAGAATACTGTGCCGACGTAATCGAAGCCATCAGTGAAGTCACCGCCGAAGCTGGCGTGCCGCACCCAGACATCATCACGGAGTCTGGCCGCGCCATTGTAGCCTACTACTCGGTTCTGGTGATCAATATCCTCGATGTGAATCGCTTTGAGCCGCCAACTGGCAGCATCGAGCTCGCCAAAGACGCCCCTGCCCTACTGAAAAACTTGGCCGAACTGCATGAGGAAAGCCTGACAAACAATAGCAAACTGACACGCGAGCGCCTTCAGGAAATCTACAACGACGCTGTTTACTACCGCGACAAACTCCGCACTGAATTTAGCTACGGTAAGATCGGCCTACGTGACCGCTCTCTTGGCGAAGAAATGTACTGGGGAGTCATGACCTGGGTTTCAGGCAAGCTGGAATCCGTGGGCCACGACGGCAGCCAAATGGACCGCATGGCCGCGGTCATGACCGATTATTATTATGGAAACTTCAGCGTCTTCCAGAGTCTGCCTGACCTTTGGGCCATCGATCAGATCTTCCCCGTGATGCCGATTCATCGTCTGAAAGAGAAGCCCACACGCAATGCCGTGCTTTCCGACATCACCTGTGACAGTGACGGTAAGATCGACAAATTCGCCCATGGTGGCCAAATCTGTGAAAGCCTGCCCCTGCATGATCCTGAGATCGAGTCCGGCGTCGATTACATGCTCGGCATCTTCCTGGTCGGTGCCTATCAAGAGACCCTCGGAGATCTGCACAACCTCTTGGGGGATACCAACGTCGTCAGTGTTTCCATCGAAAACGGCAAACTCAAATATCGCCGAGAACAAGAAGGCGACAGTGTCTCTGAAGTGCTCAGCTACGTCGAGTATGATCCGAAAGATCTAGCCACACGCTTCCGCAACCTGGCTGAAAGCGCCGTCGTCTCCAATCGCATCACTCCAACGGAGCGCCGCGAGATCATGGGTGCCTTTGAGGCTGGCCTGCGCGGCTACACTTACTTCGAAAGTTAAGCTCAGTCCTCATTTCAGCGGATTCAATCCCGGCATGTTTCATGGGCATCTCACTTTACTAGCGCTGCTGCTAGGAACTGGATGCTCGATGCTGCCATCCGACGAGATGGGACGCGGTCAAGCTTATCAACGGCGATTGAGTCAGCTGGAGTTCCCCGTGAGCCGGCAGCGGCTTTACCAATCGCTGCCGCCAAGATCCCGACCTGAAAGAGTTGGATCGACGGCTGGCAGTCTGCTAGGCAGCAAGGAAGTGTATCGGCTGGATGACTGGTATGTGCTGGAGATGTCCGTCGTCTATCAGGTGATGACAGGAGAACTGCTGCAACACTCAGGAAGTGTGGGCAGCAAGGTGCAGGCGATTTTGGATACGACGCAGAGCCTTCAGAATCTTGTGAATCAAGGGACGCCTGAACACCGTGCGGACATCATTCAAGGAACTCGGTTGCTGAGGCGACCGGTGGGTCTGGGGTGTCGTTAATGGGGGATGCTGAGGTTTGTCATGGCCCAGTCAAGAATCCACAAGGTTTTATGCTAGGCTAAGTGGGAGATCTGTGATTTAAGCAGTTCATGACGAATGATCATCCCTCCAGCTCACGCACCGCTTGGCTAATCGTGGCACTGCTCTTTCCCGTAGCGCTGCTGAATTACCTCGATCGGCAGATGATCGCGTCGATGAAGACCTCAGTCATGGGAGATGTGCCGAGCATCGGCAGTGAAGCGAACTGGGGTTACATGCTGGGACAATTCAAATGGGTGTATGCCTTTTTTAGCCCGATTGGCGGCTACATTGCGGATCGCTTCAGTCGAAAATATGCCATTTGTGGCAGTCTGATTGTCTGGTCGGCGATCACTTATTTGACGGGCCATGTGCAGGATTATCATGAGCTGCTTTGGGCAAGAACGGCGATGGGGATCAGTGAGGCCTTTTACATTCCAGCGGCATTAGCCCTGATCGCCGATTATCACACCGGAAACACGAGATCCCGGGCTGTGGGGATTCATCAGGCTGGGATTTACTGCGGCGTCATGTTGGGCGGCTTTGCCGGGTATGTGAATGAGTGGCCAGACTTTGGTTGGCGTGGTGCCTTTGATTACACGGGGCTAGTGGGCATTTTGTATGCGTTGCCTTTGCTGCTACTCATCAAAGACGCGCCCAGAGTGGCAGGTGCGCCGCAGACGGAAAAACCCTCGGTGCTGGTGGCCTTAGGTGAGCTTTTGACAAACCGTTCCTTTTTATTGCTGGTGCTGTATTTCACCCTGCCTGCCGTAGCAGCCTGGGTCGTTCGGGACTGGATGCCTGCCATTTTACAAAAGGAGTTTAATATCAGTCAGGGCAAAGCAGGGGTATCTGCAACGCTGTATTGGCAAGCAGCTGCTTTGATGTCAGCGATGGTCGGTGGCTGGTTGGCAGATCGCTGGATGCGCAAGACTTCCAGAGGCCGGATCTATGTCAGTGCTCTTGGCATGATGATGATAGTGCCCGCCCTTTTTGGCGTGGGCAATGCGCCTGGACTGCATTCGTTTGAGCTAGCGATTGTCTCCCTGATTCTGTTTGGCATTGGCTGGGGATTTTTTGATGGCAACAACATGCCGATTCTCTCCCAAATCACGCGCCCTGAGCTTCGGGCCACGGGTTATGGATTGATGAATCTAGTCAGTATGACAAGCGGCGGGATTGCCGACTGGGGCTACGGGGCACTCACTGACATGAAAGTATCCATGAATGTGACCTTTGGCCTCTTCGCCTGTTTATGCATTTTTTCCGTAGCACTGGTGCTCATGATTCAGCCAAAAGAGCCCGATAATCATAGAGGCTGATAAGATCGTCCTCGACAAAGCTTAGCGCTCTGGGTTCTATCCTGACGCATGCCCCTTTCACTCGACGATATTCTCCACGCTGCCGACGAACACAAAGCGAGTGACGTTTTCCTCATGGAGGGCGAACTGCCGCGCATGAAGATCAATGAGCAACTCATGCTGTTTGGAGAGGAGCCGATGCAGCTCCATCAGATGGTCGGCCTCTGGCAGGCCTGCGGCGTGAATCCTGAGGGAGAGATGGATCGCGACTCTGGCCTAGTCTCGACCAGCAAGACGCGTTACCGCGTGAACATGCACCGCGCTTTAGGCAGACTGGGCGTGGTGATGCGCCGCATCCGCACCGATCTGCCAGTGCTGGGAAATCTGGGAGTGCCTGATTGGTTGCTCACCAAATGGGCCATGAAAACACGCGGACTGATTCTGGTCACAGGTCCGACAGGCATGGGCAAGAGCACAACGATGGCGGGGCTACTGCAATGGATGAATGAGAACATGGCACGGCACATTGTGACGATCGAAGATCCGGTGGAGTTTATCTACCCGAGCAAGAACAGCATGTTCACCCAACGTGAAGTCGGGCGTGACACCGCGAGCTATGCCCGAGGCGTGCGCGGAGCCATGCGGCAGGCCCCTGATGTGATCATGGTCGGTGAGATTCGTGATCTAGAAACAGCTCTGACCACGCTCCAGGCGAGTGAAACGGGGCACTTGGTACTGGCCTCCATCCATAGTGACAGTGTCGTCGATGCGGTGGATCGCCTGGCGCATTTATTCCCACCAGAGCAATCCGGCCTAGGACTGCACCTCCTCTCCCAGCAGCTCATCGGGGCCATTTGCCAAAAGCTCATCCCCAAAAGCGAAGGCGGGCTGCACCTCCTGGTGGAGCATCTGGAAAATGGCGGCGCGGTGAAACAATGGATTGCTAAACAGGACATGGATAACATCCGCAATTACATGCAGCGCGGCAATGATCCGAACTGCTGCACCTTCCTGACTAACATCATTCGCGCCTATGAAGCGGGACTGATCACCGAGCCTGAGGCCATCGGCGCCTGCGGAAATGAGGTCGAGTTCAAGCGTGCCGCTCGCGGTATTTCCTAAATGGTCTGGACGCCGTTAAACGACCAACGGCAACGTCTTTTTAGCCGCTGCACTCAAAAACGCGGTATCTACGATCTGTTGGCCTATCCGGCTAACGTTTAAGCTCAAGGGACCGATCAGAGGCTCACCGGATTCTAAATGATGAATGAAGTGCTCAATCGGATTACGATTGGGTTCAGCAATCACATCGACCGGAACCTCAAAACCCTCTGGCTGAGCGCGCGTTTGCACACGCACCGTCTTTTCATAATCAAAGCAGGAGAGCGTGCCGTCGCTGCCACGAATCACAAACCCACATTTAGGCTGAGGCTGCAGTGTCCAGGGATCTGTGAAGGTGCCCCAACGCGTTTCACTGCGGCTCAGCCCCTGAGCGTAACGAATGATAGCGACACTATGTTCATCGACCTCAAGACCGGGTGTGGCATGCCAAGTGCAGGTCACTTCCAGAGGCATGGCACTGCCAAGATGCCAGGTGCCGAGCGTGGTGCCATAGCCCATGTAGTCCAACAATGAGCCGCCGCCCTGTTCCTTGCTGTAAAACCAACTGGCGGCTTTCTCCTCAGCGGTGGGCTCGACCTCAATCTTATCCGCTCCATGATACAAGGGACCACGATTGCCACCACAATGCTGAAATTCGAGCGGTTGACCAATGAGTCCCTCCTGGATCAAACGATGGGCTGTCTGCTGCCCTGCATCCCAAACAAGAGGCCAATTGATGGCCAGAGTTTTCCCGTTGGCTTGCATCGAGGCGATCATGGCATCTGCCTCAGCAAGACTTCCGGCAAAAGGTTTCTCCATCAAGATGTGAACACCATAGGGGGCAATCTTGGCCACCCACTCGCCATGTTTGGAAGCAGCGGGACAAAGAACTACAATGTCTGGCTTTGTCTGCTCCATGCATTCCCGATAATCCGTGAATACCTGAGTTGGCCGCAGTCCGAAATTCTTTGTCGCACTGATCATTCTCTCGGGTTGCTCATCGGCGATGCCGACGATGTCTGCGAATGGATGATCGAAGATCTGCCGCAGCAGGTCTCCCATGTGGAAGTGATCAAAATTGATGCCTGCAATGCGCCAGCGTTTCATAGTGAATGGATCTATGTTCCAATTTAGAATCTAGCTCCTGGACGAGCGCTCGGCTCATCACGCAGGAGATATTGCCCATTGAATTTTTCATTCGGCTTAAAGAGCCAGCCCGGAGATTCGTTTTTCAACTCATAGCGCTGGAGGACAAACTCAGGCAACATCAGATCGCTATTCGGGTCATAGACCCTGCGGCCTGAAAAGTAGCCCCAGAGGCGATACTCATGATTGTGATCACTGCCGTAAGCGGGACCATCTCCTGAGGGAATTTCAGGGTAGCGGTCCGGCTGTTTAGCAAATTTTTCATTGATGACCACGAGCTTGGATTGATCCCAGCTTTCCCCTGGACGACGGACATAACCCCAGAAATGTCGCTGCGATAAATGAAAGCGCCGTCCCACAAAGTAGTTTCCCGCTGGTTCTGAGGCGATGGAGAGTCGTCGATACTCCAGCTGCATCGGATCAACGCTGCCCCCTCCCGTGGTTTCGCAGGCTGATAGAAGGAAACAAACAAGGACAAGGAATAAAGGAAGAAGATGTCTCGGCATGACAATGAAGTGTGGAAAGCTCGGCTGAGCGTGCAAATGGAAAGCCTGCCAGATCTCAACATGCAAAAATCCGCCGTCCTCGAAGCCCTGATCACCCACCTCGATTCTGAACTCGCGGGATTATTGCGCGGTGCACGTGCCTCTTTTGCTGCTGCTACAGATCCAGATAGCAAAGCCGAAAATAAATATGACACCCGCACTTTAGAGGCCAGTTACGTAGCCCGCGGTCAGGCCCAGCGTGTCGCTGAAGTGCAGGAAGCAAGGCACAGCTTTTTGCAACTGCGCGATCTACCCGTGGGACCAACGGTCAAGCTAGGCTCACTCATCACTCTAGACATGGGATCTCATCAGGATCACTACTTTCTCAGTCCAGCAGAAGGTGGTATCGAGGTGATCGTGGAAGGCCAAGAAATCATGGCTATCACGCCAGCTTCACCGCTTGGATCGCAACTCATGGGCCTATCCATAGGTGAAAGGGTGAAGCTGCCATCAGGTGTCTCAGCTCAGTTGATCACCTTACTTTGAGGTCGAAACCGGCAAAAAACCCAAAAAATCGACTCCGTTTCTGTGAATAAGCCGAGTTTCTGATTGACACAACGCTCCACACTTCTATCCTCGCGACCCTTCTTTCCCCGTGGTCGATGACGTTCATCTGCCACTTGCACCAAGAACCTTATATGAAGACATTCTCAGCCAAAGCTCAAGACGTGACCCGCCAATGGTGGATCATCGATGCCAAGGATCAAGTCCTCGGCCAAGTCGCCGTGGCCGCCGCCAATCTGATCCGTGGTAAAAATAACCCAATCTTCACTCCGCACGTTGATACGGGTGATTTCGTGGTCGTCATCAATGCTGACAAAGTCCGCCTGACCGGTAAAAAGGAGCAACAAAAACTCTACACCAGCAAGCGCGGTGGATACATTGGCAATCAAAAAGTAGAGACTGTCGAGAAAGTCCGTCAACGTCGCCCAGAACTTCTCGTTCATCGTGCCGTTAAAGGCATGGTACCGCACAACAGCCTCGGAGCCGCTATCGTCACCAAGCTGAAGGTTTACTCTGGTGAGGCTCATCCCCATGAAGCACAGAATCCTAAGTCTGTCGTTCTCGCCTAATTTCCAAATCATCTGATTTAACTTCATGAGCAAGCCCCTCAACAATTCTACCGGTCGCCGTAAGACAGCGATTGCCCGCGTTCACATCCTTGCCGGTTCCGGTTCCATCACGGTCAATGGTCGTGACTTCGAAGAATATTTCCCAACCATCGCGTTGCAAAATCAAATCCTGACTCCGTTGGCATTGACCAATACACGTCAAAGCTATGATTTTAAAGTGAACGCTTGTGGCGGTGGTATCTCCGGTCAAGTCGGCGCCGTAAAACTGGGTATCTCCCGCGCCCTGATCGCTGTAAATCCTGAGCTCCGTGGCACCCTCAAGAAGGCAGGCCTTCTGACTCGTGACTCCCGCGCTAAAGAACGTAAAAAGCCAGGTCAACCAGGAGCTCGCAAGCGCTTCCAGTTCTCCAAACGTTAATCGTTGGTTGGTATCGTGTGTTTTTCAAAACCCTCGCCTTCAGTGGCGAGGGTTTTTGATTGTTACCTGTCTGATGTGAACCAATGTTCCAAGTCTGATCTAAGTTGCTTGATGAATGAAACGAAATGCTGGAGGAATGGATGTCATGCCCAGCCCATTCACCGCGCTCGTTCAAACCAGTCTATTCCTCATTGCCAGCGCACTTTGGGCCCAGCCAAACGAGGATAGCTTTCCACAAGTCCCATCTATCAAAGGGCTGCAAGTGCAGATGACGGATGATGCGGTGGCGCTTGGCATCCATCATGCAGGCCTAAACATCAATATCACGGCGCTGATTGACCTGAAATCTAAGCCGGGCAATCCGACGCGAACGGTGGATGGACAAACGTTTAGCTTCAATGAGTCCTACCTGCGCTCTTTGGATTCTCAGATCAAACCGTTATCAGACAAGGGTATTCTGATTTATGCCATCATTCTTGCCTATCCATCCAAGAAAACGGAAATTGACGAAATCGCCCTTCACCCGGATGCACGTGATGACTACAAATACAGCATTGCTGCCTTCAATGTTAAAACTCCCACTGGCCGCGCCTGGTTAAGAGCCGTGACTGAGCTTATGGCCGAACGCTGGAGCGGCAACCATCCTGAACATGGCCGCGTCTGGGGCTGGATCGTCGGCAATGAAGTGAATTCCCATTGGCTCTGGTATAATTTAGGCCGAAAACCACTCACTGAAGCCGTCACTGAATATGCCAAGGCCTTTCGTATCGTGCATGAATCCGTGCGCAAAGCCTCTCTCCAGGCCCGACTCTACATCCCTTTTGATCATCATTGGTCCATCTCCATGCATGGCATCAGCGCGGAAGAAGCCACGCCTGGCAGAGACTTCATGGACACTTTTGCCAAACAGATCCGCGAAGCTGGCGATCTGGATTGGAATGTGGCCGCACATCCCTATCCCGAAGATCTAGGCAACCCGAGAGCCTGGGCAGACAAAACCATCAAGAGTGATGAAAACACCAACAAAGTGACCTTTAAAAATCTGGAAGTGCTTAGCCGCCACTTGCATCAGCCTGAACTGCTCTGGCAGGGAAAGCCGCGCCGGATCATTCTCTCCGAGCAGGGCTTTCAAACACTTCTCACCCCTGAGGGCGAATCACTGCAAGCCGCCGCCTATGCTTACGCTTGGGAAAAATGCCGCAGGTTGCCATTAATTGATGCCTTCATTTATCATCGCCATGTTGATCACGCCCACGAAGGTGGCTTGCGTCTTGGCTTATGGAGGAATGCACCCAACACGATTTGTGAGCCTCATAGCAAAAAGCAAATCTGGCAACTCTTTCAACTTGCTGGAACACCCGCCTGGGAAGCCGAGGCAGCAAAGCTTCTTCCCGTCACAGGGCTCAAATCCTGGGCAGAGTTAAAGGGTGATGACACCCCATGAAGCATTTCATTGGCCACCTGAACTTCTTTGGCTATACTCCATATCATGAGCGATCTTCCTAAAATCTTCGAAGCGAAACCTGTCGGACTTGAACTTGAAGCCGGAGATCATTGGTGGTGCGCCTGCGGATTGAGTGGACACCAGCCAATGTGCGACGGCAATCACAAAGGCACAGGCTTTGGCCCCAAGAAATTCACCTTGGCAGAAAAGCAAAAAGTGTGGCTATGCAACTGCAAGCACAGCAAGAACCCACCATTCTGCGATGGTAGCCATAAAGGCCTCTCCGTCGAAGCCAATGCTTAGCTACTAGAAATCGCAAGAAGCCACCCTCCGAAGGGTGTTTTTTGCGTTGTTCTTCGCAGACAATTCCTGACTCACTTAGAGACCAAGGCTACGTCGGCAGCATGGTTCTAAGCTGACGCGTTTCTGCCGATCTAAAGCCATCCTAGGGTTGTTTGATCCAAGTTCGAAGGCTGGTTCACTCACGGATTGGTCTGGATTCTGGCTTCAAAAATGCTTCTATCTAGGCAAAGGACAGGCCAAGCGATTTTACAGCAATTGTGACTTTTCACACTTTCGACAAACGTTACTTGTTTAAACCCTGTCCATGAACGAAACAAAGCACCCGTTAAGTATTGTTACCGTCCTTTTCGCATGAACCCAGACGTCATCCAGTTTCAGTGCAGTGCGTGTCAAAGCGTGCTCACGGTTCCTGTTCATCTGGCCGGTATCACTGGCCCATGCCCGACCTGTGGTCAGACGATCACTTCTCCCGCAGGCACGCCTTCGATAAGCAGACAAGGGTTGGGTGCTGCGCCTAGCTATGACACTATAACGCAACCTCAAGAAAAACCGAACGCGAACACTGAGCCTGTTCAGCCTCTGGCAACTGCAAGGCAGCCACAAAAACCAGCTGGCGTTAGTCCTGGGCTCTTGGCTAGGTCGACTTTCCCAAACGCCCCAATGCAGCCTCAGGCTACGCCGAGCTGGCAAGCCCCAGAATTAACACAGACGATTAAGTCGGGGAATTTGCCCCTGGCATCGGGACTTCCACCTTCGGCATTCGTTCAACCTTCATTGTCTGGAAATTTATTACCCCAGCAGCGATTGGTCGGCCAGATTCCCATGACAGGCGGGCTACCCCAAGCCGCAGCCAACCCAATGACTTGGGGATCTGGCCTCAATCAAGCACCTCCAGCAACTGGCTTACCTTCAGTATCGCTCAGCCTGCCGCAGCGTCAGCTTGGACATGGCTCACTGATACCTGGGGTTTCAGCACCCAGCGTGGAGAGTTTTGCAGATCGCTCAGAAACCAGCTCTCTGTTAAACCAAGCCCTTTCTGCGGCTCCACTTAGCCCCTCTAATTCTCAGTCTTTTCAGGACTCCCCAGATCCTCTCCCCATCGAGCCAACCGCCCATTCTGGCGTTCGTTCGCGCAGCCTCAAAAAGCCTAGACGCAGCGCCAATGTTGCCATGTTGGGTCTTGCATTAATAATGCTTGGAACCGCACTGGCAGCTACTGGTTGGCTTTTCCGTCAGCCGATTCTCCAACTCGCCGAGCAATTCGTGCCAAAATCTGCGCCAACTGACCCAGCGGTGCTTCCAGAAAACCCAAGGCCAGCATCTCCGCTCATCGGCATCACGCCATCCGAGCCGATGATGGCTCAAAGCACAGCAGTTGTGCCAGCACCATTCAAGGCAACACCCACAATGCCTGAAGAGATTATCAAAGCAGCCATTCCCAAGTCGGAAACAGGCACTTCAAAGATGACTGAAGCCGCAGCTCTAGCCGTCACGACCAAAGACAGCCATCGGAAGGAAGCAACCACAGCTTCCACTAACAGCCCGATCAAGCAGGCCAACCTTGATGACTCATCCATGACAGCTTCAGATCGTGGAGAGATCATTCTCGACATACCCCCAGAGGCAAAGCCTGCAGCCGATGCTCTGCAGAAATTCCTAGCCGCTTCTAGCTTAGAGGAGAGACTCAAATACACCTTAGCGGTCGATTCCATGAAACCCTTGATGGAGGAATATTATTCCAAAGACCCTAGCAGGCCCATTCCAGTGGATTTGATTAGCCTAGTTAGACTTAATCCAAAACCACAGCTCGGAGGCGGCGCTCATGCCATCTTTGGCGTTGAAAGCAAGACCTGGAAGTTTGCCATACCCGTCATGCTCGAAGAACGCGACGGCAGCTTTAAGGTCGATTGGCTCAGCTTTGTTGAGTTCAAAGATCGGCGTTTGGAACACTACCTGACAAACTACCAAGAAGGCCCAGCACTCTTCCATGTCAGCATGACACGCACGCATTACTTTGAAGATAAAATCCCTAACCCAGGCAACAAGGAAGCGTTCAGAATTAATCCAGCGCCCCCAAACCCATTTGCGGCGACCGTCTTCGTTGACAAAGACTCTGCTCTAAGTCGCGATCTGCGCGATAAGGTCCCATGGGGAGCCCAAGTTTTTGCCATTGTTGAACTGGAATGGATCAAGTTAGGAGACCAATCGTGGGTGCAAATGTCTGCGGTGCCACAACTGAACTGGTATTCCGTTCCTAGCGCCCCAAAGGCCGTCAAAGCGGGCTCATCAATTCAACGAAACGACTCGACTCAGATGCCTACAGAGACCCAACAAGCGGCCCCAATTGGACGTTGATCGACTAGCTCAAATGATCAATCCCGCAGAGCAACCGCGGGATCCACACGAGCAGCCACCCAAGCAGGCAAAAAGCCGGCCACAATACAAAGCAGGATCGAAGTGCTGCAAGTCATGACCACATCCCAAGGTTCAAGAAGCGCGGGTATCGAGGAAAGGAAAACTCCGTCCACGGCATGAACCTGCCCACCTGCCACTAGGGTCAGCAGATCACGAAGATCATTTCGAAGCCATAAGGCAAGCAGGCTACCCAACAGTCCCAAACCCGTTCCTAGCACACCGACTATCACAGCTTGAATCAGAAAGACATGAATGATCTGGCTGGGACGCCCGCCTAAGGCTGCGATGACACCAATTTCACGCCGTTTTTGCATCGTGATGGTAATCGTTGTATTCATGACCGAGAAAGCCGCAACCAGAGCGATGATCGAAAGTACGAACTGCATCATCGTCTGCTCATTCCCCATGGCTGCAAGTCTGGCACTTTCATCGTCCGACCACAGCTTGGCGCTCCAGCCGGGTAGCTGATCAATCAAAGACTTAGCCACTTGATCTGCCTTTTTAGGCTCCGCCAGCTCCAAGGCAATCCCCGTCACACCATCCCCTAAATGAAAGAGAGACTGGGCTGTAGCCAGAGTCATGTAGCTTAAATAACCTGCCGTTTCACTCTTCAAGATACCCGTGAGCTTCAGCTTTTGAGGATTCAGCGTGATCTTTTCCAAGATCGCCTTTTTTTGCGACGCTGTCTCCTGATCATTGGCATCACTGTATTGCCGGACGGCCTCGTTCACATTTTGAGAAGCGTAGACGCTGAGATCATCTCCTACCAATAAACCCAATTCTTGCGCCTGCTGATCCACAAGCACGATTCCGCCATCCACCAAATCCAGGGAGCCAGCGATCAAATGAGCGTTAATTTTACGCAGATGATTCGGCGCGTCCGCTGAGGCTATCCCAAACACCTGCGTATAGGTCTGCAGATCCCCTTTAGAAAGATACAAGATCCCACCCGCATAAGCTGTTGCCGACAGCACCTGTTCAGAACCCTTGACCCCTTGCAGCGCCTCTGGCCAGGGCTTTGAATGACCCGCTGAATCTTGGCTGAAAAGCACATGCGGCTTAGCCCCCATCAGAGTATCACGAAAATCCGACTCAAACCCCATCATCACTGCGCGCACCACGATCATCATGAGCACTCCCACGGCAATCCCAAGCACAGAGATCATGGTAATGACTGATACAAAGGACCTCTGAGGTCGAAGATACCTTAGTGCTAAGAAGAGAGCTGCGTTTTGGATCATTAATCACGACATCATTGTCGAGGACTGCCATTCTGCCAAAGGCAAAGTGAATCTCATCCATACAACTCCCGTTTCGACTCATTTACAACCTAAGCGTGGTCGGCTCTGAAGGAAAATAAATCAGCTTACTATTCCGAATCTGTGCATAGGCACTTGACGCTTTAATCTCGGATTCGTTGATGTTGGGCATTTTGAAAATACGGCCTTTGAGAGGACTTTTAGCGATCATCACCCCATCAGCGATCCGCTTGAAGGCAACTTCAACGCTGGCATCTCCCGAGGTCATATCGTGACCGGCAACGCTGGCAGAATTACCCAAAGAGCAAAAATTCTGGGCATTACGCTTTGCCGCAGACCGCTGTTCTTCTTTGGCATTTCCAAACCATGGAATAGCAAAACTAATCATGGTTCAGAGAATGACCACGAATGCCATCATCTTGAAGAGAGTAAAACCACGCTTCTCGTTTCGAGGATCTAGGTTACAGGGTTTCATAAATCCTCGATCACCCCTCAAATTATGGTCAATTAAAAAATGAGTCACTCTCTTTTGATCTGAATTGAGAATGCCGGCAGAGCTGGTTATCAGAATTAAAATAAATTATCATACATTTCACTAAAAGAGTTAGTCTATTAAAATTAATATCATTCAAAAAAGGCCAACGACAAAGCTACACTCACCCATCCTTGAAAAGGTCCGGCTAGAATCAGCCAACTGGTCAAGTTTAAGCTTGTTCACAAGTGCCAAGGCCCCGCATCTTCCGTTTCATGAACCAACTCCTTGCAGCCCTTCTTCCGTTCGGCCTGATTGGGCTCTTGTCTATGGCGGCAGATCAGCCCTCACCAACAAACTTCGGCATCAAGGATGGCAGCATGCCAGAAGACCCACGTGAAGCAGGACGCAACGGCCAATTCCTAGATTTCCCGACATGGCCAGTCTCCAAGGAATTACCCAATGACCTGTTCACCTTTTGTCGCCTACGCCACAATTCGCAGAAATCTGGGCGCAGACGGAATGGTGGCGGTGACTGGCTGACAGACTACCCTGATGCAGACCTGAATTTCAGCTATCGACTCCAACAACTCACCTCCCTGCAAGTCAGTCCTAAAGGGGCGGTGGTGGACATCGACCCCGAACAAATGCGGCATTACCCGTTCATTTACATGATCGAGCCCGGCCACATCACACTCACAGACGAAGAAGCCAAAACCATGCGCGATTACATGATGAATGGAGGCTTTATCATGGTGGATGATTTCTGGGGGGAAGAGCAATGGGAAAATTTTTATTCCGCCCTGAAACAGATCTTTCCAGACCGAGAACCCCAAGAACTACCCTTGGAGCATGAGATTTTTCACATGGTCTTTCCCCTCAAAGTAAAACCACAGATACCCAGCGTCAACGCGGCCCTTGAAGGGCGATCTCAAGGCATTACCTTTGAGAGAGAGGACGCCAAGACGCCGCATTATCGCGCCATATTTGACGACAAAAAACGCATTGTCATGATAATCTGTCACAACACCGATCTGGGAGATGGCTGGGAGGAAGAAGGCACGGATCCGTGGTACTTCCGTGAGTTTTCAGAGAAGTACGCCTATCCACTGGGCATCAATATCATTTTTTACGCACTGACTCATTGAACTCACTTCTGAGTCCAGGCCTTCCAACAGCTGATAAAGCCTCTAGCAAAGTCTTGTGGACGAGCTTGAACCCAGTCACTGACCACATCAGGCATGAACCACTCACCGTAAGCGATCTCTTCGGGGAAACACTTCATGGGTCCATTGTGACGGGCGATGTGTAGCTCGACGAATTCATGATCCGTGTGAGTTCCGGCTGGCAACTGAGCAGCCAGCTCTGTGCTGGTGATCTCAATACCGACTTCTTCGCGGGTCTCACGGATGGCACAATCAGCATAGCTTTCACCGACATCGAGATGCCCAGCCGCGCTACTATCCCATTTCAGCGGAGACACATCCTTCAAATGGGAACGGCGCTGCAGATAGATCATGCCCTTTGCATTGATCACAAACACATGTACCGCACGATGCAGGAGACCTTTGGCGTGAACTTCACCGCGAGTCAGCTGACCTGTCACTTCATTTCGCTCATTGACGACATCAAACATCTCATTCGATTTCTGGCCTGCGTCCTGGTCTTTGCGGCCCTCATACCAGCGTGAAATTTGCACCCATTCTGCCACGGACAACTCTTCCGCACGCATGGCGGCAGATTTTCCCAAAGAATCCACCAAGGCCTGCCAGCCACCCGGTGCCTCGGGTAGAAGATTCTTCATCTGCTTCCGGCGCTGGCTAAAACCTGCCCTGACTAGTCGCTCAAACATGCGGCGATCGCAGACTGGCAGTGTGCATGGATCACGTGGAGTGAAACGGACGATGGCACTGTCCACCTTGGGCTTGGGTTGGAAAACCTCAGGCGGAATGATGCGCAGCAGTTCCACATCCCAGTCACGCTGAATGAGCACGGAGAGCCCACCGTAACCATCCTCTCCCACACGGGCCGCCAATCGCATGCAGACCTCTTTTTGCAGCATGAAAACTGCCATCGTGACGGGAGTCGGCGGTGTCAGTAAATGCTTCAAGATCTCACCTCCCACCGAGTAGGGGAGATTGCCAATCACACGAACATCGCCATGGCGATACCAACCACTGACATCAATCTTTGTAGCGTCTTCATGCAGCACTGTGACAGTCGGATCTTTGGCAAAGCGCTTCTCAAGTTCGGGTGCCAGTGCATTGTCCTTTTCTATCAGAACCAGCTGCTTAGCGCGTCCAACCAAGTGCTTGGTCATGGCGCCTAGACCAGGTCCAGGCTCCACCACAAAATCTGCGCCATCTGGCTGAATCTGATCGGCGATCCACTGCGCCACCGATTCATCCACCAGGAAGTTTTGCCCCATGCTCTTGCGTGGTGCCACCTGCTGGCCGCTAATGGTGCGTGTTTGACGATGTAAAGTGCCCGTGAATTTCATCTCAGCAAATGCATGGAAGCCGACTAGAAAGCAATCAAGTTATCGGTGGAAGATTTAAAGACGAATACCACAAGCAGAGACCCACTTGCCTTTTGTGACGACTCGGTCCCAGCGCACTCCATGAGCCGTCGCCACCTCCAGACACACTGCCTGCTTTTTTAAAATCCCCGATGCCATGATGACACCACCAGGTTTCACAGCCCGCACGATCTGAGGAAAGGCCACCTCTAAAATGTCACTGAAGATATTTGCCGCGACGATGTCCCACTGCTCCTTGGGCTCCCACTCGAGGACATCCACTTCGGTAAAACGAATCTTGGGAGTGCCATTCCGCTCTGAGTTTTCTTTGGAAACTGAAACGGCTTTCGGATCAAAGTCACAGCCCCAGACCTTGGCAGCACCTAGTTTTGAAGCAGCAATGGCTAAGATGCCACTGCCACAGCCAAGATCAGCCATTGTCCAGCGTTTGCCAGCCAGAGGCTCTGCGGCATCTACTAGCATCCTCAGAACCGTGGAAGTGGTTGCATGATGCCCAGTGCCAAAGGCCATATCGGCGGGGATGGCGATGATCTCACGTCCTGCATTGGCCTTTTGCGCCTTCTTGATCTCCTGAGGCGTGCGCGCACTGCATACGACCATTTTCCCGCGCACTTGGATCTCTGGCATCGGTTGTTTGGAGAGAGCCGCCCAGTTCTGATTCTTCACCTCGCGCACGGTTCCTCCCCATTCTTTTTGGATGGCCACGACGTCCTTCTTTTTCTCAGTGTAGATCTCTACTCGGATCGAACTGCGGCCTGGCACCGTCGTGATCACTAGATTTAAAGCTGGATTGACTGCGAATCGCTCTTCCCAAGCATCCGCCCATTTTTCTGAAGACAATTTTGACCAAAGGTACATCACGAAATCATGGGACAGCATCGAAAGATCGCCAATGTAAAAAAGACGCGACAATCAAGTCGCCCCGTCCTTTCATCCGTCAACTCCCCTACCCCATGTCACACATAGCCCTTATCCCCTTTGGCAGCGCCGGTGATGTGCTACCTTTTCTCTGGTTGGGTAGGATGCTCAAGGAACGCGGGCATCGCGTCACCATGATCGTGTCCTGTGTTTTTGGAGAAACCGCCAAGTCTGCTGGGATAGAGGTCATTCCACTCGGGCAGCCAGAGGACTTTGACCGCTTCATTTCCGACCCACGCGTTTGGCAGCTTTATCATGGCACGAAGATGGTCTTTGAGTTTGCGGGTGAAAGCACGGCGACCTTCTTTGACACGATCCATCAGCGCCACGGCACAGCCGATCAGTTTGATCTACTTCTCGCACCCTGCACCGTTTTTGGGGCTAGGCTTGCAAGGGAAAAGCTCGGCATCCCGCTCATCAATGTGCATCTCCAGCCAGCAGTGATGATCAGCGCCCATGAAACGCCCCTGCTCTTTCCTGGCATGGCACCTTTCAGGAAGCTCCCGCTTTGGCTAAAACGCTGGATCATCCAATTACCGAACCCCGCAGATCGCTTTTCAGCACCCGCCGTGAAGGTGCAGTGCGCCAAGCAGAACGTCCCCCCGCCAAAGAGCCTCTGGTGGGAGTGGGCACACTCGCCCGATGGCGTCCTCTGCCTCTTCCCTGAATGGTTTGCTCCGCCTCAGCCAGACTGGCCTCAGCCTGCCTTGCAGTGGGATTTTCCGCTCGAGGACCTCTCCACGGAGCGCCCTCTGAGTGGTGATCTCACCACCTTTCTAACCTCTGGTGAAAAACCCATCGTCTTCACACCTGGCAGCGCCAATATCCAAGCCAGACGTTTCTTTGAGGTCGCTCTACAAGCCGTCACTCAACTGGGTCAAAGAGCCGTCTTTGTCACCCGCAAACTGGATCAACTCCCCCCAAATCTCCCAAGTTCCATCCTACCCGTCGAGTACGTCCCTTTCTCCACCCTGCTAACGCAGGCATCTGCCTTTGTGCATCACGGCGGTATCGGCACTCTTTCTCAGGGCATTGCCGCAGGCATTCCACAGCTCATCATGGCCATGGCACACGATCAGCCAGACAATGCTTACCGGCTGCAAAAACTCGGTATCGGTCTCACTCTCAGTCCACGAACCTTTACCGTCGAAAATGTCATAAAAGCACTGGATCAACTCCTCAGCAATTCGAGCATTCAGCAAGCCTGCCAAAACTACGCCACCCGCATCACCGCACGTCCATCACCCAGTGATCTCATCGAGTGGATCGAGCAAAGACTACTATCTTAAAATCGATCACAAACAGCACTTGCCAATTCAAGCAAGAGAGACATACTCACGCCCCGCTTTCAAAACAAGCGGACGACCTTGCCGGGATAGCTCAGTGGTAGAGCAGTTGATTTGTAATCATCAGGTCGTCGGTTCAAATCCGACTCTCGGCTCCATTAAGAATCAATGATTTGATGTGTCCTTAAAGTTCTTTTGGACAATCTATTGCCGTCATTTTGATAAACCCTACCAGGCTTTATAGGTGCTAGGTTTCAGTCTGAGCTTGAGTCATTAAGCCCTTGCAGCGAGCTTAAGCTTAAATTTTTCCACGGCGCTTTTGATCAGTGGATCGTTTTGAAATTCTTCGCTGATCTCGGCAGATGTCGGAGGCACGGATTCCTCGGATTTCGCCACAATTTCAGGAGTAGCCTTAGCCACTATCGCGGTAGCAGATGCGGCTGACATCGTCTTGGCAGGAGGAGAGGAGTCACCTAGATCAAAGTGAAGCTCTGTGGCCGCAGGGGGCTTTAGCGAAGGATCGAGTGAAAGCTCGAAACGCATCGGAGTTCCCAGCAATTCCGTGGCGATACCTTCAAGAAAGGTGCGTTGATTATCGCGGTTCAAGCTGTCTTTGGCATGAACTTCCGTGGTTGGAAAGCCGACTTTAACAATACCCCTCGCGATGGATAGAACAGTTCCTAGTTGCACCCAACTGGCAATGAGTCCTCGACGCTCTTGAACCATTTCCAGCAAAGCTGGCCAAAAAGCTTCTTCCGAGATGGCTGGCGCTGCTTCGACCTGAGGCGCTAGAATCAGCTCTGCTTCTGGCTTTGGCGCAGGTGCCTCAGTCTTCGGCGCTAAGCGAACATCTTCGATAGGCAAAACTGGCCGCAAGGTAGCTACAGCTGCTGCTGTGAGAGGTGGCTCGATAAGGGAAGGCTCACGGCCAGGTGACATCGCCAGGGGTGCTACGTCTTTTGGTGCTTCAATTGGAGGAACAGTTACGGGCTCCAC
This sequence comes from Prosthecobacter debontii, assembly GCA_945869675.1. Lineage (GTDB taxonomy): Bacteria > Verrucomicrobiota > Verrucomicrobiia > Verrucomicrobiales > Verrucomicrobiaceae > Prosthecobacter > Prosthecobacter debontii_A. The sequence continues at coordinate 18,328 of CAMBPS010000022.1, read as the reverse complement.
CGGGGTTGGCCTGGGAGCACGAGCCGTGGTGATGGTTGCTCGGGCGGCAGGTTTGGCCACGGCGCCTCCACCATCAAGAGCCTCAATCACATCACTTAGGCTAACTTCGTTGTAATTTTGCACGGCCTGGATGACACCCAGTTCAAAATGTAGCCGCTTATTGGTAGCCCAACGCATGCGGGCATCGACTTCGGCAAGGCCGTCCACGACACGCAGCAATTGCTCGGTGCTTGCCATCTGACTTTGCTCAATAACTTGAGCGGCAATATCAGGCTCAAGATCCTCTGCACCAGCTTTCGGGTCAGCTTGACTGACTAATAGGGTACGGAAGTGCTGGATAAGATCTGTGAGCAATTTACCGAGATCTTTGCCAGCTTCACTTGTCTCATGAACGAGCTGAAGGGCACCTACGGTGCTGCTTTCAAGGATGCGATAAGCCATCTCCGAGACCGTTTGGATCGAGGTGAAGCCAAAGATCTCCAAGACGTCTTCTTCACGGATTTTATTGCCACAAAAAGCCACAAGCTGATCCAACATGGACTGCGCATCTCTCATGCCTCCGTCTGCGCCTTTTCCGATGGCATAGGCGGCTTTTTCATCTAGATCCACACCCTCCATCTGAGCGATGTGAAGGAGATGATTAGCGATAATCGTCAGTGGAATGCGGCGCAGGTCAAAACGCTGGCAACGGCTGATGATCGTGGGGAGAATTTTGTTAGCCTCAGTGGTGGCAAAGATGAATTTGACGTGTGGAGGTGGTTCTTCCAGGGTCTTTAGCAGCGCATTGAAAGCAGCTGTGGAGAGCATGTGGACCTCATCAATGTAGTAGATTTTGTAGCGGCACTTGGACGGCGCATATTTAACACTTTCTCGAAGATCGCGGACCTGATCCACGCCATTATTACTGGCACCATCGATTTCCAGCACATCTAGGCTATTGCCTTCGGCGATCTCTTTGCAAATGGGGTCGTTGTAGTCAAACTCAATGCTTGGCCCATTCGGGCAGTTCAGAGCCATGGCAAAAATACGCGCTGTGGACGTTTTTCCCGTTCCACGTGGCCCGACAAAAAGATAGGCATGAGCCAACCGATTCTGTGCGATGGCGTTCCTCAGTGTACGGACGACATGCTCTTGGCCGAGGACATCAGCAAAGTTTTTGGGACGATATTTGCGGGCGAAGACCTGATAACTCACGAGCTGACGCTAGCGCGCTCAGAGTCAGAGGCGAGGGGATTTTTTGACACAATTACTGTTCATTAGCAAGCTTGGCTCAATTCATTAAACTCAGTCCATGTTCAATTCCGAGCCTGGATGGATCAACAGGCCAAGCCAGTCCAGCGTTTGCGGCTTTCTTGTTTGGCAATGGCCAGCGTCAGGGCTTTGAGATCACCGACAAGGATGACAAGCTTTTTGGCCCGGGTAATGGCGGTATAAATGAGGCTGCGCTCTAGCAAAACATAGTGCTGCGTGCTAATGGGAATGATGACGCAGGGAAACTCGCTACCCTGACTTTTGTGAATGGTCATGGCGTAGGCAAGCTGAAGTTCATCAAGCTCACCAGGCTCGTAATCGACGAGATGCCCTCCTTCAAAACGAACGCAGACCTTCAGTGGCTCAGTCTCGATGCTGATGATGTGACCAAGATCACCATTAAAGACATCTTTGTCATAGTTATTCTGGGTCTGAATGACTTTATCCCCAACTCGATAAGTGACACCAAATCGATCAATCTCGTACTTCATCTCACTTGGCGGATTGATGGCCAATTGAAGAGCTTCATTCAAAGCGCGCGTGCCGAGAAGTTGACGATTCATGGGGGTCAGCACTTGAATATCTGAGACCGGATTAAGCTGATAACGTTGCGGCAGACGACGCTGCACCAGATCCACGATCGTGCGACTAATTTCATCTGGAGTGCTGGCTTCTAAAAAGAAAAAGTCACCGTCGCGACTAGGCTTGAGTTCAGGAAACTGTCCACGATTGATCTCATGGGCGCTGGTGATGATACGGCTAGTGGCAGCCTGCCGGAATATTTCCGTTAGATGCACGCAAGGCACTTTACCGCTGCGGATGAGGTCATAGAGCACCATGCCTGGGCCCACAGAAGGTAACTGATCAGCATCGCCAACCAACAATAATCGTGCCCCTTCTGGTAAGGCGGTGAGAAATTGAGCCATGAGCGGTGTGTCGATCATGGAGCATTCATCGACGACAAAAAGATCCCCTATGAGTGGACGTGCACGATTACGACCCCAAGTGCCCGAGCCCTGATATTCGAGAAGACGATGCAGTGTCTTGGCTTCCAGGCCCGTGCTTTCATTGAGCCGCTTCGCGGCACGACCTGTGGGTGCGGCAAGAATGACTTTGATACTTTTGGATTGCAAGATGGTGAGGATGGTATGCAGGATGGTTGTCTTTCCCACACCGGGCCCGCCAGTGATGATCAAACAGCGGTTTTGCAAAGCAGCGATGACAGCCCTCTGCTGACTTTCAGCTAAGGGTTTACCGGTCTTTTCTGCGGCCCAAGGAATGACCTCCTGCAGATCCATCGGCGGATAATCGGGCAAGCTGGAAACGAGTGCGCGAAGGTTCTGGACGATGCTCTGCTCTGCAGCTCGGAGATACGGCAAATAAAGCACCGACGGCTCACCCAAGGTATGACGCTCCATTTGGGATGAGACTATCAAAGCTTCAATTTGATCCGACAACAATGTCCCTACTCCTTGGAGCAAGTCTGTGGCTTTTTGCAAGACCTGTGATTCTGGCAAACAACAATGGCCACTGCTAGCCCCTGTTTCCAACACGTGCAGAAGTCCGGCCCGCAATCTCTCAGGCGCGTGCTCGGCAATACCCATCTGATAAGCAATGTCGTCAGCCGTTTTAAAACCAATGCCCTGAATATCTTGCGCTAGCCGATAGGGATTCGTGGTTAGGACAGACAAGGCTTCATCCCCATAGGTCTTATGAATGCGCAGGGCTCTACTGGAGCTGATGCCATGCTGGTGAAGAAAGAGCATGATGTTATGCACACTCTTTTGCTTCATCCAAGAATCCTTGATCTCGATGCGCCGCTTCCGCCCGATGCCTTCCACGTCCTCAAGTTTCACAGACTCATTTTCGATGACCTCAAAGATGCGCTTTCCAAACTTAGCCAGCAGCCTTTTTGCATAGGCTGGGCCGATACCTTCGATTAATCCGCTACCGAGATAACGCTCAATACCAGCCACTGAATCAGGACGTTTAAGCTTGAGCGTGTCGGCTTTAAACTGCTGACCATAATCACGCGTGAGTTCCCATTTGCCGATGGCTTCAAACTGCTCACCAGCAACCACTCGCGGCGCTTTCCCGATGAGACTGAATGGCTCATGCTTACCCTCAGGAATCACACGGAGGATACAATAACCCGTCTCTTCCGTGTGATAGGTCACACGCTCCACGAGACCGTGAAGGGTAATCGTATCATCAGGGGCGGGCATGAATCGTCGATTAAGGACTGATGTTACTTGTCGTTTGGCAGATCCCGAAGCCTTCAGAACTAATGTCAGCATGGACAAAGTTAGGTGCTTTGTAGTCGGTGCATTGAAGTTGCCTTTCTAGCACTAGCTTGTTACGCATCGACTCCAGCATCTGCCCGAGCCACTGGAACTTAGCATTGCTATCAGCGACTTTCATTTCCGTTTGCTGCTCGACCGGCCTCACGACGAGAACACAATCGTAGCTTTTAAAGCGTCGATTCAGTGCATCGAAATAGTTTGGATCTCCAATGTGAACAGCATCGGTCATATCCAGGATAACACCGGTAGGCGAGGTATAACTTGCGCTAGCGGTCTGCAAAAATGCGCCTTGATCGATTTCAACAAAGCGAATGAAGTTAGTTTTTTCGGTCACTGGTTCAGCACCTGGAGACGTGTTAATATCCGCCAGGCTGGCCCCACAGAAGAAGCAAGCTAAGAGAATTAAGAAGGGGCGGTAGTTCATGTCTGGAAGGAAGCCGTGTGAATCCATCGTATCTGATCCATGACCACGATCAAACTCGGTGTTTTCTTTTTCCTCATTCTTGCAGCCACCATCCAAGCTCAGGTCAGCGTGATGAGTTTCGGAGCGCAGGGAAACGGCAAGACGGATGATGTGCAAGCGATCGAAAAGGCCCTACTGACCCATGGCAGCATCAGCTTTCCAAAGGGAATTTATCGGATTTCCCGAACGATCACCATCCCTCTGAGCGAGTCTGGCTTTACGGCGATCTCTAGTGACGGCACGGCACGCATTGTCATGGAAGGCGCAGGTCCGGCCTTCTTTTTCAAAGGAACCCACGAGGGAACTGCCGCGCCAACGACGGTGAAACCGGGTGTTTGGGAAAAAGAAAGGACCCCCATGATCAGTGGGATCGAGATCATCGGAGGTCATACCGAGGCCGATGGGATCGAGGCAGCCGGGACGATGCAACTCACACTATCGCGAGTGGTGATCCGTCAATGCCGACATGCCGTGCATCTAACAACGCGGAATCGCAACGTTCTCATCACGGACTGTCACTTTTATGACAATCGCGGCATCGGCATCTTTTTGGATCACTTAAATCTACATCAGATCAATGTCGTAGGCTGTCACATCAGTTATAATGCCGAAGGCGGTATCGTCTCGCGAGGCGGTGAAGTGCGGAATTTACACATCGGCACCTGTGACATTGAAGGCAATCACGCTGTTGGAGGAGCACCAGCGGCCAATGTAGAGCTTAACTCGACTGGTGGCTCCATCGCGGAAGTGGCCATCACGGGCTGCACATTACAGCATACCAGTAAGGCCGCAGGATCAGCTAATATCCGCATCCTCGGCGCAGGCACCGATCCTAGCCTGGAGCGACGCGTCGGCAGAGCCCACACACGTGAGGGAAATGTGACGATCAGTGCGAATGTGTTTAGTGATGTAAGGACGAACATCGAAATCCGCGAAGCGCGCGGAGTCACCATCACCGGAAATACGTTTTGGGAAGGTTTTGATCAAGATTTGTTAGCTGAAAACTCTGAGCACCTCGTCATCAGCAATAACAACTTCGATCGCAATCCAAGGTATGCCGTGAATGGCTTCAAAGATACTGAGAACAATGGAATCCGCCTCATTCAATGTTCTGACAGCTCTTTGATGGGCAATGTCATTTCGGGTGTTTGGCGTCAGCGTGCAGCCGTGGATATTGTGGGCGGCAGTCGACTCATGATTGTGCAAAATCACGTTTTGGATTCTGATGGAATCGGCCTGCGGCTCGAGGATGTCAATCACAGTCTGATCATGCAGAATATGATTCGCGATGACCGACCTGAAGAAAAACGGAGTCAGGAGCCCTCTCTTCTGGCGCTCAAAGGCACCGGCAATCAAATCAGCAGCAACATGCTAAGTAACCCTACCAACAAAGATTGAAGCCTAGCGTGTGATCATTCCTGCAATGCTTGCCGTGCAGTAACAAGCCAACAGGCCACCGATCATGGCTTTGAAACCCAGTTGCGCCAACTCTGCGCGACGGACTTCTGCCATCGCACCGATACCGCCAATCTGAATGGCGATGCTTGAAAAATTAGCGAAGCCACACAGAGCATAGGTGGTGATAGTGATGCTTTCTGGTTGGAGGCCTTGAGTTTTACTCAATTTTAGGTATCCGATAAACTCGTTGAGCACGATGCGGTCCCCCAGAATACTACCGACAATTTTGCAGTCTTTCCAAGGCACTCCCATAAGCCACGCAAAGGGTGCATTGAGCCAACCCAGAACTGTTTGCATCGGTTTGGCATCCTGAACACCGACCCAATGCAAACTCAGCGAGAAAAGATAATTTGCCAATGCTACGGTGGCAACAAACGCAATCAGCATGGCCATAACGTTGATTGCAAGTTTCATGCCATCGCTGGCACCTCGACAAAGTGCGTCGATTCCATTAACCGTCTCATTTTGGGTCTCAAGCCTTCTGCCAGCTGCGGTATCGCGGATCTCAGTCTCTGGCAGCAGAATTTTTGCCATCATGAGAGCCGCAGGCGCACTCATCACAGAGGCTGTGAGAAGATGTCCTGCCGATATACCAAACGAGACATAAGCGGCTAAAACGCCGCCTGCAATGGTAGCCATGCCACCAACCATCAAAGCCATGAGTTCACTGCGCGTCATGGTGGCGAGATAGGGTTTGATGATGAGCGGTGCCTCCGTTTGCCCCATGAAGATGTTTGCCGCAGCTGCTAAACTCTCAGTACCACTGGTTCGCATCAGTCTCTGCATGATCCAAGCAACAGCACGCACAACGATTTGTAGAATGCCGTAATGATAAAGCAAAGATGACAAGGCCGAAACGAGCACAATGGTACCCGTCACCGTTACAGCAAATAGGAACGCGTTATCAGCCCCCCACTTCTCTGCCAGTAGATCACGATTGGCCAGTGGACCAAAGACCATAGAGATCCCTTCATTAGCAAAACCTAAGAGACGACGAAAAACCTCATCTAACCGGCCAAAAAACCATGCGCCGGTTTGAGTTCGAAGTATCAGCCAACCAAACAAAAATTGCAGCGCTAGCCCCGCAAAGACACTGCGCCAAGGGAAAAGACGCCGGTTTTCAGATAAGCTCCATGCCAGAAAGATGAAGACAAGAAGGCCAATAAAACTGGACATAGAATCAATTCTTCAGCTGAAAAATGCCCATTCAATCAATCAGGGGGTGGGACGCCTTGAGTCTGGAGCCGTCTGCTGAATCTTATTCTGCTCATCCAAATGATACCAATCATCAGCAGACATGTCTCGTGCGTGCATCCTTTCTTTGTAAGTAACCATGGCCACAAAACAGGCTACATCCGCCACCAATATTAACATAGCGATGCGAATTCCCCAAGTTTTAAGGATCTCATCAATGACCTTATTCTTATTGACTGAAAACTGCTCCGTCCTGTAAAAGGTTGATTGAAATAACCGTCTCCATTGCCGAGGCTCACGAGCAACACTAAAAGACCACACAAAAAGTGCAGTCAAAACGATGCAAGCAATCTGGTATCGGAGCGGAAAGGTATTGTCCATTTCAGGTAGGCCGTTTAAAGACCTTCATTACTTAAAACGAGGACATGCCGATGGCAAACACAGAATCACTTAGAGTCGTAAGAATTGATCAGCTGAGGGAGTCTCTCCAAGAACGGTAATTTTCACCCGACCATTGGCAGAGAGATGACTCAGCATGTGCCAAGCATCTTCAGGATCAATACCAATCTGAACTGCCAAGTCGTCCGCAGTGATACCTTGACCCGAATCCGGCAAACTATTCACAACTTGCCCCATCTGCTTCAGAAAGTCTGTAGCGGCCTTTTTTCCAGCCTCCACGCCTGGCTGATGATAGGCATTCACATTCACTAAGGTCGCGTAAAAGCTGACCGTTCGCTCAAATAGACCCACAAGAATACCCAGGCTGTAGGAACTGACTTCGTCTATCGAAAGAGTAACAGACTCGCGGCCTTTATCGGCCAAGGCCTTCCGCGTGCCACGAAGAAAGCCCTGAAGATAGTCGCCGCTGGTGAAGCCAGGCTCGACTTCAAAGCCCGCCGCATCTCGTGCTTTCCGAACCTCAATGAATGTGGCAAAGAAATTATTCACGCCATCACGCAATTGCTGAACATAGGCGTGCTGATCGGTGGAACCTTTGTTCCCATAAACGGCAATGCCTTGATTGACCACTTTTCCATCAAGATCATGCTCTTTCCCCAGAGACTCCATGACGAGCTGCTGGAGGTATTTACTGAAAAGCACGAGGCGATCTTTATAGGGCAGGACGACCATATCCTTGGCCCCCTTCCCTTTCCCTGCGCTGAACCACATGAGAGCTAGCAGCATCGCTGGATTTTCACGAGCTGAACGAGTGCGAGTTTCTGCATCCATTGCAGCCGCCCCAGCAAGGAAGCCACGAACATCCACGCCCTGCAAGGCCGCAGCAATGGTTCCTACCGCACTCATCACGCTCGTGCGCCCGCCCACCCAGTCCCACATCGGAAAACGGGCCAACCAACTCTGAGCGATGGCGTATTTGTCTAATTCACTGCCCACACCTGTTACTGCGACCGCATGCTTAGCAAAATCGACCCCCTGAGCCTGGTAGGCCGCAGCTGCCTCCAACATGCCATTGCGGGTTTCCTTGGTGCCCCCGGATTTGGAGATGACTAGCGTCACCGTTGTGGCGATTTCTCCTCCGATCTGAGCCACCACGCGGTCCATGCCATCCGGATCAGTGTTATCAAAAAAGCTAATTTGAAGAGGCGGATTTGCCGGTGTGATCGACTGCGCCACAAGCTGCGGTCCCAGAGCAGAACCACCGATACCGACCACAAGCACACGGGTAAACTTCTGGCCATTGGCTGCTTTGATGACACCACCATGCACGTCATCAGCAAACTTAAGGGTAGCTTCAAGCGTGTCGTCAATCTCAGCGCACAGATCAGCGGGAGCTAAGGAGGAATTGCGCAGCCAATAATGTCCGACCATGCGACCTTCATCAGGATTTGAGATCGCACCAGCCTCCAAGGCCTTCATGTCAGCAAATGCCTTTTCAATCGAAGGCGACATTGTTTCAAACAAATCATCCTCAAAATCCATGCGGCTAATGTCGATAGCGAAGCCAAGTTTTGGCAAACGAACAAAGTATTTCTGAAAGCGAGGCCAGAGAGAAGAAGTGTTGCTCATACTCGGCCAAGAAGCATGGACGATGCCACGGTGCAACTCACGAGTGCATTTCCGCCCCTTCATGAGCATGAAAAAATCCTTCTCGAAGGATGAATCCCGTCGATAACTGCCTGAAGTCCGGCGCGTTGGACTGCAATGACACGAATCACCCTGCTTTTCCTCATCTTGATCACCTAATCCTTAGCCGGTCCACAAGCAGAGCAATCCTTTTCGGGTGAGGCCAAACTGCAAGTCGGCTACCGCTATCTTCTCTCACTGCCCGAGGGCTACGATACGGATCCCACCAAAAAATGGCCCCTCCTCATCTTCCTTCATGGGGCAGGAGAGCGTGGCGACAATCTGCAGCTGTTAAAAAAGCACGGCCCACCCAAGCTGATCGAAGCAGGAAAAAAGTTTGAAGCCATTGTCATCAGCCCGCAAGTCCCCGAGAAGAACATTTGGAATCCATACGCCGTCAAAGCACTTGTCGATGAACTGATCAAAACACATCGAGTGGACACCAGTCGCCTCTATCTCACCGGCATCAGCATGGGTGGCTTTGGCACATGGGACACCGCTTTAGCTTATCCAGACACCTTTGCAGCCATCGCTCCGATTTGTGGCGGCGCAGGAGTCGGTTTTGTCATGGCAGAGCGTATCAAAGACTTACCCTGCTGGATCTTTCATGGGGATAAAGACGGTGCTGTTCCCGTGGATTTCTCCCTCAAAATGCACGGTGCTTTGCAGAAAGCTGGCAGTCAGGCCAAGCTCACGGTTTATCCAGGAGTCGGACATGATTCATGGACCCAGAGCTACGATAACCCGGATCTATGGACTTGGATGTTTGCTCAGAAACGTTAATTTTGTAGAGCAATCCATTCGCCAATCGCTGCAATGATCTCTAGGCGCTGCGACTCGATCAGCTCACCGTAAATCGGGATGCTCAGCACCTCTCCCGCAACACGATGAGACACCTCACAGCCAGTGCGAGAGCTTTCTGGCAAGGTCTCAAAGCACTTCTGCTGGTCCAATGTCACCGGGTAATAGATGTCACAGCCGATCTGCTTACTGACTAAATGATCACGCAAAGAATCGCGCTTCCCACCCAGAACTCGCAGCGTGAACTGGTTCCAAATATGCTCATTATGCGCGTAGCTCACAGGCAATACGATCCGCGCATTTTGGGCAGCCAACCATGCATCTTGTGTGCTGAGACACTTGCAATGACTCGGGTCCGCCTGCACCACTCCCGACAGTTTCACCAACTCCTTGATGTAATGCGCCGCATTGCGCTGGCGATCGGCTGTAAACTGCGCATAGCGCTTCACCTTCACGCTGAGCAGGGCACATTGCAGCGTATCCATGCGGAAGTTCCCGCCGACAAAGTGATGATAATACTTCGGTTTTGACCCGTGATTGCGCAGCACCTTCGCAAACTCAGCCAGAGCGTCGTCATTCGTCACCAGCATGCCGCCATCACCAAAGCCGCCTAGGTTCTTGCTGGGGAAAAAGCTGTACGTGCCAAAATCACCCATCGTGCCGCTATCGCGACCCTTGTATTTTGAGCCGATGGACTGCGCCGCATCTTCGATCACACGCAGACCCTTTTCTTTCGCCAACGCCAAGAGTGGATCCATATCTGCACACTGCCCGAAAAGATGCACGGGCATGATCACCTTGGTCTTCGCGGTGATTTTCGCGCGAGCATCATTGACGTCCATGTTGAAGCAGATCGGGCACACATCCACAAAGACAGGCGTCGCACCCAATCGGGAAACCGCGCCTGCTGTGGCAAAGAAGGTGAAAGCCGGGCAGAGCACCTCATCGCCTGGACCAATGTCCAGCGCCATCAAGGCCAGCAAAAGAGCATCAGTCCCAGATGAGACCGAGATCGCGTGTTTCACTCCGACCATGACGGCCAGCTCTTTTTCAAAAGCCTCCATCTCCGGCCCCATGATGAAGCGTCCGTGCTTCAGCACTTGGTTAAAAGCTGCCTGAAGTTCGGATTCAAGCGGATGGTTTTGGGCGTTAACGTCGAGGAGTGGGACTGGCATGAAAAGGTGATGGGTGCTGTAATTAAAAAATCTGGTTCTGACAACTACATCCGCTCCGTCGTCTGAATGCCGAGAAGGCTGAGGCCTGCCTTCAAAACGCGGCTAGTGGCTTCGCAAAGAGTCAGCCGAGTATTACGGATGGCACCTTCAGATCGCAGGACATTGCAGGCTTCATAGAAGCCATGATAGGTATTGGCGACTTCGTAAAGGTAATTGGCCAAAAGATTCGGGCGATGATCCTCCAGAACATCGTGGGCATTTTCGGCAAACTGAGCCAACTTCATGGCTAGGGCGCGCTCGGCTGGTTCGGTGAATTCGAGATCACCTGTAAGCTCGACGCTACCTTCCAATTTCCTAAAAATGCTGCGTGTACGCACATAGGCATTCAAGAGATACGGAGCGGTGTTGCCTTGCAGGCTGAGCATTTTATCCCAGCTGAATTTGTAGTCCGTGAGGCGATTCTGGCTGAGTTCCGCATACTTCACCGAGCCGCTGCCAATGATCCGAGCGATCTCGTCTTTATCAGCATCACTGAGGCCCTGCTCTTTCTCCTCAGCAGCAGCACGAGCACGCTCAATGGCTTCGTCGATCACTTCGAGAAGTCCGACCGTTTCTCCGCTGCGGGTTTTAAACATCTTACCATCTGGCCCCAGGATGCTGCCAAATGCGATGTGTGTCATCTCGGTCGTAGCACCACGACGCTTCGCGGCAGCAAAGACCTGACGGAAGTGCAGCTGTTGCGGCGCACCGACGACATACCAAATTTCATCCGCTTTCCATTCCTTCACACGATAGTCAATGGTGGCTAAGTCCGTCGTCGCGTAGAGGAACCCACCATCCGTTTTGCGGATGATGCATGGAGCGGCTTTCCACTCGTCTTTGTCACTGATGAGGAAGGGGTCGTTCTCAGGCTTGACGCTGCCGTCACTGAACACCGCCGTGGCACCTTCGCTGACCTTGGCGATGCCTTTTTCCAGCATATCCGCCACCAGCGGAGCCAGTGCGTCATTGTAGAAGCTCTCACCGAGGTAATGATCAAACTTCACATCCAGAGCCCCATAGACCTTCTCGAGCTGCTTCAAGGTCAGGCGCACACATTCCTTCCAGATCGCCAGATTTTCAGCATTCCCTTGTTGAAGCTTCACTAGCTCCGTTTTGCAGACCGTGAGCACGGCTTCATCGGCCTTAGTAGCTGCATTGATCGCCTTATAAACCGTCACCAACTCCTGAATTGGGTCCAGCTTCAATTTGGCCTGATCCAGCTGCGTCTTCCATCCGTGAATGATCATGCCAAACTGTGTGCCCCAGTCGCCAACATGATTATCGGTGATGACCGTGTGCCCAATGAAACGGGCCACCCGAGCCAACGAATCGCCAATAAACGTGCTGCGGATGTGTCCGACATGCATTGGCTTAGCGATGTTGGGCGCAGAAAAATCAATGACGATACGCTTCGGTTGAGGCACCCGTGGCACCCCAGCATGGTCGTCCTTGAGGATCACTGAAAGCCGCTGAATTAGCGCCGTCGGACTCACGGTAAAATTGAGAAATCCAGGCCCATCAATGCTGATCTTCTCACAGAGATCCGTCACTTTAAGGTGATCGACGATTTGCTGCGCCAAGGCACGCGGATTTTGCTTCAGTTGCTTACTCAATACCATGGCCGCATTGCTCTGGTAATCACCATAGCGCGTATCCGAGGCGATGACGACACTCGGAACAAAGCTCTCAGGCAAAGCAATGCCTGCGGCAGTAAAAGCAGCTTGGAGACGATCAGTAAGGACGGCGCGAAACATGGGCACTCACTGTGAATGATGAATATCGAAAGTCGAATGCGGAGTCACAACAAAAAAGCGCGGACCGTTGCGGGTCCGCGCTCTGTGAGGGGCGACTAAACGTCCGTGATTATTCCTGAGGAGCAGCTTCTGGAGCACCCCCGGCCTCGGCCTTGGCGGCGTCGTCCTTCTCTTTCATGGCGGCCTTGCGGCTCATCTTCACTTTGCCTTTGTCGTCGATGCCGATGCACTTGGCGGAGACCATGTCACCAACTTTGACGACGTCTTCGGTCTTATTGACACGGAAGTCGGCGAGTTCGCTGATGTGGATGAGTCCGTCTTTGTTACCAAAGAGGCGCATGAAGGCTCCGAAGTTTGTCGTGCTGACGACTTTACCGGTGTAGATCTTGCCGATCTCGACCTCTGCCGAGACACCACCGATCATTTCAAGAGCACGCTCCAGACCTTCCTTACGGGTAGCATAGACATACACAGTGCCGTCGTCTTCGATGCTGATTTCAGCGCCGGACTCAGCCTGGATGCCTTTGATATTTTTACCGCCAGGGCCGATGAGTTCACCGATCTTGTCTGGGTTGATCTTGATGATCTCGATGCGTGGAGCGTGTGGGCTAAGAGGCTTGATCTCGCTGATGGCAGAGGCCATGGCAGCCAGCACTTCTGTGCGGCCATTCTTGGCTTTAGCGATGGCTTCTTCGAGGATGCTCAAAGGCAGACCTGGGAGCTTGAGGTCGAGCTGGTAGCCAGTGACGCCTTCGCTGGTGCCGCAAAGTTTGAAGTCCATGTCGCCGAAGTGATCTTCAGAACCAAGGATGTCCATCATGGTGAGGTAACGCTTCATCTGGTCATTAGCGTCAAACTCAGTCACCAGACCGACAGAGATACCAGCAACTGGACGTATGAGAGGAACACCTGCATCCATGAGGGCCATAACGCCCGAACACACGGAGGCCATGGAAGTTGAGCCATTGGAGGCCATCACTTCACTGCTCACGCGGATGGCGTAAGGGAATTGGGATTGCGGCGGGATCACAGGCTCGACCGAGCGCTCGGCGAGAGCGCCGTGACCGATTTCACGACGGTTTTGACCACCGAAGCGACCACACTCACCGACGGAGAATGGAGGGAAGTTGTAGTGAAGGATGAAACGCTTAGAATCAACACCACCTGCGTAAGTATCCATTTCCTGAGCTTCGTCTGCTGGGGCCAGCGTGGCGATGGAAAGAGCCTGAGTTTCACCACGGGCAAAGAGGGCTGAACCGTGAGTGCGTGGGAGGACAGAAACTTCACCCGTGAGCTGGCGAATCTGATCGATACCACGACCATCGCAGCGGCTGAGTTTGTCTAGGATGGAGATGCGGAAAGCTTTCTTCTGGAGGTAGTCAAAAGCTTGGCCAATGGCGTAACCTGTCGCATCTGGGAACTTCGCTTTGATGGCGGCTTCCACTTCGTCTTTAAGTGCGCCGATTGCCTTACCACGGGCAACTTTGCTAGGCTGATAGATGGCACCTTCGATGCGATCACCTGCAACCTGATAAGCCACTTCAAGGAGATCGTCCTGGACGAGCATGAGGGGCATGACACGCTTCACTTTACCAGCGAGGGCAGCGAGTTCTTCCTGAGCTTTGACGAGACCTTGGATGCTTTCTTGAGCAAAGCGGAGGGCGGCGATGAATTCAGCCTCTGGCATTTCTTTGGCGGCACCTTCGATCATGATGACGTCGGTCTTGTTACCGACATAAACGAGGTCGAGATCACTATCGTCACGCTGATTGTGCGTTGGGTTGACGATGAATTGACCATTGACACGACCAATACGCACAGCGCCGATTGGGCCTGCGAAAGGAATGTCGGAAACGCAAAGAGCGGCGGAAGCACCGTTGATAGCAAGGATGTCAGAATCGTTCTGGCCATCAGCACTGAGCAAGAGAGCGACGATTTGTGTCTCGTAGAGGTAGCCTTTCGGGAACAACGGGCGCAATGGGCGGTCCGTCATACGGCAGGTCAGGATTTCCTTCTCTGTCGGACGGCCTTCGCGTTTGAAGTAGCCACCAGGGAACTTGCCAGCAGCAGAAGCTTTTTCTTTGTATTCCACGGATAGTGGGAAGAAGTCGAGACCTTCTTTGATCTTGGTCGCAGAGACGGCAGTGACGATGACGATGGTGTCACCTAAGCGAACGGTCACAGCGCCGTCGGCGAGGTGAGCTAGTTTGCCTGTTTCGATTTCGATGATCCCTGAACCGCAGGGAGTTGTTACTTTATGGATTGCCATAGGTTGTGTTTATCTTGTTTTGTTTTTTGGGGAATAGTTCAGCGCTGGGCTGAGAAGTCAGAGGCTAGGATAATAGGCCCAAAGAAAAACGCAGGGATCAGATAGATCGCGATTCAGTGGTTCCTAGCCGGGAGAGACTCCGGTTAAATGCCAAAAGGGGCGATGCATCGTGGCATCACCCCTTAAGGTCAGAAATGGATTAGCGGCGGAGACCCAGACTCTTGAGGAGCGTCTGATAACGGTCACCAGCGGTGCGCTTGAGGTAATCAAGCAACTTGCGGCGGCGGGAAACCATCTTCAAAAGGCCACGGCGGGTGCTGTGGTCTTTGCTGTGCTTGGTCAGATGGTCAGTCAGTTCATTGATACGCCCAGTCAAAATCGCGACTTGGACATCGGCACTGCCTGTGTCTTTAGCGTGGAGTTTGAATTCTGTGGGGCTGGTAGTAGCTTCGCTCATGGTCTGTTTGGGGAACCCGACACCTTGTCAGGCGGGTTGGGGATGTTTAAATTGGGGGCCGCGAAGGAACCACCGAAGTCCACTTTGGCAAGGAGTTTTTCACAGGAACCCAGTGTATTTGCCAGAGATCCGAAGAATCATACCGCTTTCGAAGCAAACTTTGACTCCAATCACCTCATTTGGCAATCACCCCAGCCTGTCCCAACTCCCAAGCAGGACCTGCGGCACGGACAGAGACCGCAGCCGCTTTTTGAGGCCAGTCGATCTCGTGTTTGTCGTGAAAAGCCACCTCGACAACCTGCCATTTGCCCTCGATGAGCGCCTGAATGACCCACCAGCGTCCATATTGATCCCAACGCAGATCCGTGAAGTTCCAGCGGACACGTTTCCCCTCGTTTACCGATTCCACCAACGGAGCTGGCAGCGCCACCCTGCTCAGCCAAGGACTGGCGGGCAGGATCGTATGAATGTTGTAGGCACGCTCCAAAGTCAGCGTGCC
Source organism: Prosthecobacter debontii (assembly GCA_945869675.1). Taxonomy (GTDB): domain Bacteria; phylum Verrucomicrobiota; class Verrucomicrobiia; order Verrucomicrobiales; family Verrucomicrobiaceae; genus Prosthecobacter; species Prosthecobacter debontii_A. The sequence goes on along the minus strand of CAMBPS010000022.1, from coordinate 2,577 downwards.
CACTTTTCCCAGATCCTTATCGAGGGCACCAAAATTCCAATGAAAATGCCCAGGCGGCATGAGTGTCTGCTTAGCACGCAGCACGCTGATTTGAGCCAGAATTTCCCCTGCCCTGCGGTCATCGCCGACTTTGCTGGTGTTCATGCCAGGCCAAATGTGGCGGCCCATCGTATTTTCACCAAGCCACCAGTCGTAATAGGTCGAAAAACCGAGCTTCGGACGATCAATCGTCCAGTAAAGTTGAGGTGTCAGATAATCCACCCAGCCCTTTTGCAACCAGCCACGGCTATCGGCCCCCAGATGCTCAAAAGGATCCAGACCACCGCCCGTTCCAGGTGGGTAATTGGGACGCCAAAGACCAAAGGGACTGATGCCAAATTTCACCGTCCGCTTGATGCTTTTAACCATCGTGTAAGCCATTTTAACCACCGTATCGACGTTTTGCCGACGCCAGGCCATCAGTTCCAATTCGCCGCCAGCATCTTTGTATTTGGCAAAGGTCGCATCGTCGTCAAACGGGATCGGCTTGCCATTACTGCCATTGACTGGATAAGGGTAAAAATAATCATCCATGTGAATGCCATCCACATCATACCGACGCGTCACATCCGCGATGACATCAATCACCCGCTGCTGGACCTCGGGAAGTCCAGGATTCATCCACCAGTCTTTGCCATATTTGATCGTCCACTCGGGGTGCTGGCGACGCACGTGATTGGCACTTGGGGCAAAGCGATCTCCGGCCATGGCTCGGTAAGGATTAAACCAAGCGTGCAGCTCGATGCCGTGCGAGTGCGCTTCTCGGATCGCAAATTCCAAAGGATCCCATTTCGGCGAAGGCTGCAGGCTCATCAGTCCACTGAGATAGCAGGACCAAGGCTCGATCTTTGATTCATAAAGAGCATCAGCCGCAGGCCGAACCTGAAAGATCAGACAATTTAAGCCATGATCGTGAGCACTTTGGATCAATCTTTTCAGTTCCGCCTGTTGCTGAGCTATCGGCAACCCTGGCTGCGAGGGCCAATTGATATTGTGCACCGTCGCGATCCATGATCCCCGCAGTTCTCGGTGCGGGAGCGGAACAGAAGTCTGGGCGCGAAGAACCGTAAGCCAAGAGACGGCGATCAGCGCCAAGACAGCGAGCCGATCATTCCGTAGCGGCTTCAGGTGAGTGAGTAGGCGTTTCATTGGCAGATTGAGAAGCATCACTTTGGGCTACAGCAGTCTCTGGAACGACCACAGCTTTACGAACGAGCCGCGCCCCATAAAAACCGTCGTGACCGCTTTCCGCAGGATTGATTTTCATCTCCTCCTCGAGAGTCCAGTCATCACCATGCTTGGCCAGGAACTTCTGCACCTGATCCTCATTCTCGCTCGGCAGCACAGAGCAGGTCGCATACACCAGCTTTCCGCCCGGCTTCACCATGACGCTGTAGCGTGCTAGAATGTCTTGTTGCTCGATGATGAGACGATCGATCTCTTCGTTGCTCAGCTTCCACTTCGCATCTGGGTTTCTGCGCAAAACCCCCAAGCCTGAGCACGGCACATCCAGCAGAACACGGTCCGCGTAGCCTGCCAGCCGTTTGATGGACTTTGATCCCTCAATCATCCGTGTCTCAGCCACATCGACACCAGCTCGACCACAGCGTTTCCTCAATTCATTGAGCTTCCACTGATGCACGTCCAGCGCGAGGATACGGCCTTTATTCTGCATCAATGCGCCGATGTGCAGCGTCTTACCACCGCCACCAGCACAGGCATCGATCACCTTCATGCCAGGCTCCACCTGCAAAAATGGAGCCACGCATTGAGAGGAGGCATCCTGCACTTCAAATAAACCTTCTTTAAATGCCGCCATGCCAAAAACATTGTAACGCTGCTTCATCTCCAAGGCCGTCGGGATTTCCTTCAGCGGCTCCGTCGTGAAGCCATCCTGAGCCAAACGCGTTTTCAGCGTTCGACGCTCAGTTTTCAGCGTATTCACGCGCAGATACACCTGAGCCGGCGTGTTCAGCGTTGCTCGCACTGCAGGCCATGCCTGCCCGAGCTCACGTCCGAGGCGCTTGTCCATCCAGTTTGGAATCGAAGCACGGATCAGAGGCGACACCTCACGCTTGGACCGATCTAGGATGTCTTCTTTGCGAACCGCAAAAAGCTCATCAAAAGCTGGCAGATCACCCTCTGTCATGACCCAGTAGGCTGCCCAAACACTCCAGAGCTGTTCCTCACCGATAGCCTCTGGTCGATGATGATCCTCGTCGTGCAGACCTGCTAAATACCAATACCAGCGCCAGTGGCGGACGATTTCATAAATAGCCTCCGCAAACATGCGACGGTCACGACTGCCCCATTTAGGGTGGTGTTTAAAGGTAAATTCCACCGCTTTGTCCGCGTAGCGCCGATCCACAAAGATGTCGTGAAGGGCGCGGATGATCTTGGCGATGACGATATGGGGAATTTTCACAGTCCTAGACCTGCAACGGATCCGCGCTCAGTGCAAGGAATGACGAATCTCGAATGACGAAAGCCCAAACCCATGCGTAATCCTCACTCCAACCATCCATGGCCGACCCAAGA
>CAMBPS010000021.1 GCA_945869675.1 Prosthecobacter debontii | reverse complement strand
GATTCAGGAATGGCTGACTGCCGATTTGCATCCGTCATTGATTCCACAAGGCTTTTCGCCTCTCGGGCAGTGTCACCCAAGACACAGCCGCTTCGAGTCGAAGAAGCCTTGTGAAACCAAGCCCTGGCGCAACTCAACGATCTTCCATTTCCGGATCTAGGTTTAAACCGAAAATAACCGACGCCTCATCTTGCATCCAGTGAATGGGCATAATAGGGAAGGTATCTTGAAGCGAAAAATTCCAAGCTTAAAATTTGGGCTTGTCGTGATGTTCAGCTATTCAGTCGAATTGTGAGCCGCAGCCGAATCATGGACAACTACGGTGCCTTGATAATAAAGATTGGAATCCTTAAAGTCGACTACTGAGCTGCCTTGGCCGGCGCTGCTGCCTCGACCTTGTTTGGAGCAGAAGTCGCTGGGACCGTGATTGCAGGTTTGGCTGGTGCCGCTGGAACTTCGGATTTGACTGGCACGCTAGGGGTTACTGGGGAGGGCATGGCAGTGGCTGGAACAGCGACTGGGGCGGAGGTGGCTGCGCTTGGTGTGATGGTGATCGGTGTGGATGTTGCAGCATTCGGGCCGACGCTGATGGCCGGAGCACTACCTGCGGCTGGGGATTGAATGGTCGGCGAAAGGCCAGTCGGGCTGTTTAGCTTAAAGTTAGGCATGCCGGGGATGCTTGGAGTGGCGGCTGCCTCCACTTTTGGTTTCGGTGGGCCGTCCACTTCTTTAGTTGGGAGTTTGGCAGCGATCCATTGAAGGCGGTTTTGGCCTTGGTCAAGAATCGCATTGGCAGCTCCAGGGAATTTGGCAGCGAGACCTTCGTAGATCTTTTTGGCCTCCTCTTCTTTGCCGTCGGCCCAGAGAAGGTCACCCAAGCGTATTTGAGCCATTGCTGCGACGTCGGATGTTGGGAACTCGCTAACGACGCGATCAAAAATGGCCTTGGCGTCGGAACGGTTGCCAGTGGACTCAAGTTTGCCACCTAGGGCAAGAAGGGCTTGGGACAAGAAGGGATGCTGATTGTATTTATCAGTGAATTCCTTTAAGGCATCAACGGAGGTGGATTTTTTATTTTGTTCCCAAAGGAGGTCTGCTTTTTGCAGCAGGGCATTTCCGGCGGAGAGTGTGCCAGCGTACTTTGAAATAACGACATCAAGGTCTTCGACGGTTTTGGCTGAAGCATAGGCTTCACCGGCTTCGACTGCCTTGGCGCGGTTCATGTAGTTGATGACACCCCAGATTCCTAGGCCAGCGACGACTGCAATGCAGAGAAGGAGGATCTTTTTGAAGTTCTCTTCCAGGAAAGTCTCGATGGACGAGGTCGTGGGAAGCGGGGCGGAGGCTGACTGGGGCTGAGACATGAGGAGATTATTCTAGAAGGGGGCTTTGGGCGGGAAACAAATTAAGCGCCGACTTTGGCGCGTGCCTCATCGGCGAGGGCGGTAGAGAGGTAGCGTTCTCCCGTTGAGCAGGCAATGGTGACGATGAGTTTGCCAGCGTTTTCAGGGCGTTGTGCGACGCGGATGGCGGCGACGACGTTGGCTCCAGTGCTGATGCCGACGAGGAGGCCTTCTTCGGCTGCGAGACGGCGTGCCATGGCAAAGGCGTCGTCGTTGCTGACTTTAACGCACTCGACGATCTGGGCATTTCCAGCGGCGTCTTTGAGATGTAAATTTTTCGGGACAAAGCCTGCACCTGTTCCTTGAATTTTGTGCGGTCCTGGCTGAACTGGTTCGCCAGCGAGGGTTTGATTGATGACTGGTGAGGCCTCAGGTTCGACGGCAATGGCTTGAAAGCTAGGTTTGCGAGGTTTGAGAACTTCACAGCAACCGGTGATGGTGCCACCTGTGCCGACGCCGGCGACGAGGATGTCTACTTTGCCACCGGTATCGGCCCAGATTTCTTCAGCCGTGGTTTTCATGTGAATGGCTGGATTGGCTGGATTCTCGAACTGCTGTGGCATCCAGGCATTGGGAGTGCTTGCGACAAGTTCTTCAGCTTTGGCGATAGCGCCTTTCATGCCCTGAGCACCAGGAGTGAGAACGAGATCAGCACCGAGGAGGGCCAGCAGTGTGCGGCGCTCAGTGCTCATGGTTTCAGGCATGGTAAGGATGAGCTTGTAACCTTTGGCCGCAGCCACAAAGGCAAGTGCGATCCCGGTGTTGCCGCTGGTTGGCTCGATGATGACCGTATCTTTGCTGAGGATACCACGTGCTTCAGCATCTTCGATCATGGCCATGCCGATACGATCTTTGACGCTGCCGAGTGGATTGAAGTACTCACACTTCAGCGCGATGGTTGCATTGAGACCAGCGGTGACTTTATTTAATTTCACCAGTGGAGTGTTACCAACGGTTTCGACGATGTTGTTATAGATGCGGCCCATAGTGAGGTGGTTTTAAAGATAAAGAAAGGTCGTGGGCTGAGCAGGGCTCAGTGTAGAGGTTCGAGTTTATAGTTGGGGGGAGCAGGCCTTGCAAAGAAAAAATCCTCGGTAAGAGGCCTTGTCTCGCGGGTTGTTGGGCTGGTTTAGGTCGGTTCTTTTTTGCTTTTGGCCTTGGGTTCAGTGCCTGAGAGGAGGCGGCGGATGTTGGCGGTATGCCTAACGATGACTAAAATCATGATCAATAGACCAAAACCGAGCATGACCCAGTCCCAGGTGCCCCTGCGGCTCATTTCTACGATCATGGTTAGGACGACACCGACTCCGGCCATCATGGAGGCCAGGGAAACGAAGCGCATGGAGAAAAAGACCAGCAACCACACGGTCAGTCCGCCCACCATGGCAATTGGGGCGATGCCGAGTAGCACACCAGTGGCTGTCGCGACACCTTTACCTCCTTTGAAGCTCAGCCAAAAGGTGAACATATGGCCGAGCACAGCAGCTAAACCGGTGATGACTGCGGCGGTGGAAAGGAGCGTCTCGGGGCAGGGTAGTGTGACCAACCAAGTTTTTCCCAGCCAGACGGGCAACCAGCCTTTCAGGAGATCTAAGATGAAAACAGGGATGCCGACGCCTTTTCCAAGAACCCGGATGGCATTGGTGGCGCCGATATTGCCACTGCCGTGTTGACGGATATCTATGCCTTTGATCTTGCCTGCGAGGTAGCCAAAAGGAGTGGCACCTGAAACATAGCCGCCAACTGCACAGAGGAGCATTGCCAAAAGAGGATTCATTCGCTTCACTTAGCCAAGGGTGAGCCTCTGCGCCAAGAGAAAATGCTTCTTCCTTGTCATCAGGCATGGCCTGTCTATGAGCAGTTCATGAAAGCTTACCAAATCACTGGTCCCGATGGACTTGCCTCTCTGCAACAGGTCACTCTATCTGATCCGGCACCTAAGTCTGGTGAAGTGCTGGTTCGCATCCGCGCTTGTTGCCTGAATTATCGGGATTTGATGAATGTGATGGGTATCCGTGGTGTGACGGGTCCGATTCCACGAATTCCATGTTCAGATGGGGCGGGTGAAATCCTAGCCCTGGGTGAAGGGGTCACTGGCTGGGAGATCGGTCAGCGTGTGGTGATTCCGTTTATGCCAACCTGGATAGATGGTGGCTTCACACAGCATCATGCAGGGATCGCTCTTGGGGGAGTCGTGAATGGTCTTTTGTGTGAAAAGGCTTGTTTGCCAACCGCATGTCTGCTGCCAATACCCGAGTATCTTTCTACTGAGCAAGCGGCCTCTTTACCCTGCGCGGCGGTGACGGCTTGGGATGCTCTTTTTGTCCGTGGCAATCTTCAGCACGGTGAGACGGTTCTCATTTTAGGAACAGGTGGAGTTTCGCTCTTCGCTCTTCAGTTTGCAAAGTTGGCGGGGGCTCGTGTCCTAGTCACCACGAGCAGTGAGGCCAAGGCGGCACTGCTCCGTGGCCTGGGTGCAGATGCTGTGCACATTTATCAAAATGACCCAGCCTGGGATGAATGGGTGCTTTCAGAGACAGACGGGGTGGGTGTGGATCATGTGGTGGAGATCGGAGGTCCTGAGACACTGAACCGGAGTATCAAGGCTACTCGTTTTGGCGGGCACATTTCCCTTATCGGCGTTCTTACTGGCACGGCAGGAGATATTCAGACCGTGGGTATTTTGCGCAAAGGCATCCGTTTAGACGGTATTTATGTCGGCTCACGCGCCATGTTTGCCCAGATGCTGCAGAAAATGACTGAGGTGCAAATGAAGCCAATCATCGACAGCACTTTTGACTTTGACCAGGCACCAGCAGCCTTTCATCGTATGGCAAGTGGTCAGCATTCAGGTAAAATTGTCATTCGCGTTTGATGAAGGATCATCAAAAAGGGAGCAGGCATCGCCCGCTCCCTTTGCAATGTAAGGAACTATTGTATCAACCTCAATAGGCGACCTGCTCGGAGCCCTTGTGCCCCAGCTGTTTGACGGCCTTATTCAGTTGATCGTACTCGAGAGGCTTCTTGATCACGGTCACGGGACCATGGGAAAGAATGCGGCTGAGAACTTCACTGTCAGGATAGCCAGTGATAATCACGATCGGCAGATCAGGATACAGAGCTTTCAGCTGTGAATAAACTTCATCTCCAGGAACGTCTGGGAGCTTCAAGTCTAGGAAGACGAAATCGAATTTTTGCTTTTTGGCCAATGCGATAGCTTCTGTGCCCGTGCCAACGACAAGGCGTCCGAAGCCAGCTTTCTTCAGGAATTGCTTGAATAGAGCCTGAAGAGCTGGGTCATCATCCACCACCATGACGGTTGGTTGGCCGGACTCATCTTCCTTACGTAGCACGTCGCGGTCGAGCAGGCTGCGTTTGATGCGCCAGCGGCCACCAATCTGCACGGCTGGCAACTGTCCACGCTGAACGAGATAATAGACCGTTGGGAGCGGGATGCGGAGGTACTCGGATGTCTCCTTGACGGTCATGAGTTCGGGTGAGTTGAGGTCGGACATAAAGTGTGTGTATGGTGAATGTGGATTTGATCAGCAGATGTGATTCACGCTATCACATGCATTTCTGAATCTAGATCTTATATAATTATCATGATGACAAGCTTTTATTCACTCTTTTATTCTCTTTACTGCTTCTCATAACAAATAAATCTACAAAATGAGTCACAAAAAAGAGAGGTTTTGACATTCAATTGCTTTTTTGGGGTCTATTATCACCAGTCCGCTGACTTGGTTTTTTTTACATTTTGCGGCTATTGCTATTGAGAAGCAATGTTATCAAGCTCTAGCATGGGAAAGCTCTGTGGTGCGTGTATGTCTCTTTGATCAAGGGGCTGAGATTCGGATGGAATAAGTAACAAGGTTGCCATGCTGCAGAGGAATGAGCGATTTTTTGAATGCTCTGAAATTGACTGATCTGGCGGATTTCCTCCTCCTTTAATCTCCCTTCATCAGGTTCAGCTCCATGCCTCTCACGTAGAGAGTCTAAGGTTTCTCTTTCGCGATGGCTAAAAGCCCGTATCATCCACGCCCCTTTTCCTCTTATGATCAAAGTCGGACTCGTTTCCCTCGGCTGTGCCAAAAATCTCATCGACTCCGAAATCATGGTCGGTCACCTCCAGCAGGCTGGCATGACTATGACTCCGGAGGCCGATCTTGCTGATGTTCTCATCATTAATACCTGCTCTTTCATTGATATGGCCAAGAAGGAGTCCGTGGGCGCCGTGCATGAAGCGGTCGATGCCCGTGGTGAATCCAAGAAGCGGAAACGCCAAAAAATTATCGTTGCAGGTTGTCTATCCCAGCGCTTCTCCCAAGAATTGCCTGGCTTGATGCCTGAGGTAGATGCTTTTATCGGTCTGGACCAGATCACTCAAGTGGCCCCGATTATCCAGGGACTTATGGATAAAGACAAAGGTGAGCAAGAAAACCTAGTCACTCGACAACCGCAGTATATTCCAGACTACGACACCCCGCGTTTCCGTCTCACACCGAAGCACATGGCCTACATTAAGATTGCAGAGGGTTGCAATCACCCCTGCTCCTTTTGCATCATCCCACGTATCCGTGGCCGCCACCGCAGCCGCACACAGGAGAGTGTCTTGAAAGAGGCACGTCAGCTGATCGAAAGCGGCGTCAAAGAGATCAACCTGATCTCTCAGGATACGACTTACTTTGGCATGGATAAATGGGAAGGTGAGCGTCCGAAGCCGCGTAGCGGCGTCGATTCGAGTAAAGGAGAGTCCCTCTCCACGCTCATCCGCGAGCTGAATGCTATTCCTGGTGATTTTTGGATTCGTCTCCTTTACACACATCCAGCGCATTGGAGTGACGATTTGATCGCTGCGATTGCGGAAAGTCCGAAAGTGGCGCGTTACATCGACATGCCCCTTCAGCACATCAGTGATCACATGCTCTCGCTGATGAAGCGCGAGACCGATGGTGCCTACATACGTGATTTGCTAAAGCGTATCCGCGCTGGCATTCCCGGCATCGCCATCCGCACCACGTTTATTGTTGGTTTCCCAGGTGAAACAGAAGCGGACTTTAATGAACTGGTTCAGTTTATCGAAGATGAGAAGTTTGAGCGTGCTGGTGTCTTTAACTATTCCCGTGAAGAAGATACCCGTGCGGCTAAGATGGAAGATCAGATTCACCACATGACCCGCAAGGCCCGTTGGAATGAGGCCATGCGTGCCATTCAGCGAAGTGTAGAACATGTGAATCGCCTGCAGGTGGGTAAAAAACTGCGTGTCCTTGTTGAAGAACCCGGCGTCGCTCGCACAGAGATGGATGCCCCAGACATCGACACGACCATCTTTGTGGATAAAAAGCTACCTGTTGGCAGCTTTGCAGATGTCACTGTGAAAGAGTGGCGTGGCTATGACTTAGTGGCTGGCTAATCGGGATACAGTTGCGCCGGAACTAGGCTGCTTTGCTAGCATGATTTCCATCACAGACCTCAGCTTCGCTTATCCAGGCAGCTCGTTTCGGCTGCAGGTGGAGTCATTGACGGTCGCGGTAGGACAGAGTCTGGCTTTGCTGGGGCCCAGCGGGGTAGGGAAGACGACCCTTTTGCGGCTCATGACTGGTTTACTTGAGCCAAACTCTGGAGAAGTGAAGCTGGGTGCGGTTTCACTGAGCCGTCTGAATGAGACAGATCGCCGCGCCTTTCGCCTGAGCGAGGTGGGATTGGTCTTCCAGGACTTTGCGTTGCTGGATTACCTCACAGTGGAAGAAAACATCCTGCTGCCTCAGCGTTTCGGCAAAGAGCCTCTGCCACCGGCTGCCAGCCAAGCAATACGCGGTCTGGCTGAGCGATTAGAAATCGATAAGCATTGGCGGAAGCTCGCGGGTCAACTTTCTCAGGGAGAGCGCCAGCGCGTGGCCATTGCCAGAGCCTTGATACATCGACCTCGATATTTGTTTGCCGATGAGCCGACTGCTTCATTGGATGCCGTTCGGCGCGAAGTGGTCATGAATTTGCTGCAGGATTACATTCAGGAAAATGAGGCCTGCCTGATCATGGTCACTCACGACACGGAATTGATTTCGAGGTTTCCAGTGCATGCCAAAGTCGAGGATTTTACTTCCAGATGAGTGCTGCCCTTTACCTCGCTTGGCGCTATGTGGCACGGCACCGCTTGCAGACGCTATTGCTCGCGGGCGCTCTGGCCATGGTAATTGCATTGCCGCTTTGCCTGCGTGTTCTCGTGCAGACCACTGAGCTGGCCATGCGTGACCGCGCCGCTTCAACACCTCAATTGATCGGTGCTCGCGGAAGTGCGCTGGATCTGATGCTCACCGCCTTATATTTTAAGAGACAACCTTTGCCGCCGATCACGATGAAGCAGGTGCAGGAGCTTCGCGCAACCGGCCTTGGTAAAGCGATTCCTCTGGATGTGAGATTTCACGCGCAGGAGTCGCCCATTGTAGGCTCTGAGATGGATTACTTTGGCTTTCGAGGGCTGCACTTGGCATCGGGTCAAATGATCACGCGTCTGGGTGACTGCGTGCTCGGAGCGCGGGTTGCTCAGCTCCGCGGTCTGAAGCCTGGAGATGCCCTATTCTCATCTCAGGAACAGGTCTTTGATATCGCCGGTGTGTATCCTTTGAAGATGCGGATCAGAGGGGTTTTAGTCGCAAATGGAACACCTGATGATGACGCCATCTTTGTGGATCTGAAGACTGCTTGGTTGATTCAGGGGCTGGCTCATGGGCACGACGATGTCGCCGCGACAAAAGATGCTGTGCTCAAAACGGAGTCAAGCAACACCGTCGCCAATGCCAGCGTGCGCATGTTTAATGAAGTCACCGAATCGAACCTCAACGGCTTTCATTTTCACGGTGATCAGGCGGCGTATGATATCAGTGCCGTCATCGTCATTCCGAACAATGCTAAGGCTGAGGCGCTACTGGCGGGTCGTTTTTTAAAAGGCTCCATCCCTGTGCAAATCATCCGCCCCAGTGAAGAGTTTGATGCACTCATGAGCACATTATTCCAATTGCAGTCACTGGCTCTTGCGGTCATGGCGCTCACGATCGGGGCTGCTCTGGCCATTGCGGCTCTGGTTTTTGCACTCTCATTCAGACTCCGTCGTCTAGAATTCGCTACACTGGCAGATGTTGGTGTTTCACCAGTGGCGCTGAGTTTAACGAAGCTTTTTGAAGTCCTCATCGTTGGTGCTCTTGGACTTCTCATTGCCGCTGGTGTGAGTCTTTTGGTGCAAATCAATGCTCCATCCTGGGTGCGTTGGTTGCTTGCCTGAAAAAGTCACCAGCCTAATGCTAAACAAACTCGACCATGCCATCATAGCTGTGCATGACGGGCACGTAGTGATCCATGTGCTTTAGGATCTGCCAGGTTAAGTTCAGCTTCTTATGCAGAAAGGCATCGTCATGATTTGGATCATGATGCAGCACGATCCATTTTTTCACTGTTGCTAATCGTGCAAGAGCGCAGGCATTGGCTAGATTTGAGTGTCCCCAGCCAACCTTCTTCGGATATTCGTCTGGCGGATATTGCGCCTCGTGCAGCAGTAAATCCACATCCTTCAAAAAGCGGATCATGGGTTCTTGTGCCATGACCATCGGATGTTCGGGTAGCACTTCTTTTGGGTCTCCCCTAAAGCCCTGAAGAAACTCATTGTCTGGCACATAGGCAATGCTTTTTCCCTCGTGCTCAATCTTGTAAGCCACCGTGGCTCCTGGGTGATGGGCAAACTCGCGGCTGATTTTGGCCCCACCGATGATGACTGGATTTTCATCCAGAAAGACAAAGTTCATCTTTGCCCGAAGATCCTCACGCTGGATGGGGAAGTAGTCACGATCCAGTTGCCCACCCAGCAGTGACTCTAGATTACGACCAAATCCTCGTTCTCCATACACCGTGATTTCGAATCCAGGCACGTAAATAGGAGCAAAGAATGGGAAACCCTGGATGTGGTCCCAGTGGGTGTGCGTGATGAAGAGATGAATGTGGCGGGGGCCATCTTTGAGAAATGAAATGCCTGCTTCACGCAGCCCTGAGCCGGCATCAAAAAGAATGCGCTCATCACCAAAGGCAAACTCCATGCAGGATGTGTTGCCCCCGTGCTGAGTAAATTGGGGGCCGGAGACAGGAATCGACCCGCGTGTACCCCAGAGCCGAATATGCGGGCGCAGGGTGTCTAAAGTCGGTGTATAATGCGGCGTCGTTGGCGATTCGGCTTGGACTTCCATTCCAACGGTGGTTGCCACGCCGAAGAAATCATTGACTCTGCGGGCTAGCAACTCTGGTTCAAAAGGCTTGATGATCACATCCAGCGCCCCTAGATCCCGCACGTATTTTAGTTCTGTGGAGAAATCTTTCGAAGTGCAAACGATCACTGGCAGCAACTCGGTCTCAGGCTTGGCCCTTAGGGTCTTCAATACTTCTACCCCATTCAGCTTGGGCATCATTAAATCCAGTATCATCAGATCTGGCTGATGGGTGGCCACTCGTTCTAGGCATTCCTCACCATCCTTGACCACATCAACTTCATAGCCATGTGCTTTAAGCACATGCGCGATACGCATGGAAATAGCGCGAACGTCTTCAACGACGAGGATACGCTTGGGCTGGGTTGGGTTCATGGTGGTTAAAGAATCAGAGTGCTCATTAGGAAAAGGTGGCAGCCCTTTTCAAAGCTAGGCTCTCTTTTAGAACTGGCAAGCCTCGTCCGATGCTGGCTCGGCGCTATTTAGGGTCAGACGTAGCCTGGATTTAACGCAGGACCATGGATCTCGTTTCAGCTTCCAGATTTTAATTCATGAATAAAACTCACAAAAAAGCGAATAAGATTCGAGTCATCTTTCATTCTAAGGCTAATTGATCAGCACCGGTAAGCCGCTTAAAATGGCTCACACTGATTTCTTCAGTGTGCCTCCAGTAAGGATTTTTGCCCGCAGGCCGCCGTGACCTTTCATGGCTTCTTCAGCGCCTTCAGCAAAGGCCTGATTCATCCAGTAGCAGGGAGCGCTTTCCTGAGTTCCTAAAAAGCGTATGCCTTGGATTTCAAACTCTTGACCGATCAGTGTATTTAAGTCCACTCCTTGAGTGATGATGTTTCTGCGGAAGATGGAAGGCGGCACATCTTTGATTTGAAACTGTGCGCAGAGTCGCTCATAGACCTCTTGAGAAAAGAAGGTGACTTGACCTTTGTAGTCTTCTTTGAATTCAAAGAAGCGATCTCCCACAATGCCTTTGCCTGCTATGCATTCGATGCTTTCCAACTCCATCATGGGTGACTCTCCCGCAGGTAGGCCGTGGTGCCCAAAGTAATTGTGATCAGGAGAAATGTAGAGGTGAAGAAGCTGCATGAAACAGTCTCACATAAGACAGGCAAAGCGCCAAATGAGAATCAAAGCTTTGCTTCTTGGCAACTTTGGGTGCCAAATACATTCATGAACGAAGATCAGATTATTCGCATCGGCATCATAGGCGCAGGTGGCATCGTTAAGCAGCGGCATTTGCCAGGACTGCGTGCTCTGCCGAATTTACAAATCACGGCCGTGGCGAATTCGACCCTGGAGAGTGCCGAGGCGTTTTGCCGAGACTTTGCACCTGAGGCTCAAGCCATCGCGCGCTGGGAGGATGTGGTGGATAATGAGAATGTAGATGTCATCTGGATCGGTGCGCATCCCCACATGCATCATGACGCCACGATTTTTGGACTGCAATGTGGAAAGCACGTCTTCACTCAGGCGCGTATGGCGGCCAATCTGCAAGAAGCGGAGCGCATGTGGGAAAAGGCGATGACCTTCCCCGAACTCGTCACGGGCATCTGTCCGGCGCCCCATGGAATGAAAGGTGGCGAAATGGTGAAGAAGTTGCTGGATGAAGGCGCTATTGGCAGACCCTTTCACGCGCTGCTTCACAGTTTCAATGCAGGCTGGCTGGATGCCACCCAACCAGCGCATTGGCGGCAAAAGGCTGAGGTCAGTGGTGTGCAGATTTTGACTCTGGGCATCTACACAGAGGTTTTGCAGCGCTGGTTGGGTCATATCTTGGAAGTCGAAGCTCGTGGTGAAGTGGCAATCCCTCAGCGCGGTGCTTACAGTGTGGAAATCCCAGACTTTGTGCAGGTATTGGCCCGCTTCCGCAGTGGTCTAGAGGCAACAATGCTCTTCAGTGGTGTGGCGGCTCATGCGCCCACGGATAAACTCTGGCTGTTTGGTAGTGAGGGCACGCTGAGTTATGATTTTGTGACTGAAGAAGTCTCACTTGGCAAAGCTGGTGGTGCGGTGGGCATCGTGCCTGTATCCTATGAGATGCAGCGAGACTGGACAGTGGAGCGCGACTTCATTCAGGCGGTGCGTGATCCCCAGGCACCTCGTCCTCGGCCCGACTTCACTGAAGGTGTTTGCTACATGCGAGTCGTTGAGGCTGTATGGGAAGCGATGGAGACGCGAGCTGCCGTTAAGTGCGCATGATTTGCGACTAATTGAACGTATTCATGAGACCCCATGTTTACCTTTGATGCTCACCTTGATCTCAGTCTTAATGCCCTCGAATACAATCGCGATCTCCGGCTGCCAGTGCATGAGATCAGGCAGCGCGAAAAAGGCATGAATGATCTGAAAGGTCGTGCGGCTGGCACCACGGCTTTTCCTGAAATGCGCCAGACAGAGATGGGCATCTGCGTGGCCACACAATTGGCCGGATGCATGAAAGGTGCGCGGCCAATGGCTAACTGGATGTCACCAGAACAAGCCTATGCTCAAACACAAGGCCAGCTGGCTTGGTATCGCGCCATGGAGGAAGCTGGTCAAATGCGCCAGATCACCGATTTGCGTGGCTTGGATGAAATGATTGCTCTATGGACCGATGGGAAGTCGAATGAGGACAAGCCCATCGGCTATATCCTCAGCCTGGAAGGCGCCGACAGCATCCGCAGCGTGGGCCATCTGGAGCGCCACTGGGAGCAGGGACTTCGGGCCATGGGACCCGCGCATTATGGCGTGTGTCGATACGCCCTTGGCCATGATCAGATCGGTGGTCTAGCCTTTGAAGGAAAGGATCTCATTCGCGAAATGGATCGCTTGGGCATGATTCTCGATGTGACGCATCTTTCCGATGGCTGCTTTTGGGACGCTTTGGATCTCTTTGAGGGCACAGTCTGGGCTAGCCACTCCAATTGCCGAGCATTGGTGCCAGACGCCCGTCAGTTCAGTGATGATCAGATCAAAAAGCTGATCGAGCGTGGTGCCGTCATCGGTGCCGCTTTGGATGCTTGGATGATGATCCCTGGCTGGGTCCGTGGGAAGACAACGCCTCAGGCCACAGGCCTCAAACTGGAAGTCCTCTGTGACCATATTGATCATGTCTGCCAGTTGGCGGGAAATGCCCTGCATAGTGGCATTGGTAGCGATTTAGACGGAGGCTTCGGGATCGAGCAGACACCCGTGGATCTTGATACCATCGCTGATCTCTCACGTTTACCCAGCATGCTGGCAAAACGAGGCTATAGTCAGACGGATGTAGAAAACATCCTGCACGGTAATTTTCTCCGATTGCTGAAAAAGGCCTGGGCTTGATGACTAGCTTTCTATTTTGAGACTTCTGCCCTTCTCTGAGGTTAACTTCTTGACCTTTCCCATGCTCAGACGCTAACTGCACTTAGACATACAGACACGGCACGGCTCTTGCGTGCTATGACTTGACCGACCCCTAACCTAAAATGGCCTGCGCAAAAACCTTTCATCCATCCAGTTTCCGTTCTCTCGGTGTTCTGCTATGGGCGCTGCTTCTTGTGCTATGCACGGCTTCCGACGCACGAGCTTTCGACACTGTCGTGCTTGATGCAGGGCATGGTGACTTTGATCGCGGGGCTGCCATCGGTTATGTTTATGAAAAGCATCTGGCTCTGGACACCACCCGCCGTGTCGAAGAGTTGCTGAAAAAAGCCGGGCTAAAGGTCATCATGACCCGCTCTCGGGACGTTTTTATTCCACTGCCGGGACGTGCCGCTGTGGGCAATCGCTACGGCAATGCGATTTTTGTCAGCATTCACTACAACTACAATCGTGGTGGTAGCGGCAGTGGGGTTGAGACCTACCACTACTCCACCAAGTCCTACACCCTCGCCGCTTACATCCAGGCTTACCTCGTGCAGCGCACAAGCATGAGTAATCGAGGCGTCAAGCACGCCAGCTTTCACGTCATCCGCGAAACCACACGAAATCCAGCTGTGCTCGTTGAATGTGGTTTTGTCAGCAATTCGACGGAACGTGGACGCATGATGACTGGGGAATTCCGCAAGCGCATCGCTGAAGGCATTGCTCAGGGAATCGTTTCCTACAAAAAAGCCAACTGAAGCTGACGATGCTCGTGACTTGCCAGCAGATGCAGGAGATCGAGCAGGAGGCTTTTGATCGTGGCATTCAGGCCAGTGATCTTATGGAGGTTGCTGGTTCAGGTATTGCCCGGGAGATAACGCAGCTTTTTCCGCAGCCGGGCACGCTCATCCTTTATCTTGGTAGTGGCAACAACGCAGGAGATGCACTTGTGGCAGCGCGTGAGTTGCAAAAGTTGGGATGGCAGCTTGTGGCCCGTCTTAGTTCCTCGCCTGAAGGGATGAAAACCCTGCCGCGTCTTCATCTGGATCATCTATCGGACATGCCACGCCTTAGTGTGACGCCCGTTCGTTTGATCAAGCATCCTGTTTTAGCCCTGGATGGTCTGCTCGGCATCGGCACACGAGGCGAGCTGC
Source organism: Prosthecobacter debontii (assembly GCA_945869675.1). Lineage (GTDB taxonomy): Bacteria > Verrucomicrobiota > Verrucomicrobiia > Verrucomicrobiales > Verrucomicrobiaceae > Prosthecobacter > Prosthecobacter debontii_A. The sequence continues at coordinate 30,449 of CAMBPS010000021.1, read as the reverse complement.
GACCTGCCATGCGTGCGATGACCGCTGAGTTGAATGCGCTGCGTTTACAACACCATGCCGTGACCGTGGCCATGGATCTACCTAGTGGTTTGAATGCAGACACTGGCATCCCTTGTGAAGACTGTGTCGTGGCAGATGTTACGATCACGATTGGTTATGCCAAACATGGACTTGTGGCAGATACGGCCACTTCTCATGTCGGTCGTCTAGCGCTCGTGCCCTTGCCAAATTTGGTGGAGAGGCAGAACGGCGTGCCGCGGTCTCTTCTAACTCCTCAATTGATGCGTGGTTGGCTACCGAGACGCGCTTTCGACTTTCATAAAGGCCAGGCAGGCCGTCTGGGTATCCTAGCTGGATCACCCGGTTTTCTTGGCGCTGCGGAGATGGTTTGTCGTGCTGCCTTGCGCTCAGGAGCGGGGTTGGTCACACTCATCGTCAAAGAAGAAATCTACACGCTACTAGCCACACGCTTGCCTCCCGAAGTGATGGTGAAAGTCGTCGAAGACTATCGTGAAGTCTTGTCGATGCGTTTTGATGCCCTAGCGATAGGCCCAGGACTTGGCTTTGCTCATGAGGCTGAAATCATGGCAGTGATTCGTGAGGCATCCCCCACGGCAGTGATTGATGCCGACGCTATCACGATGGTCGCTAAAGATCTGGGTGCCTTGGACAATGGTCTCCGCCTGCTGACTCCACATCCTGGTGAAATGGCCCGACTGATGCCAGATCTCACTCAGAGTTCCCGGGTCGAGCAAGCCGAAAAAAGCGCGCTTAGGCTTTCGCCACATACCCTGTTGCTTAAAGGTGCCCGCACCATCATTGCCAGCATGCAGGAAGAAACGCACTACAACACCACGGGCCATCCCGGCATGGCCACGGGTGGTATGGGTGATGTGCTCACGGGCGTCTGTGCCGCACTCATCGGGCAGGGCATTGCTGTTCACCAAGCCGCCGCCATCGGGGCATGGGTTTGTGGACGCGCTGCAGAAATCGCGGCTCAAAACAAGGCGCAGATATCTATTCTGCCAACAGATGTGATTGGACATTTAGGCTGTGCCTTTCTCGATTTACAGACAGGAGACTCACTCTACCTCTGACCTTGAAGAATACGTGGATCTGCGCCATTCATTCACCATGTCTTACCGCCACACTCTTACCGAGCGCGTTCAGTTTGCCGATACCGATATGGCTGGCATCGTTCATTTTTCCAATTTCTTCCGTTACATGGAGAGGGTAGAGCATGATTTCTTTCGCTCCTTGGAGCTTTCTATTCGTGAAGATCCTGCCAAAATCCCCGCCGAAGAATGCGTTGGTTGGCCCCGTGTTCATGCCTCGTGCGACTATAAGGCACCGCTATTTTTCGAAGAACAATTCACCATGGAATTGATCGTCGAAGAAATTCGCAGCAAGACCGTGCGCTATCTCATCCGCTTTTGGAAATTGACCGGTGAACTTTGTGCCGAAGGCCGCATCATCGCCGCCTGCGTGCGCCGAGATGCCGATACTGGTAAAATGAAGGCGGTCGAGATTCCTGCCAGATGTCTAGCTAAGATTGCTGTTGCCCCAGCAGAGCTGTTGGCAGCGGTTTCAGCTCCGAGCAGATAACGGGATGGAGCTTATTAGCGGGTGATCCTTGGGCTCAAAGCTTTTCTCACTTCAAATGAAAAGAGCGCGGACCTTACGATCCGCGCTCTCCAAATGAGGCGATTTGAATTCGCCTAAAACTTATGCGTAGCTGGCTTGTTGGCCTTTGATATCACGCTTCTTGATCCATGGCATCAGGCTGCGGAGGCGGGCACCGGTCTTCTCGATCGGATGCTTCTCACCCGATTTGAGCAGCTTGTTGAAGTTTTTGTAACCGCTCTCAGTTTCAGCGATCCATTCCTTGGCAAACTTGCCATTTTGGATCTCTTTGAGAGCTGCTTTCATGCGCTTCTTCACACCTGCGTCGATGATCTTTGGACCGACTTTGACGTCACCCCACTTGGCCGTTTCCGAGATGGAGAAACGCATGCCGGCGATGCCTGACTCGTTCATGAGATCGACGATCAGCTTCAGCTCATGGAGGCACTCGAAGTAGGCCATCTCTGGAGCGTATCCAGCTTCGACCAGCACTTCGAACCCAGCTTGCACGAGGGCGCTGGTGCCACCGCAGAGAACGGTCTGCTCACCGAAGAGATCAGTTTCAGTTTCTTCTTTAAAGGTGGTCTCAAGGACGCCTCCGCGTGTGCCGCCGACGCCGTGGGCCCAGGCAAGGGCGATCTTCTTGGCGTTCTTATCAGCGTCTTGGAAGACGGCGATCAGAGCAGGCACGCCTTTGCCTTCGGTGTATTGGCGGCGGACGATGTGACCAGGGCCTTTTGGGGCGACCATGATGACGTTGACGTCTTTAGGTGGCACGACTGTTTTGTAATGAATGGCAAAGCCATGGGAGAAGAGGAGAGTCTTACCTTTGACAAGGTTTGGAGCAATGTCTGCTTTATAGACGCCACCAATCTTGGTGTCTGGCACAGCAACGAAGATAACGTCAGCCAGCTTAACAGCTTCAGCAGTGTCATAGACCTTGAAGCCTTTTTCTTTGGCCACTTCACGGCTTTTGCTTTTCGCATACAGACCGATGATGACGTTAACGCCGCTTTCCTTCAGGTTAAGGGCGTGAGCATGGCCCTGCGAGCCGAAGCCGATAACGGCGCAGGTTTTGCCTTTGAGTGGCGCCAGGCTGGCGTCCTTTTCAGTGTAGATTTTAGCGGGCATTAGTTAGTATGGGTCAGGATTAAGGGCGCGCAGAGTGGTGCAACTGGGTGAAATGGTCAAGGAGGAGTTAGCAGCCGGGTCGTTCTTCACCAAACAAAAAGCACCCCTCCGATGAGTCCCAAAAGCATCATGGCCGCAAAGTCGAGCAAGGACAAGGTCAGCGAATCCAAGCTTTTAAAAGGCAGCCAGAGGATTAGCCATTCTTTTCGGATACCTAGTCCACCGACGCTTACCAGCACCGATGCGACAAACTCCACGACTGGCAATACACGAAGAAAAAAGCCAAAATGAACTGCGCGTCCACACAAGGCGCTGCTGACCCGTAAGGAATGTCGGCACAGGCATTGTAAGCATTCGAACACCCATTCAGTTGTTGATATGGATCTACACTTGGTTGCCAGATTTGCCTGTCATGCTCGTTCCATAGTCTCGTCTATGAACTTCTTTCGTTTTACCAGTCTGGTTTCTTTGAGCTTCTTTTTTCTAGGCTCCTCTCACGTCGCCTTTAGCAAACCCAATCTTATTTTTATTCTATGCGACGACTTGGCGCAGGGAGATTTGGGCTGCTATGGGCAAAAGTTGATTCAGACGCCTAACCTCGACCGCATGGCGGCTGAAGGGACTAGGTTTCCACAGCTTTATTCAGGGACCAGTGTTTGTGCGCCATCACGATCCTCATTGATGACAGGACGACACACGGGAAACTGCCCAATTAGAGCCAATCGTGAGCTAAAACCGGAAGGCCAAAAACCACTCCCAACTGGCACTGTTACGGTGGCTCAAGTCCTGAAAAGTGCTGGCTATGCTACGGCTTGCACGGGGAAATGGGGCATGGGCATGTTTGATACCAGCGGTAGCCCTTTGAAAATGGGTTTTGATCACTTTTTTGGCTATAACTGCCAGCGTCACGCGCACAGTTACTTTCCGACCTACCTTTGGAATGATGATAAGCGCATCGATCTGGATGGTAAAACCTACGCACAGAACCTGATTGCAGCTGACACCCTCGCCTGGGTGAGGGCTCACTCTGATCGGCCTTTTTTTCTCTTTCACGCCATCACACTTCCCCATGGTAATTTCGAAATAGATGACCTTGGCCTATATAAAGATAAGCCTTGGACCCCACTTCAGAAACGTTATGCTGCCATGGTCACACGTTTGGATAGCGATGTCGGCCATCTTCTGGACCTTCTCAAAGAACTGAAGGTGGACGACAACACTCTCGTCGTCTTTTCAGGCGATAACGGAGCGTCTTTTGAGCCCAAATCGGAAGTTGGTAGCCTCTTTGATCAGTCCATGGGAGGCAAGTTGCGTGGTTTCAAGCGCAGTCTTTATGAGGGAGGATTGCGGCAGGCTGGCATCGCCCGCTGGCCGGGCGCCGTGCCGGCAGGGAAAGTCAGCGATGAGGCTTGGGCCTTCTGGGATTTTTTACCGACCGCGGCCGAGCTTGCAGGAGTTTCTCTTGCCTCAGTCCACGATGGTTTATCGGTCGTCTCCCTTCTTAAAGGCGGTCCAGCGCCTCAGCGGGAAGCTTTTTATTGGGAGCTTCACGAGGGTTCTTCTCTGCAAGCAGTGCGATTCGGCGACTGGAAAGCTGTCCGCAACGGCCCCTCCAAGCCTATTGAACTCTATGATCTGAAAACCGATCTGGCTGAGTCCAAGAATCTTGCTTCTGAAAAAACTGACCTCATTACTAAAGCTGAGTCCCTCATGAATTCGATGCGCACCGAGCACGCCGATTGGCCGCTGGTGGACAAACAGCCTGGAAAAAAGAAAAAGAAGTGAGAAGAGTCTTGGATGAGGATTGGCCAATGCGATGTTTTTTCTCGCTGTTTTCGGGTAACATCTTGAGGCTGCTAAGAGCTATTTTTGTGCCGAGACATCCATTCTGTCTTTTTTACCTCTCCCCTGCCGCTTGACCCTCCCCCTGCGCGGGGTTAAAGACTACGCCCCCGACCTGCCCTGCCACACTGATGTCTATCGAACGCACCCGCAATTTCTCCATCATCGCTCACATCGATCATGGGAAGACCACACTCTCAGACCGCCTGCTGGAGGCCACACAGACCATCACCGTGCGCCAGCAGCAGGACCAATTGCTGGACAGCATGGACCTGGAGCGCGAGCGCGGTATCACCATCAAGGCACATCCGGTGTGCATGAACTACAAGGCCAAAGACGGCCTTATCTACAAGCTCAACCTGCTCGATACCCCTGGTCACGTGGATTTCAGCTATGAAGTCAGTCGCTCGCTGGCTGCTTGTGAAGGTGCTCTGTTGCTGGTTGATGCCTCCCAAGGCGTAGAAGCCCAGACGGTGGCCAATCTCAATCTGGCCATGCAGCAGAACCTGCGTGTCATTCCTATCATCAATAAAATCGACCTACCCAGCGCCGATTTGGATAAGGTTAAAAAGCAGCTGGAAGAAATCCTGCAGCTCCCCTCTGACGAAGCTGTGCCTGCCAGTGCCAAGATGGGCATTGGCATTACCGACATCTTAGAAGCCGTTGTGGCCCTCATTCCGCCACCGACCGATCCTGGCGACGGCTACTTGCGTGCCTCTGTCTTCGATTCCATTTTTGATCCCTATCGTGGGGTTGTTAGCTACATCCGTGTGATTTCCGGCACGATCGTTCGCGGTCAAAAAGTCCGCCTGATGGCCTCGGGCAACGATTCTGAAATCAAAGACCTAGGCACCTTCAGACCTAAGATGGTCGCTTGTGATAAACTGGAAGCAGGAGATGTGGGCTACATCATTGCCAACGTCAAGACCACCGCTGACGTTAAAATTGGGGATACGCTCACCGAATCTCGCAAGCCTGCCCCAGAGCCTCTGCCAGGGTTCAAAGAAATTCATCCCCTTGTTTTCAGCGGTATCTACCCTGTCAGCACTGATGACTTCGAGGCCTTGAAACTCGCTGTCGGGAAGCTCCAGATCAATGATGCTGCTTTCACCTTCATGGCCGAAAGTTCCGCGGCACTTGGTTTCGGTTTCCGCTGTGGATTCCTCGGATTGCTGCACATGGAGATCATCCAGGAGCGACTCCGTCGCGAGTTCAACATGGACGTCATTTCCACCTACCCGTCCGTTATTTACGAAGTCCGTAAGACCGATGGCACTGAGCTTCTGGTCGATAATCCGACCTTTCTTCCACCTGCGAACGAAATCGACGAGATCCGAGAGCCTGTTGTTAAGGTCTTCATCATGATCCCTAATGAGCACATTGGCGACATGATGCAGCTTGTCATGGAAAAACGTGGCCAGGTCAATAACACCGAAACCCTTGATGACCGTCGCGTGCTGCTGCACACCGTCATGCCACTGAATGAAATCCTTGTGGACTTCAACGACAAGATGAAGTCCATCACCCGTGGTTATGGCAGCATGGACTACGAGCACGCCGGCTATAAAGTGGATGACCTCGTGAAGATGGACATCCTCATCGCGGGTGATCATGTCGATGCCTTCTCGTGCATCGTTCATCGTGGCAAGGCAGAATCTCGAGGCCGCGCTCTTTGCGCCAAGCTCAAAGAAGTCATCCCGCAGCAGCTTTTCGTTGTCGCCATCCAGGCCGCCATCGGAGCCAAATTTATCGCCCGAGAAAGCATCAGCGCTCTGCGTAAAGACGTGACCGCCAAATGCTATGGCGGTGACATTTCTCGTAAGCGCAAGCTCCTCGACAAACAGAAGGAAGGTAAAAAGCGCATGAAAGCCATCGGCCGCGTGAACATTCCACAGGAAGCGTTCATTGAAGTGCTGAAGAATAACTAAACTGCCATGAATCGCCTCGCCTTTGTCCTGAGTCTCATCACTTTCCTTACCCTTCCCGCCATGGCAGAAGACAAAGTGAAACACGTCGATGCTGAAGCGGCCGCCGCATTGGTTCAGGCAGGTGGTATCACCATCCTCGATGTTCGCACGCCGGATGAGTATGGTGAAGGGCACCTCAAAGAAGCCAAGAACGCCGACATCCTGTCCAAGGACTTCGCCACTCAACTCAGCGCTCTGGACAAAGCCAAACCTATTCTCGTTCACTGCCAAGCTGGCGGCCGCAGCACGCGCGCTCTTCCTGCCTTAGAAAAACTGGGTTTCACCTCGGTCTATCATCTCGACGGCGGCATGAACGACTGGCTGAAAGCAGGCAAGCCTGTGGTAAAGCCGTAGGCGTTTGTTGGCTTGGATTCTTCGGACATAAAAAGAAGACAACTCTCTGTTTTGAGATGTCTTGTGGAAAGGAAGAGGCTGATTTCTTCACAACATTTAACTTCGGTAAACGTCTTGAGAGACTGTCAGGAAGGCTTTACAGGAGTGCCTAATGCCGCGCCCACTCCATTTGCCTGAATTGTTGTCTCCTGCTGGAAACTGGGAGTGTGCCCGCGCGGCGGTGGCCAATGGGGCAGATGCGATCTTTTTTGGCCTGCCAAAATTCAATGCACGCATGCGTGCCGACAACTTCACGGCGGAAGATCTACCCGAGTTAATGCGCTTTCTGCATCAGCATGGCGTGAAAGGTTACTGTGCCTTCAATGTGCTGATCTTTACCAGCGAACTGGGAGATGCTGAGCAGCAACTGCGTCTGCTGGAGTCGGCGGGTGTTGATGCCGTGATCGTTCAGGACCTTGGCTTGGCTCGCATGGTCAAAGCTTTAACCCCAGGATTGCGGCTGCATGCAAGCACACAGATGACGATTACTTCTCCTGAAGGTCTGGAGCTGGCGAAAGGGCTGGGCATTGATCAAGCAGTGCTTTCCCGCGAGCTGAGCTTGCGCGAGTTGGAGCGCTTTGCCGCAAATGATACCCCAGAGTTACCGCTGGAAGTTTTTGTGCACGGGGCACTCTGTGTGGCCTACAGTGGTCAGTGCCTGACCAGCGAATCGCTAGGCCGCCGCAGTGCGAATCGCGGTGAGTGCGCGCAGGCCTGCCGGATGCCTTATGAAATGATCGTGGATGGTGAACTGCGCGATCTGGGGGATAAACGCTACTTGCTAAGCCCGCAAGATCTCAGCGCTGTGCAGGAGATTCCGCAGCTGATTGAGCTAGGCATCCGCAGCTTCAAGATCGAAGGACGTCTCAAGACCCCAGATTACGTGGCGGCTGTCACCCGAGTTTACCGAAAGGCAATCGATGCAGCTCTGGCCGATCAGGATTTGACTCAGGTAATCACCGAAGAGGATCGCTATGAGCTGGAGATGACCTTTTCGCGCGGACTCTACAGTGGCTGGATGCATGGCGTGAATCACCAAGAACTGGTCGGTGCCATGTATGGGAAAAAGCGTGGTTATTACGTCGGCGTGGTGCGCTCGGTGAATCAAGACGCGGTAGAGCTAGAAGAGATGCCAGCTCACTTGAAAAATGGTGACGGCGTGGTCTTTGAGAATCTGAAAAACACCAATGACGAGCAAGGCGGCCGTATTTACGGCATCCACGGAAACTGGATCGAGTTTCAGCGGGATCGCCTGCATTTTCAGAGTATCAAGCCAGGAATGCGTCTCTTTAAAACGGGGGATCAAGCGCTGGAGCAGCGTCTGAGGCAGACTTTTCAGGGTGACATTCCGCTGCGCCGGAAAGCCAAGTTGGATCTCGTGATCACCGGCGAGGTCGGCGAACCCTTAGTCATTTTTGTCACTGGAAAAGAGATCCAAGTCGAGTCCAGCATGGTTCTCGATGCCGCGCGCCAGCGTCCGCTCAATGAGGAGGTGCTGCGTGCTCAGTTAGGTCGTCTTGGGGGCACTCCGTATGAACTAGGTGCGCTGGATTGTCAGATTGTAGGTGAGGTGATGTTGCCGGTTAGTGAGCTGAACCGAATGCGCCGTTCTCTGGTCGATGCCATGAGCCAATCGATAGATGCATCGGACGCCATCCAACATCGCCCAGCCCCCGCTCAGGCATCCGTCACCGAGATGCTGGCTAAGGTAGGCTTAGGCCTGCTGCCTGCACCGGCCATCACTCCGACCCTGCACGTTCTTTGCCGCAGTGCCGATCAAATCGAGGCAGCGTTGGCTGCAGGCGTCACGGAACTCTATGTGGATTTTGAAGACATTCGTCTCTATGCAGATGCTGTGAAGCGCGTGAAGGATCACGGAGTCGCGCGCATTTATCTGGCGACACCGCGCATTCAGAAGTCAGGAGAGGCGGGTTTTTTCAAGCTGATCTCAAGAGCCGAGCCTCATGGCGTCTTAATACGCAATCTCGGAGCCATCTCCTTTTTTAAAGATGAAGGCATTCCTGTGACGGGTGACTTTTCTCTGAATGTGTCCAACCCACTGACGGCTGACTTTTTAAAGCAAACAGGCTTGGAGCGCCTAACGATCAGTTACGATTTGAATGTGGATCAGCTGCTCAATCTCCTGCATGGCGCGCCGCCTGAGTGGTTTGAGATCACGCTGCATCAACACATGCCGATGTTTCACATGGAGCATTGCGCTTTTGCCGCCTTCCTTTCCACAGGCACCGATTTCACCAATTGTGGTCGCCCTTGTGAGAAGCACAAAGTCACACTGCGGGATCGCGTGGGCATGGAGCATCCTTTAAAAGCCGATGTCGGCTGCCGGAATACCCTCTTTAATGCAGTGCCGCAGACAGGAGCGCAGTATTTCGCTGGCCTCATGCAGGCCGGCTTGCGGCAGTATCGCGTGGAGCTTTTGGAACAAAATCGGGAGGAAGCCGCGCGGGTGATCCGCACCTATCAGGATCTACTCATCGGCCAGCGTGGTGGCGAGGACATCTGGCGTGATTTGAAGGCGCAATCTCAGCTCGGCGTGACTCGTGGCACGATGGCGGACATGATTTGAAAAGGCGGCTTAGATGCGTCTTGCTCCCAAAGATTCAAACGACTAAAACAAAAGCATGGTTCGACTCACAGTTCTCGGCAGCGGCAGTTCAGGCAATTGTGCCATCGTGTCCACAGGGCGCACGACGTTGCTGATCGATGCCGGCCTGAGCGCCAAACAGATCATCATGCGCATGGAGTCGGCAGGTTACAGGCTGGACCAACTGGATGGCATCCTACTCACGCATGAGCACCAAGATCACACCAACGGGCTGGAGGTGCTGAGTGGGAAACACAAACTTTCCTTGTTTGCCACGCCGCTGACACAGGAGACGCTGGTGGGTAGCCTGAAGTTTCGCGGTGCCCCTAGCTGGAAGATCATGAATACGAGTGGTGTTTTTGATTTCCAAGATCTAAGCATCGGCTGCTTTTCTGTGCCGCATGATGCGGTGGATCCGGTAGGATTTGTCATTGCCGATGAAGAGTCGCGTCTGGGGGTGCTGAGCGATGTGGGTTTCATCACCAATCTGATCAAAGATCGCCTGCGCAGTTGTGACAGCCTTTTTGTCGAGGCCAACTACGATGCACAACTTTTAGAAGCAGATACCAAGCGCCCTTGGGCCACCAAGCAGCGCATCAGTTCACGTCATGGTCATCTTTCCAATGATCAGGCGGCAGAGCTTTTGGAGGAGATCGCGCACCCAGATCTACATCATGTGGTGCTAGGGCATCTGAGCGATGATTGCAATGATCCTGATCGTGTGGTCAAGCGGATGCGGGAGTCGCTGCATCGCGTCGGAGTCAAAGAAACGCGCGTTATTTGTGCCGAACGTCGGAAACCTACTAGCACCCTAGAAGTGGCGAAAAAGCGTGTCACCCTTTCCATCAGTGCCTCACCGATGAATCATCAACAACTCGCCCTCTTTTGACTTGATGCGTCTGCTTTATCTGATCCTCATCGCTTTAGTGGTCCTGCTTCTAGCTTGGTTTGGCTGGTGGTCTTTTGGCCGAACGCCAGAGCAGCAGGTGCTGGCGCGGCAGATGGTTTTCATAACAGCCGTGGAAGATCGTGATTGGTCAGAGGTGAAGGGCATGCTCACCAACGACTACATGGACGATTACGGTCATGACCGAGATAGCGCCGTGGAGGATGCCCAAATGGCGCTAGGCGGGTTTCTCACCCTAATCGTCAAGCCTGAGGTCGTCTTCAAGCAGGTCGTGCCAGATTTAGCGATGCTGAAAGTCAAGATTCAGATCGAAGGCAAGGGCCTAGGCATGAGTGATGTCGTGGTCGGGCAGGTAAACAACCTGACTCAGCCCTGGTTCTTTCATTGGCATAAAAAAGGCCCCTGGCCCTGGGATTGGAAGATCGTACAAATTCACAACGATGAACTGCGCCTACCGCAGTAAATTTGTTCTTTCCTCGCCATGGTTCGATTTATCTTCAGCCGACTTTTGCAGGGCTTCGCCGTGATCCTCGGTGTCCTTTGCATTACCTTTGGGTTGTTGAAGCTCGCACCTGGAAGTCCGCTGCAAAGTGAGCGTAACATCCCTGAGCATATTCGGGTGCAGCGCATGGCCATGTCGGGACTGGATCAACCTTTGCCAGTTCAGCTCTGGCGTTACATCGTGAGTTTTGCCACTTTTGACTTTCCTGTATCGGCCAAGACGCCCGGACGCGGCGTGGATGAGATCATCGCTCAAGGTTTCCCAGTTTCTGCTCAGGTCGGTTTGGCTGCACTCCTGATTGCCTTAGCGTTAGGCATCCCGATGGGTGCTTTAGCGGCACTTCGGCCCAACAGCTTGGAAGATCGAGTGAGTACGGTAGCGGCCACGTTGGGAATCTGCACTCCGAGTATGGTGCTGGGGCCGATTCTAGCACTTGTCTTTGGTTTGAAACTACGTTGGTTCAATGCTTCTGGCTGGTATGATGCAGATGATTGGGTGCTGCCTGCGATGACGTTGGGCATCATTTACAGCGCTTACATCGCTCGGCTCACGCGTGGCGGCTTACGCGAAACACTGGCCCAGGAGTTTATCCGAACGGCCCGCGCCAAAGGAGCTTCTGAAGCTGCGATTGTCTTTCGCCATTCCTTCAAGCTGGCCTGTCTGCCGGTTCTGAATTTTCTTGGGCCCACCGCCGCAGGACTCATGACTGGATCCATCATCACAGAGACGGTTTTTCAATTACCGGGACTTGGGCAGCATTTCGTCGGTGCAGCGGTCAATCGGGATTATGATTTGGCCATGGCGACCGCGGTATTTTATGCCGCCTTGATCGTCGGATTTAATCTCATCGTGGATTTCCTTCAGGCGCTGCTTAACCCCCGCATCGGATTCAAAGCATGAGCCAAGCGTCCTCTCAGTCGCCTTGGCATAAAGCTTGGCAGAGTCTCGTTCGCAATCCGCTGACAGTTGCCGCGATGTTGATGCTCGTGGTTCTGATTTTGCTTTGTTGCATCGGGCCCTGCTTTTCTCCCTATGGCCCGAATGATCAGGATCTAGAACTGCGTGCCACGAGTCCTAGCTTAGCTCACTGGTTGGGCACAGACCCGCTGGGGAGAGATCTTGCTACGCGCATTCTGCATGGGGGTCGCATTTCGATGCTGGTGGGGCTTTTGGCAACGGCCGTGGCCTCGATCATCGGTGTAGGATACGGGCTCATTGCTGGACTTGCAGGCAAGCGCATGGATGCGGTCATGATGCGTGTTGTGGACGTTTTGTATGCGTTTCCGTTCATCACCTTTGTCATCATTCTTGTAGTCATTTTTGGCCGCGAATTTTGGCTGATCTTCATCGCCATCGGCGCGGTGGAATGGCTGACGATGGCGCGTGTCGTGCGCGGTCAGGTTCTTACGTTAAAAGACCTGGAATATGTGCAGGCTGCCCGCGCTTGTGGGGCTGGATTCTGGCATATTTTAGGTAAACACATGCTGCCGAATGTGATGGGCTCGGTCATCATTTACGCTAGCCTCACGGTGCCCGGTGTGATGATGTTGGAGGCCACTCTAAGCTTTCTCGGACTGGGCATTCAGCCGCCTGATGCAAGCTGGGGCGTGCTCATTAGCGAAGGGGCCGCCAGCATGGCTGCTTATCCCTGGATGCTGATCGGCCCGAGTGTCTTCTTCAGCGCTACGCTGCTAGCGCTGAATCTTGTTGGCGATGCCCTGCGTGACGCCTTAGATCCGAAGTCCGTGCGGCAATGAAACGTTTATCCGCGGCGGCCTGACGCTGGATTACAGACCCAAGCCCGGTGGCAATCCCATGCCGCCAGTGAGCTTACCCATCTCGGCCGCTTGAGTGTCCTTGACCTTCTTCTGCACTTGTTGCACAGCTGAAAGGACCAATTCTTGAAGCATGTCCACATCGCTGGGATCGACGACTTCTTTGGCAATCGTGATGCTGGTGATGTTGCCTTCGCCATTGGCTTTGGCGACGATCTTGCCTCCAGCGACGCTGGCTTCAAAGGTGCGGGTGGCTAGCTCGGCCTGAGACTTTTGCATCTGGCTCTGCATTTGCTGCACCTGCTTCATCATTTTCTGAATGTTCATGGATGGTGAGGGTGAAATTAAGGCTCCCGTTGCTGGGAAGGCGCATTGAGGAATTTTCGCACTTCTGTGCTGTAAGCATCAGGCGTGGGCTGCTGTCCGTGTTCACGCGCGCCTTCAAACCAAGCATGTGTGCTTGGTGCATGACTGCCGGCGACGCTGAGCAGGAGTTCCATCGTGATTGGGATCGGTTGTCCACTGTGGATCGCGGCGGACAGCGTCATCTCTGCGGCACGATCAAAGACCCACTTCAAATCTGCCCCAGAAAAACCATGGGTAGCTTCTACGAGTGCTTCGACATCTAGGTTGGAGATCGGTTTGTCCTTGGCCAACAGTGTGATGATTTGAGCTCGTGCTGGTGCGTCGGGTGGCGGAGCAAAGATGGCCTGATCAAACCGGCCTGGTCGGCGAAAAGCAGGATCAAGTGACCAGGGCTGATTGGTGGCGCCAATGACAAGTACACGTTGATTTTCGCCCTTCATGCCATCCATTTCATGTAGAAACTGGTTCACTAAATTGCGCAATTGGCTTTCGCGCACATTGCGACGATCTTGGGCAAGTGAATCAAAGTCGTCGAAGACGAGCACGCAGGGTGCATTGGCCCGTGCCGTTTCAAAAATCTGATGCAGATTCCGTTCTGTGCTGCCGAAATAGGGATCAAAAATTTCATGCAGACCGACGGACAGGAAATTGCAGGGCACTTCACCCGCGACCGCACGCAGCACCAGCGTTTTACCGCAACCCGGAGGGCCATAAATGAGGATGCCACCGCCTGTGCGCTTGCCGTAGGCTTTGTAGAGATCAGGATATTGAAGAGGATAGATGATCTTCAGCCGAATCTCTTCCTTCAGCTCCTCCATGCCACCGACATCGGCAAAGGTCACGCCAAAGCGATTCGGGTCACCCGGCGTGTAGAAAGTCTCTGGTCGCCAATCATACGGAGGCTCTTCAAACGGGTCTTCATAGCCCTCTTGTGTCTGCTGATCGCCATCTTCGGGGCCTTCATTCATGCTGGCCTCAGGGGCTGGGGCGGGCGAGGTGCGGCGCGCATCGCGGGCCGTGCGGCCGAGTTCACGCTCCAGAGCTGGATCACTCATCGTGCCATCGATCATGGCCGCACGATCAAAGTGTTCCAGCGCCTTGGTTCGATCGCCTTCCGCCAGATTGACGCGGCTGAGTAATAAATGAGCCTGAGCATTCTCCGGTTCTTGCAGAAGCACACGCTCAGCGCGGACTGCCGCACCGGAGGTTTCGCCTTGCATGAAAAGAACTTTGGCGATGCCCAAATGCGCATCAGTCTGATGGGGATCTAGCTCCAGCACACGCTCGAAGCTTTCCCTTGCTTCATCTAGCAGGAGTTGCTCGAGACAGGCTCGGCTATAAAGCAAAAGAAGAGAAATGTTATCGGGCGACTGTTCGATGGCGTCGCGAATGGCCTGGAGGGATGACATGCCTGAGTGGAAAGTAAGTAAAACGAATCTGATCTGTGCAACAGATGCCTGTGGGCAACTAACAGGGGCCGCGCACCCGCGCTAGAGATTTCTTTCGCATCTATGGCAGGTCGTGATTGAATGCAGGGACTCTGACTGTTGTCATAGATCAATCGATCCCTCCCATGAAACGCCGTCTTTTTCTCTCTTGCCTCTCTATTGTTTCTCCCATGCTGCAAGCTGCCGATGATTTTGTAGTTTCAGCTGAGTACGTTTTGGAACTCGTCCGTCGTAGTTACGCTCTACAGGATCATAAAATGACAGGCAGGCTTCGAGACGACGATACGGGCCGGGAAGAGCCTATGGAGCTCACTTTGACTCGCAGTGTCATGCGCTTCCTCTTCAAAAGTGCCCCGCCGGAGATCATTCACCTCGATCTGACCACCTCACCGGCCACGCTTTGGCAGGTCAAATCTGGCGGTAGCAGCAAGGTGCCTCTCAAAAATGCAGCTGATCCAGTGCGCGGCATGGATTTCAATTACGAGGATCTTTCGCTGAAGTTTATTTATTGGAAAAACGTCAAGATGCTGGATGCCAACGCAACCCTGACCTTGGCACGCGTCAAATGTTGGCAGATCCGTGTCACTGCACCAGATACTAGTGGCCCCTATTACACGGTCGATCTCTGGGTGGAAAAAGAAAGCGGCGGAGTCGCCAAGATGGAAGCTTATAACAGGGTGAGTAAGATGGTGAAGCGCTTCCAAGTGACCAAGGTTCAAAAAGTCGATGGAGCCACCGTTTTAAAAGAAATGCGCGTCGAGTCCTTCAATCCATTGAATGGCGACATCAAAGGCCGAACTTACATGACTTTGGATAAGCCAACAAAGCAGGGTTGAGAGTCTTTGAAAGTTCCCAAAAATCAACGACTCTTGAAACACTTCGCCATCACATTCGGCAGATGAGAAGCTCGCGCTCGTAGATGAGTTCTTTGGGGAGATGGGATTTGAGGTCGAGGAAGAGCTCTTCGTGGGACAGGATTTCGGCACGCCAGGCCGTGCGGTCGAATTGTTGAAGCTCTTCAAATTGATCTTTGGTGAACTTGAGGTCGGTCCAGTCGATGTCTTCATAGCGAGGCACCCAGCCAATGGGGGTCTCCTTGGACATGCCGTGACCGGTTGCGCGATCGACGATCCATTTGAGGATGCGCATGTTTTCGCCAAAACCGGGCCAGATGAACTTGCCGTCTGCTCCTTTGCGGAACCAGTTCACATGGAAGATGCGCGGGGTCTCGGTGAGGCGTCGCTGCATGGAGATCCAGTGGCGGAAGTAGTCGCCCATGTTATAGCCACAGAAGGGTAGCATGGCCATGGGATCACGGCGGACTTTGCCGACCGTGCCAGCAGCCGCGGCGGTCATCTCGCTGCCCATGGTGGCTCCGGCATAGACGCCTCCGCTCCAGTTAAAGGCTTGAAAGATGAGGGGTAGCGTGGTGGCGCGACGTCCACCAAAGATGATGGCGCTGATGGGCACGCCTTCGGGTTTTTCCCAGTTGGGGTCAATGGTGGGGCACTGGCAGGCTGGGGCGGTGAAGCGCGAGTTCGGATGCGCGGCTTTGATGCCTTTTTCCTTGGCGATGTCAGGCGTCCATTCGTTGCCTTGCCAGTCGGTGCATTTGGCCGGTGGCGTATCGGTCATGCCTTCCCACCAGACGCCACCTTCTGGGGTCAGGGCCACGTTGGTAAAGATGGTGTTCTTCCGCAGGGAAGCCATGGCGTTGGGGTTGGTCTTGTCGCTGGTGCCCGGGGCGACGCCAAAGAAGCCGGCTTCAGGATTGATGGCGTAGAGTCGGCCATCGGGACCGGGTTTCAGCCAAGCAATGTCATCTCCCACGGTCCAGACTTTCCAGCCCTTTTTGGCGAAGTGATCGGGTGGGATCAGCATGGCAAAATTGGTCTTGCCACAGGCACTGGGGAAGGCTGCGGCCACATAGGTTTTTTCGCCCTTGGGGTTCTCGACCCCAAGAATGAGCATATGCTCGGCCATCCAGCCTTCATCTCGGGCCATGGCCGAGGCGATGCGCAGGGCAAAGCATTTTTTACCGAGCAGGGCATTGCCACCATAGCCTGAGCCGTAGCTCCAAATTTCGCGAGTTTCAGGGAAATGAACGATGTACTTCTCTTGGTTGCAGGGCCAGGAGACATCTCGTTGACCTTTTTTGAGCGGAGCTCCGACGCTGTGCATGCAGGGCACGACGCGCTGCTTGCCTTTATCAATGATTTGGAAGACCTTTTTCCCAATGCGGGCCATGATACGCATGTTAGCGACAGCATAGGCAGAGTCGGTGAGCTGCACACCGATCTGGGCCATGGGAGAGTTCAGTGGCCCCATGCTGTAGGGCAGCACATACATGGTGCGTCCTCGCATGCAGCCATCGAAGAGACTGCGCAGCTTCTTTTTCATCTCAAAGGGATCCATCCAGTTGTTGGTTGGGCCAGCACCGTCTTTGGAGTTGCTGCAAATGAAGGTGCGCTCCTCGACTCGGGCGACATCGCTAGGATCCGATTTGGCGTAAAAACAGCCTGGCCAAGTTTTCTGATTCAGCTTGATGAAGGTGCCAGCGGCAACCATTTCATCGCAGAGCTGATCGTATTCGGCTTTGGAACCGTTGACCCAGTGGATGCGGTCGGGCTTGCAGAGAGTGGCCATCTTTTTGACCCATTTCAGCAGGTTCGGATTGGTGCTCAGAGGAATGGAGGGGTCGGTCTTGGTGCTCATGGATCGGTTGGAAGGTGCCTAGCATCGCTAATACTGTGCCACATCTGCATCTTCCTTGATTCGCCTTTTTTAGCGAATCGAACTTTGAGAACAGTTTTGCCTTCTCTTGTGCCGAGCCTGCGAAGGCAGCGCGGCAAAGCCAAGAACCAAGAACCAAGAACCAAGAACTTTCTGACTTCTAAATCTCTGTTCCAGGCTCTGGCTCGGCTTTGAAGGTGCCGGTGCCGACGAGGCGCTCAAAGATGGGGCTGGCCATCAAGGTGGTGATCACGGCCATGATGGCCAACATCGCAAAAATCTCAGCGGAGATGATGCCTTTTTGCAGGCCGATGTTGATGATAATCAGCTCCATGAGACCGCGTGCATTCATGAGGATGCCGATGCCCATAGCCTCGCGGTTGGAGATGCCTGAAGCGCGGGCGGCAGCCCAACAAGCCACACCTTTACCCACAATGGCTGCGACCAGCACGGCACCTGCGAGAAGCCAGAGATACCCCGTATTCAGCAGACCTAGCCGTGTGTTCAGTCCTGAGTAGGTGAAGAACAGTGGTAGGATGAGTGCGACGGCCAAGGGCTGTGTGCGCTCGATGATGGTGCGATTGACGATGCCGCGAGGCATGGCTGATCCCATGATGAAGGCACCGAACACGGCGTGTAGCTCGATGTAGTCTGTCCACCAGGCACCCAGGCACATGAGGGAGAGAAAGAAGGCATACTCGCCGTCGCTGACTTTGCCGCGAGCTTCGATGCCCTTGGCGTAACGCTCCAGCAGCGGGCGGATAATCATCTGGGCCACGAGAACGTAACCGATGCCACCACCAATGCTCAGCACGGCATGCGATATGTTTCCATTGAAGCTAGCCAGCACCAAAGCCAGCATCCCCCAGGCCGCAGCGTCATCAATGGCACCTGCGCCGATCGCCACGGTTCCCATGGTCGTGCCAGCAAGGCCTTTGAAATGAATGATGCGGGCCAGCATGGGAAAGGCCGTGATGCACATGGAGGCTCCCATAAAGATCATGGCATTGTTCATGGATGTCTTTTCAGGGAAGAGCGTCGTGTGATTGTAGAAGAACCAGCCGACGGCTGCCCCGAGGATAAACGGAGCTGCCATGCCTGCAAAAGACACAGCCATGGAACTGCCAAAACGCTTCTTGACGATGTCCATGCGGAACTCTAGGCCGACGATGAACATGTAGAGAGCCAATCCAAGTTGGGACAGCGGGAACAGCACCTTCATGGAATCTGGCGGGAAGAGAGCCTTGGAGACATCGGGAAAAAAGGCGCCCATCAGTGATGGTCCCATGCAGACTCCCGCGATCATCTCTGCTACCACCTGCGGCTGACCAAAGCGTGCGGCAATCATACCGACCACGCGGCAGACCATGAGGATGATGGCCAGTTGTAAAAAGAGTTGGATGGCGAGTTGGAGATTGGTCATGGGGCAAGTGATAGGCCAAGGCTGACAAAAGATCGGAAAAGAACAGACATGCGAAGCAGGGCGACAATCTGTTCCTTCACGCACTTTGTATTAACACCAAAATAGAGTCTCGCGATAGACTCAATCGCAGTTCGGCATCACGGTGAAGGAGGTGCAGGGTTTGCCTAGTCTCCGTTTGGACTTCTGGTCTTTCGTGCAAGAACGAAAGAGAAACTGAGTTTATGCCGATCTCACTTATGATGCAGCGTTTATTTTATTGTTTCTTTCTGCCAGTCCTTAGTTCTGTGGTTGCCGCTGAAAAGCCAAACATCATCCTCATCAACATCGATGATTTGGGCTACGCAGACATCAGCCCTTTTGGGGGAAATGTGAAGACGCCAAACTTGGATCGAATGGCGGCTGAGGGCATGAAACTGGCAAGTCATTATGCGGCCCCTGTATGCTCACCCTCACGCGCGGCAATGATGACGGGTTGTTATCCAAAACGTGTCCTACCCATCAGCGGTGTCCTGTTCCCATCGGCTGCCGTGGGACTGAATCCTGACGAAACCACGGTGGCTGAAGTGCTGAAGAAGCAGGGCTATCTCACGACCTGCATCGGCAAATGGCACTTGGGAGATCAGCCTGAATTTCTGCCGACAGCCCAGGGGTTTGACAGCTACTTTGGCATTCCCTATTCCAATGATATGGGCTTGGCTTCGGAAGGATCAAAAAGCAACGCGGGCGAACCTATCCGAAAGGGGAAAGCAAAAGTTGGCGCTCAAAAAAAGCTGCCAGCTGACGAAACCGGACTGAAGGGGGATGCCCAGCCGCCACTGCCATTGGTCGATGCAGGCCAAGTGGTGGAACGCGTGAAAGCCGCTCAGCAGCATACCTTCACTCGTCGCTACACCGAACGTGCCGTGAGCTTTATCCGCGAGCATCAGAAGCAGCCCTTTTTTATCTATCTGCCACACAATGCCGTGCATTTCCCCGATTACCCACATCAGGACTTCATGGGGAAATCCGGTGTCAGTCTGCAGAAGGATTGGACCTTAGAAGTGGATTGGAGCGTGGGGCAGATCCTCGCGACCTTGCGCGACTTGAAACTGGACTCGAACACACTGGTCATCTTCACGAGTGATAACGGAGGTCCAATCAATCAAGGCGCAGACAATACGCCTTTGCGTGGGGGTAAAGGCAGCACCTTGGAAGGTGGCATGCGCGTCTGCACACTGGCCTGGTGGCCTGGTAAGGTACAAGCAGCATCAAGCACTGCGGCCATCACCAGTCATATGGATTGGCTACCGACCTTTGCCTCTTTGGCCGGGGCTGCTTTACCTGAGCGGGCCATTGATGGTGTGAACATTTCTCCGCTTTTGCTGGGTCAATCCGGTGCACAAGGCCATGACGTCTTCTACTATTATCATGGTTTCAATCTTCAGGCCCTGCGTGCTGGAGCTTGGAAGTTGCACCTGCAAAAAGGTGAACTCTACGATTTGGAGTCTGACATTGGGGAATCGAAAAACCTAGCGAAAGAGCAACCTGAGCAAGTGGCCAAACTCCGTGCTTTAGCTGAGGTGATGCTTCGTGATTTGGGCGATGGCAACGCTGACGCGCCCGGCGTCAGAGGTCTGGGCCGCGTCGCTAATCCACAGCCCATGATTCACTCCGACGGTCATGTCCGTTCGGGGATGGATGGTGTGGCCAAGATCTTGCCCTAAAAGTGGCATTGATGTTTTGATCAGCGCCCTCAGAGGTCTTTAACCAAGTAGCCTCGCTCTAGGCGAGGATATCGATGATCACGCTGCCTTTGTCGCCAACGGTGAAGGGGCGATTGCTGGGTGACATGACGACTTGATTGACGTCCAGACCCATGGCGTGACCAACGGTGCTATGGAAGTCCTGAATGGTGGTTTGTTTATCAGCCACAGCCATGCCGTCTTTATCACTGCTGCCATAAATGGTGCCACCTTTGACCGGGCCTCCGGCAAGCAGGGTGCTGAACACTTTGGGGTGATGATCACGGCCATTGCGACTGTTGATCTTGGGTCCACGACCAAACTCGGAGCAAAGCACAACGAGCGTGCTTTCCAGCAGGCCTTTGGCTTTCAGCTCACTCAAAAGGGCGGACAGGGCGGTGTCCAGAATGGTGCCGTGTTCTTCCATGCCTTCGTCGATGTCATTGTGCATGTCCCAGCTTCCATAGCTGACCTCAACAAAGCGGACGCCGCGCTCGATCAGGCGGCGCGCTAACATGCAGCCTTGGCCGAATTTGTTCATGCCATAGACCTCGCGTTCAGCAGCTTTTTCATCGGTCAGTTTGAAAGCGCTCAGATCTTCACTGCTCAGCAATTTCAGCGTGTCGTCATAAAAGTCGCTGTAAGCCTTGAGATTGGTGTCTTGGAATTTGGCGCGGAATCCTGAGTCGAGCTTGTTGAGCAATGTCAGGCGTTGACTCATGACGTCGGCACTGGCTGAGAACTGGGCGTATTGCAGCCCCGCTTCTGGATCGTGGATCGGCAGCGGACTGTAGGCAGCGGAGAAGAAGCCATTGCCATGTTCAGGGCCACGATTCACACACACGGAAGAGGGCAGATTTTGGCTGCTTTTCCCCAGAAGTTCTTGAGCCCAGGCTCCGAGAGCAGGGTGCTTGATGGTGCCACGTTGCTCATAGCCGGTGCGCATCAGGTATTGACCCGAGGCATGCACGCCGGTTTTAGAGGTCATGCTGCGAATGATGGCCAGCTTGTCAGAGTGATCTTTGGCCAGTGTCGGCAGATAACCGCCAAGCTGATAACCTGCCTTGGTCTGAATCGGGTCGCCGGGCCCTTTGCTATCGCCAGTCTTCGGATCAAGCGTGTCGATGTGTGACATACCGCCGATCATCTGCAGCCAGATGACATTTTTGGCTTTGCCAAAACCTGCGAGCTGTTTGTTATCCACCGGAGCGGCGGCCTCACCGTTGAGCAAGTGAGGTAGTAGGGTGACACCGAGTGTGGTTCGAGCGACCTGCTCGGCAAAGCGGCGGCGAGAAATAGAATCAAGTGAACGAAGAGGGCTGTTCATGGCAGGGGAAGGGGCTGAATTAAAAGAAGCTTACTGCACAAAGACGAACTCGCGGCTGTTGAAGAGCACCCAGCAGAGATCGGCAGAGGTGAGTCCGGCGTCGAGAGATTGCTTGGCCTCAGTCATCTCACTGGCTGTGGGTTTACGACTCAAGAAACTAAGGTAGAGAGAATCCACTTTATCCTCCGCTTTCGTCTGACCCATGGCCGTGGCCAGCACGAGTGACTTGGGATCGGAGAGTACCTCTTGGGCCTCACCATTCATGAGCATGAGCACCTGAGGCACGCTGCCTTCCTCGCTATTGCTGTCGGCGATCTGGCGGTCGCTCTGGCCAAACATGCGCAGGAAATGGCCGTCACGCTCTGGTTGACGCAGTTCGGAGGCGCGGGCTAGAGCTAGACCTTGCATCATTTCAGGTCGCGCAAATTCGCCTTCTTCATCAGAGGCCGCTGAAGCAGCCTGCATGGCTTTATTTTTCTTTTTGTTACCTTTGCCCTTACCTTTGCCGAGGGTGCCGTTGGCTTCGCGCATCAGGCTTCCGATTTCGGTGATTTTTTCTTTGATGATGCCTATATTCACCTCAGTCGTGATGTTCATCGCCGTGCTGTAAGAGTCTGCGCGGTGGGCCTTGAAACCGTCCACCTTATCGCCGATGGCGAGGGCCACGCAGGAGTCCCAAGCCTGTTCGGCGGTCATGCGGCGGAGAATGGGGCCGGGGAAATAGTAGGGCTCGCCCAGCGCTAGTTCGCGGGTCACGGCTTCGCGTTGATACGTTTGAGTATTGCAGATCAATCGTGTGAAGGCGCGCAGATCGAATTTGAGGCGGACCATCTCTTTGGCCAAGTGCTGAAGCAGCAGTGGATTGCTGCAAGCATTGGGATCATCAAGGTCGGTCACGGGTTCTTTGAGGCCGACACCAAACATCAGCTTCCACATGCGATTGGCGATGGTCATGGCAAAGCGTGGATTCTCCGGACTGGTCATCCAGTCCGCAAAAACTTCGCGCAGGTGGCTATCGTCGTCGCCCTTCTTGATGGCTGTCTGGGCATCTTGATAGCAGCGCAGGCGATGATCATTGGCTGTCCAAGTGATCAGCTTCGGCGTGACTAAGTCGCCAGGTTTGGCGTCTTTGTATTTGTAGTCGTCAGGCAGTGTCTGATCGTTTTTCAGGCCGTCATTGATACTCAGTTGATTGGCATACATGAGCTTGCGGGCAATCCCGAATTCCCTTGGGCTCAGCTCCTCGCGCAAGCCTTTGAGACCGTAATTGCCGGCTTTTTTATTGTAGGTATCCGAGGAACCAAAGAAGGCTGCCATCTCATAGAACTGCTTTTGAGTCCAATCCGCAAAGGGATGATCATGGCACTGTGCACAGGATACATTGGCACCGAGGAAGGTGCTGAGTGTGAGACTTAAATTATCCAGCCTCATGCCGCGATCCCGAAGCAGGTAGCCTGTAGCACCATTTTCCAGCAGTTTGCCATCAGCCACCATCAGATCCCGCACCACAGCATTCCAAGGACGATTCTCAGCAATCTGCTTCTTTAACCACTCTTGGTAAGTGAAGAACTTCGACTTCTGCGCGTCATCGGCGATCCGCAGCATATCGGAGAAATAGTTGTACATCCGCGAGCTGAAGCCATCGTCCTTGATCAGGGTATCGATCACGTTGGCTCGCTTTGAGCTGCTCGTATCGTTTAAAAAGCTGACCGTTTCTTCTCGGGTCGGGATTCGCCCAGCCAGATCCAGATAGACGCGGCGCACGAACTGTTCGTCACTGGCAAGAGCATTGGGTTTTTGACCAGCATTCGTCAGACCCATGAGAACGCCTTTGTCGATCACCGCTGCCGCTTGGGCCACATTGGGATCTTTCGGAATGCCCAATCCTTCGGGCTTCAGCGTTTGTGCCAGTTTTAAATCCTCGGGTGCTAGCCGCTCCAGCGGGATGCGGTGAACGAAGCCATTCCGCGTTTGCAGATACACCTGACCACTCTCGACCCCGCGAAAGGTGGCCTCCACCGTGCGCCCAGAAACGTCCTTCCACTGGCGGAAATTGGCATTGCCATCTGGTGCCGTGGTTTGAGCCTGGAGAGGCAGGCTGGCCAAAGTGGTCAAAAAGAGGAAATGAAGCGCTTTCATGATGAGAACAGTCTTGTCTGCCGCCCCTGAAACGAAAAGCATCGGCTGAAGTTGCGCTTATTTGTAAAAACGGGCAGTCCTCAGTTCCTTCTAGACGACGCCTCCAAAGCCGTGTGCGAGATTTTTCCACCGCGCATTTGACAAAAGGACCTCTTCGTCTAGTCTTTGTTTCCTCAGCGAAAGCTGACTGGCTATACAGCCAATGCACTCCTAGCTCAATGGATAGAGCATCTGACTACGGATCAGAAGGTTAGTGGTTCGAGTCCACTGGAGTGCACCACTCGCAATTAACGAGTTGTGAAGGTTTCAATTTCTTGAAAAATCTTTGCCTCTGCATTTTCTGTGCACTTTTACGGTTCTGCCTCGTCGTCATCCTTCTCTGCCATCCGCGTGCGGAATAGGACTTGAATGGGTTGAGTCTGTGGCTTTTTTATCTCATCAAAGGCCATCTTTTTGCTAGGTTGATCATGAGGGCGACGTTTGATGCTTCACCATGAAGCCCATCCTCACTCTTCTCTTGCTGACCAGCTTTGCTTTGGCGGCTGAAACACCAGTTAAAAAAGCCGCGGCTCCGAAAAAAGCGGCTCCGCCTAAAAAGGTCTATCCGAAGAATCCGACTCCAACGGCGGCCAATGTGCGGTATGGCGAGTTTGAGCGTGATGTGCTGGATTTTTGGCAGGCGAAGTCTGACAAGCCGACTCCGCTGCTTTTCTTCATCCATGGCGGTGGCTGGCAGGGCGGAGATAAAGCAGGGATCGCTGTTGAACCCTATTTGAAGGAAGGAATTTCAGTCGTCTCGATCAATTACCGCTACATTTCTCAATCGCAGGAGGTTGTGCCACCGGTGAAAGCTCCTTTGCATGATGCGGCACGGGCCTTGCAGTTCGTGCGCAGCCGCGCAGGCGAGTGGAACATCGATAAGCAGCGCATCGGCGCCAGTGGCGGTTCTGCCGGCGCTTGCTCCAGTCTTTGGTT
Organism: Prosthecobacter debontii; assembly: GCA_945869675.1. Classification (GTDB taxonomy): domain Bacteria; phylum Verrucomicrobiota; class Verrucomicrobiia; order Verrucomicrobiales; family Verrucomicrobiaceae; genus Prosthecobacter; species Prosthecobacter debontii_A. Next base: position 5,572 of record CAMBPS010000021.1, on the reverse strand, counting down.
GGCCTTCCATCCCGACATGGCAGACGCCAAGAGCAGCGATCCGATTGCTCGCGAATCCACCCGCCTCTGGTGTGCGGCCGTTCTCGGTGCCCAGACAACCCTCGATCCGAAACAGATGCGCGAGTGGACGCCGAACAGCAAGTATGGTGGCCATGCCTTCAGCAAGAATGGCGAGTTCAAGAACTTCGACGACTTCGTGGCCGCTCGGGAAAAAATCCTGCCATGGATCGCTGAATACTCGCCCTACGCGCTCGTGACCTCCGACGATCCAGCCATCTATCTCTTTTACAGTGGCCCTCCAGCCCTAGGGCAAGTCGAGAAAGATCCGACGCATACCGCCAACTTTGGCGTGAAGCTGCAAGAGCATTGCAAAGCCAACGGCGTCGCCTGTGAGCTTTTCTATCCTGGCGTGACCGAGGTGAAAGCTAAAACGACGACGGAGTATCTGATCACAAAGCTTAAGGAAGGTTTGTAAATCCAGTGATCTAACTTCGAGTTTACGAATAGGCATCGTGCATTATCATGAAAGCATGAAACTACCACCGGGTCTCGGCGACACAGATTCCATCGTGAACTTGGATGAGTACATTGGCCTGACCGTTGGTAACTCAAAGCCAGTCTCTCCGCAGAAACGCTATGCTGCTCTCCTGCGGATAGGCCGAGGACTGACTGGTGGCAGGACATCGTTGCCGAAAGGGGTATTCCGTTTTGAAACTCACGAGCAATCCAACGCATGGGAGACGCAGCAAATTCTGAAACGGGCGAAACTCTAACTCGCGAGCCTGACTTCGATGACATAGCTCATCTTTGCCGCGATCTCAATGCGGCTGATGCTAAGTATGTGCTCGTGGGCGGCTTTGCCATCATTCTGCATGGTTACCCACGATTCACCAGTGATGTTGATCTACTGATCGAAGTCGGAGAGGAAAATGAGGCCAAAGTCTTGCAATGTCTCAGTTCATTGCCTGATCATGCTGCGGCACAGGTGAAGCCGGGGGAAGTAGATCATTATGGCGTGGTGCGTATCGGTGATGAAATCATGATTGATCTCATGAAATCAGGCTGCGGCATCACTTATGCCGATGCGATCGTCGACGCGGTGATCAAAGACGTGCAGGGCGTGCCAGTTCCCGTCGCTTCTCACAAGACGATGTGGCGAATGAAACAGACGATTCGTGAGAAGGACATTCCCGATAAAGTCTTTCTTCGCCAATGGGCATCACAGAACAATGTAACACTCGATCCGCCGCCAGAAGAGCTCAAGGCTGCCAATACGCCTCGTTGGTTAGATCGCTTACTTGGTTGGATTTTTGGAAGAAAAGACTAAATTCACGTCCTGCTGGTATAAATGTGAAAGCGAAAAAAACCACCTAGTATCTGATTGCGAAAAGCTCAAGGAAGAGATGTGAATTGTTCCGCTTCGCTAGATCGGGTCATTCTCACTAGATCCTCGGAATGACGTTTTAGAATTTCGCGGTCTCGCGAGTAGCGAGTTGGCCCCCTACAGGCAGCGAAGACTTCGGCTATTTCGTATTCACTCAGTTCTGTGATTGGCTTTTGGTGAAGCTGTTGTGACATGTGATGAATGCCCTGATGGCTATTACCATCGGAGCCTAAAAAAGCGCAGGCTAGGAGGTCTCTGTCTGATGGACTGATATGCCAGCGAACTGAATAGCACCACATGTAACAACGAGCTGGCCAACGAACATTGGTGGTTCTATTGAGGCCGAAGTGAAAGAGTAGCTGTTTTGCTGAAAAGAGATCGACTCCGTTATTGGTTAAGTCATTCTCGATGCACTTCAGCAAAAAAGGGGGGATGGTTGGTGTCGCTTGACGCTGATTCTCAATGATTTTGTGAATACGCTCTAGTCTGGGACGAAAGGAATACAAGTCAGAGCGCAGAAAGATGGCACCGATTCCTGTGACCATAAGCAGCACGATCAAGATCGCTGTTAATCCAATAAGTTCCAGGAATCGCAGCAGTCTTGATTTCATTAGGTTGAAACCCTCTTTCTAGCAAGGATCACACCCTCTCCATCATTCGCTTCTTCTTTGGTTTGCCAGCGCTGACGAATTCGACATCGGCGGCGATCACTTTGTATTCGGGGCAGAGGGTGTCGCCGTCGCAGCCTTGGCCGGTGACGTTGTTCACCATGGCGTCGGGGAAGTGGAAGGTGGTGTAGAGAATGCCAGGTTTGACTTCATCGGTGACGCGGGCTTCGAGCTCGACTTCACCACGGGCGCTGAAGAGCTTCACTTGGTCGCCACTGCGGATGGATTTGCGCTGGGCATCGGCAGGATTGAGGGAGAGATAGTCCTGCACGACGATCTCGCCATTGCCGGTGCGGCGGGTCATGGTGCCGCAGTTGTAGTGCTCTAAAATGCGGCCGGTGGTAAGAATGAAGGGGAATTCCTGGCCGTTGGTCTTGAGTTCGGTGGACTCGATCCATGGGAAGAAATGGAATTTGCCAAGACCACGTTTGAACGACTCCTGATGCAAAATCTGCGTGTCGGTGCCGTCAGCGGCGATGGGCCATTGCTTGCCGTTGATGCTGAGATTTTCCCAGGTGGCACCTTGGAAGAAAGGCACGATTTGAGCGATCTCGGCCAGCACACCATCGGGCGTGTAGTCTGGCTGTGGGAAACCGAAACGCTGCAGGACTTCGCACATGATTTGTCCATCCGGCTTGGTGCCGGAGAGGGGTTTGACGGCAGCATTGACACGCTGCACTCGGCGCTCGGCATTGGTGAAGGTGCCGCTCTTTTCCAGGAAGCTGGAGGCTGGAAGAATGACGTGGGCGTACTTCGCGGTCTCGGTCATGAAGATCTCCTGCACGACTAGGAACTCCAGGCTTTCCATGGCATGACGGACGTGATGCACGTCAGGATCGGTCTGCACGACGTCTTCGCCCATCAGCCAAAGGGCCTTCAATTTGCCTTCGATGGCGGCATCGAACATTTGCGGGATTTTCCAGCCAGGTTCAGTCGGCGATGGCATGCCATAGAAGTCGGCGTAGCGCTTTTGCACGGTGACGTCATCCATTTCAAAATAGCCTGCGCCTTGATGCGGTTGGCAACCCATGTCGGCAGCGCCCTGCACGTTGTTTTGACCGCGCAGCGGATTCACCCCAACGCCTGGACGGCCGATGTTGCCGGTCATCATGGCTAAGTTGGAGATGAGCATGACGGTTTTGGCGCCTTGCTCGTGCTCGGTCACGCCGAGTCCGTGGAAGCTCATGGCGGCTTCAGACGTGGCGTATTCCAGAGCAGCAGCGCGGACGAGTTCTTTGTCCACGCCGGTGATTTTTTCCAGCTCGTCGATGTCGAGTGCGCGCAGGCCGGATTCAAAGGCGTCCCAGTTCTCGCAACGCTTGCGGACGAACTCGGTCTTCACCAAACCTGCGTCTAGGATGAAGCGGGCGAACAGGTTCAGCAGCGCCACATTCGTGCCTGGGCGGAGCTGGAGGTGATGCTTCGCATAGGGCACCAGTTCGATCTTGCGTGGATCGATCACAATGAGAGGTACACCTTTCATCACTTGCTGCTTCAATCGTGCACCGGTGACGGGGTGGCCTTCGGTCGGATTGGCTCCGATGACCATGATGCACTTCGTGTATTCGAGATCTTCGACAGAGTTCGTCGCGGCCCCTGTACCGAAGCTCTTCTGCATGCCCCAGGCGGTGGGGGAATGGCAGACGCGGGCGCAGCAGTCGATGTTGTTCGTGCCCATCACGGCACGGATGAATTTCTGCATGAGGTAGTTTTCCTCATTGGTGCAGCGGGCAGAGGAGATGCCTGCGACGGCATTGCCACCATGATCCTTTTTGATACGGGTCAGATTGGCAAAGATGTGGTCATAGGCTTCTTCCCAGGTCGCCTCGGCAAAGCTGCCGTCGGCTTGTTTGATAAGCGGCTTGCGCAGGCGATCTCGATGATTGTAGAACTTGAAGGCAAAACGGCCTTTCAGGCAAGTATGGGCATGGTTCACCTCGGCATCGACAGGTGCCTGAATGCTAAGCACTTCATCGCCCTTGGTCGCCACATTCAGATTGCAGCCGACGCCGCAGTAAGTGCAGATGGTGCGTGTTTTCTTGGTTGCCTCAATGGACTTTGAGAAGAAGACATCGCTGATGGCCGAGGTGGGGCAGGCCTGAGCACAGGCACCGCAGGAGACGCATTCAGAGTCGGCAAAGGATTGATCAAGGCCTTTGATGATCTTGGCATTGAAGCCGCGGCCATGCATCGAGAGTACATGCTGCCCTTGGATTTCATCGCAAGCACGCACGCAGCGTGAGCAGTTGATGCACTTGGCCAGCTCACTGGTCATGTAGGGGTGCGAGTGATCCTTCGCCCGATCCAGATGGTTTGCACCTGCCGGATAACGCACGCCACGGATGCCCACTTTGGCAGCCACGGTTTGCAGCTCGCAGTTGCCACTGACCTCGCAGGTCAGGCAGTCCAGCGGATGGTCCGTGAGCACGAGTTCGACGATGTTTTTGCGCAGTTTCCGAACTTTTGGCGATTCGGTGAAGACATGCATGCCTGCGGATAAAGGCGTGTGGCAGGAGGCCACGACACGGCGCGGTCCATCGGCCTGCAAGGCTACTTCGACCGAGCAAACGCGGCAGGCGCCATACGGCTCCAACTGCGGCGCATCGCAGAGCGTCGGCACAAAGCCACGTCCTTTGTGCCGGTCGATGTAGTTGAGCAGCGTATCGCCTGATTCGAAGCGAAAAGGTTCGCCATCAATGAATGCGGTGAGCGTGGAGAGATCCTGGACCATGGCAGTGAGCGGTTAAATTAAGCTTTGAAGAATGGGGCGAGTTCGTTCTGGAAATGCTCCAGCGCGTTTTTGATCGGCAGGGGCACGCCGCCGCCGAGGGCACAGAGGCTGGTTTGCTCCATGGTATCGAGCAGATCGGTGATGAGCTCGCGGTCGATCTTGTAGCTGCTGTCGCCACGGGCTTTGGCAATGAGTTCTTTGCCGCGTGTGCTGCCGAGGCGGCAGGGGAAGCATTTGCCGCAGCTTTCATCGGCAGTGAATTGAAAGAGATGCTGGATGTATTCGATCATCGGCATGGACTCAGGGATGCTGACGACGCCAGCGTGGCCGAGGAGGAAACCGGTTTTCTTGAAGCTTTCGAAATCGACGGTGAGTTGGGCGATGTGGCTCATGGGGATGAGGCCGCCGAGCGGTCCACCGATCTGGATGGCTTTGATCTTGGATTTGAAGCCGCCCGCTAAGTCGATGACGGTTTGCAAAGGTGTGCCCATGGCTACTTCGTAGATGCCGGGTTTCGCGAAATGGCTGTCGAGAGAGAGGAGCTTCGGCCCAGTGGACTGAGGCGTGCCGATTTGGGCGTAGGCTTTTCCGCCGAGGGTGAGCAAGGCGTGGATGTTGGAAAAGGTCTCGACGTTGTTAACGATGGTAGGCTTGCGGAAAAGGCCTTCGATGGTGGGGAAGGGTGGACGTGTGCGCACTTCGGGGCGTTGGCCTTCGAGGCTGGCCAGTAAGGCGGTTTCTTCCCCGCAGATGTAGGCTCCAGCGCCTTTGATGGACTTCAGCATGAAG